>NZ_JAFLWU010000008.1:0-208077 GCF_017316265.1 Pseudomonas sp. Marseille-Q1929
CAGTGAAACGATGCATCGCCGATGGTAGTGTGGGGTTTCCCCATGTGAGAGTAGGTCATCGTCAAGATTAAATTCCGAAACCCCATTTGCGAAAGCAGATGGGGTTTTGTTTTGGGCGCGAAAAAAGTCTGCCAAGGATCGACATGCTCCTTGAGCCTACCGTTGGGGAAATCAATACAAAGTGTTTCTGCATTTTTGGTATGGTGCAGCACATTTTCACAAGGACTGATCTTTCACCCGCAGGACGCGGCGTCGCCCTTCTTCAACGAGATGCTGTAGAAATGCCTGAAGCCATACCGATCAAAGATCACGAAAAAGAAAACCGCCTGGTCAACAAGCGTCTGCTCGCCTGTGCGCTGTTGGTGATTGGCATTACCTGCGCCTTGGTAGGCCGCATGTATTTCCTGCAGGTCGTACAGTTCGACTACCACTCCACGATTTCTGAAAACAACCGCGTGCACGTCCTCCCCATCACGCCGACGCGCGGCTTGATCTATGACCGCAACGGCGTGGTGCTGGCCGACAACCGCCCTAGCTACAACCTGACCATCACCCGCGAGCGCACCACCGATCTCAAGGGTGAGCTGGACGCCATCGTCAAATCGCCGATGGTAGTGTGGGGTTTCCCCATGTGAGAGTAGGTCATCGTCAAGATTAAATTCCGAAACCCCATTTGCGAAAGCAGATGGGGTTTTGTTTTGGGCGCGAAAAAAGTCTGCCAAGGATCGACATGCTCCTTGAGCCTACCGTTGGGGAAATCAATACAAAGTGTTTCTGCATTTTTGGTATGGTGCAGCACATTTTCACAAGGACTGATCTTTCACCCGCAGGACGCGGCGTCGCCCTTCTTCAACGAGATGCTGTAGAAATGCCTGAAGCCATACCGATCAAAGATCACGAAAAAGAAAACCGCCTGGTCAACAAGCGTCTGCTCGCCTGTGCGCTGTTGGTGATTGGCATTACCTGCGCCTTGGTAGGCCGCATGTATTTCCTGCAGGTCGTACAGTTCGACTACCACTCCACGATTTCTGAAAACAACCGCGTGCACGTCCTCCCCATCACGCCGACGCGCGGCTTGATCTATGACCGCAACGGCGTGGTGCTGGCCGACAACCGCCCTAGCTACAACCTGACCATCACCCGCGAGCGCACCACCGATCTCAAGGGTGAGCTGGACGCCATCGTCAATCTGCTGCATCTGCCTGCCGAAGACCGCGCCGTGTTCGACAAAGCGCTGAAGCAGGCACGCCATCCTTTCGTGCCCGTCACGTTGTTCTACGAGTTGACCGAGGAACAGATCGCCGTGTTGGCCGTGAACGAGTTCCGCTTGCCCGGCGTGGACGTCGAGCCGCAGTTCGTTCGCCACTATCCGTTAGGCGCGCACTTCGCCCACTCCATCGGCTACGTTGGCCGGATCAACGAAAAAGAATCCAAGTCCCTCGACTCGGTGGAGTACCGCGGCACACAGTCCATCGGCAAGACCGGTATCGAGCGCTTCTACGAATCCGAACTCCACGGCCACGTCGGTTACGAGGAAGTCGAGACCAACGCCCAGGGCCGTGTCCTGCGCGTGCTCAAGCACACTGACCCGATCCCCGGCAAAAACATCGTGCTCAGCCTCGACATCCACCTCCAGGAAGCCGCAGAAGAAGCCCTGGGCGATCGTCGTGGTTCAGTGGTCGCCCTCGACCCACAGACCGGCGAAGTACTGGCCATGGTCAGCAAGCCGAGCTTTGACCCGAACATGTTCGTCACCGGCATCAGCTTCAAGGAATACGCCGCACTGCACGACTCCATCGACCGGCCGCTCTTCAACCGCGTACTGCGCGGGCTCTATGCGCCGGGCTCGACGATCAAACCCGAGGTGGCCATCGCCGGCCTCGACAGCGGTGTCGTCACCGCGCAAACCCGCGTGTTCGACCCCGGCTACTACCAACTGCCCGACTTCGACCACAAGTACCGCAACTGGAACCACAGCGGCGACGGTTGGGTGGACATGGACGCCGCCATCATGCGTTCCAACGACACCTACTTCTACGACCTGGCGCACAAACTCGGTATCGACCGCCTGCACGATTACCTGGCCGAATTCGGCCTTGGCCAGAAAGTCTCCCTCGACATGTTCGAGGAATCCGCCGGCCTGATGCCATCCCAATCCTGGAAGCGCGCCACACGCCGCCAACCCTGGTTCCCCGGCGAAACCGTGATCCTTGGCATCGGCCAGGGTTATATGCAAGTCACCCCACTGCAACTGGCCCAGGCCACCGCGTTGATCGCCAACAAAGGTGTGTGGAATCGCCCGCACCTGGCCAAGACCATCAATGGCGTGGCGCCGGTGGACGAAAACCCGATGCCCAACGTGGTCCTCAAGGACCCGCGTGACTGGGAGCAGGTCAACCACGGCATGCAACTGGTGATGCACGACCCGCGTGGCATCGCCCGCGCCGCCGCACAAGGCGCGCAATACCGGATTGCCGGCAAGAGTGGTACGGCGCAAGTGGTGGCGATCAAGCAGGGCGAACGTTACAACCGTAACAAGACCCTGGAACGCCATCGCGACAACGCCTTGTTCGTCGGCTTTGCGCCGGCCGAGCACCCGAAAATCGTGATCTCGGTGATGATCGAAAACGGCGAGGCCGGCGGCCGGGTTGCCGGCCCCGTGGTGCGACAGATAATGGATGCGTGGCTACTCGACCAGGACGGCCACCTCAAGCCGCAATACGCGACGCCAGCCAAAGCGCCCGGTGACCCACACGTCTGAGTCACACCTTCCATTCGGCCCACTGTTCTACGCCCTCATGTGCCAGCCATGGCACATCGTGGGCGGTCCAGATATGTGAGGTGGGGCGTATGCCCGGGTCATCATCCAGCGTCGCCACCCGCACAATCACATGGGGTTGATGCCCTCGTTCGGCCATCAGATGTGATCCGCAGCGCGCGCAGAAATGCCTGAACTTACCCGGCGAAGATTCATACGACGACAACAGCGCCTCGCCCTGGGTCCAGCGGAAGTGCTCGCGCATCACACCGGCAGTCGCAACGAACGCCGCCGCGTGGGCTTTGCGGCAGCTCTGGCAATGGCAGAGGCTGATGGGCATATCCAGGCTGTCCACCTGATACTGCACGGCCTTGCAGGCACAACTTCCATGGAGCGGCTGAGTCATAGTGCTTCACCTCAAAGGGGAGGGGTGCAATCTACCGTTCGCCGCCGCGCTGCGCATCACAAGTGATACAAATCATTGCCCTTATTCCGGCATTGGTCTAAATTGCGAAGCGTTCTCATTCGCGCGCAATATTATTATGCCTCCGTCTGCTGTGCCTCATTCCCCCCACGAACCGATTGGCCAACTCTACGGTGACCACCACCGCTGGTTGGTCAGTTGGCTGCGCGCGCGCCTGGGTTGTTCCCATCAGGCCGCAGACCTGGCACAAGACACTTTTATCCGTTTGTTGCTGGCTGAGCGCACCCAACCTTTGGCCGCTGAGTTGAAAGAGCCGCGGCATTTTCTGGTGACGATTGCCAAGCGCGTGATGATCGACAGTTTCCGTCGCAAAGCCCTTGAGCAGGCTTATCTCCAGGCCTTGGCCGAACAGCCCCAGGGTTACGCTATTTCTCCAGAAGAGCGTTTACTGGTCATCGAAACCCTGCAACGTCTGGACGCCATGCTCGATGGCCTGGGGCACAAGGCCAAACGCGCCTTCCTGCTCTCGCAGTTGCAGGGTATGCCTTACAAGGAAATCGCCGAACAGCTACAGGTGTCGGTGAGTTCAGTGACCAAATACATTGCCAAGGCCACCGAGCATTGCCTGATCTTTGCCCTGGAGCATTGACGGTGGCCCGTGATCCGAAACATCAGGCCCTCAGTTCGGCCGCCCACTGGGTCGCCCGATTGGCCGCCGAGCCCGATGACCCGCAGTTGCAAGTGGCCTGGCTCACCTGGCGCGACGAAAGCGCGCTGAACCAATGGGCCTGGCAGCGCGTAGAAGCCCTGCGCAGCCAACTCCAATGCCTGCCGGGTGCAGTCGCCGTCAATGTGCTGGACGTCGCCGCCGACCAGTCCCTGAGACTGGGGCGCCGCGCATTGCTCAAGGGTGTGGTGATCGGTGCCGGCGTGAGCGCCATCGGTTGGTCCGGCTATCGCCAAGCACCGCAATGGGTGGCCGATCAACGCACCACCACCGGCGAGCGTCACAGCCTGCGCCTGGACGATGGCACCCAACTGTCCCTCAACACCGCGAGTGCCGTGGATATCCACTACAACGCCGAACAACGTTTGTTGATTTTGCGTGCCGGAGAAATCCTCGTGGAAACCGCCCCCGACCCCCGGCCGTTTCTGGTGCGCAGCGCCCACGGTGAGATGCGCGCCCTGGGCACCCGCTTTGACGTGCGCCAGTTCGACGATTTTACGGCGATGAGCGTATTGCAACACGCGGTGGCGGTACGTCTGGGCGTCGATCCCGCGGAAACGGTAGTCACCGCCGGCCAGACCGTCACGTTCGATACCCAGCGCATGCTCACCCTGAGCTCGAACGACCCCGGAACAGGCACCTGGGCGCAGGGACGGCTGATCGTCGACAATTGGCGCCTGGACCATCTGGTGGCCGAGTTGGCACGCTACCGCCCGGGCTATCTGGGATGCGCCACGGAAATCGGCCACCTGCCGGTCTCCGGTGCGTATTCCCTGGACGATATCGACCTGACCCTCAACGCCCTGACCCACGCGCTACCGGTGCGCCTCTCGTCACGTACCCGCTATTGGACGACATTGGTCCCACGCGCCTGACATCGAAAATAATTCTCAACGTCCGTTGTCGATTTGCCGCCCCTCGTTCGACTCCTCCTGCAAACCCCCTCCATTCGTTTCGAACCATCAGGAGTCAACATGCGCGCAGGGCAAACCTCAGTCGCCAATCAACCGCTTCGCTCATTTCGCAAAAAGCCTTTGCAGGTCGCGTTGCTTGGCGTGTCGCTGATGGTGCAGACCGGGCTGTTGGCCCCCTTGTTGGCGAGCGGCTCCAGTGCAATGGCGGCCAGCCAGCAACAGGCGTTCGCCATTGCGCCAGGTCCCCTGGGTTCGGTGTTGAGCCGCTTTGCCAGCGAGGCGGGCGTGGTGCTGTCCTTTGATTCGGGCCTGACTGCCGGCAGGCAAAGCGCGGGTCTGCAGGGCACGTACAGCGTCGAACAAGGTTTTGCCCGGCTGCTGGCCGGCAGCAACCTGGCCATCGCCGCCAACAGTGATGGCAGTTACCGCTTGGCGCCGCAGGCCAGCGGCGGTGCCTTGACCCTCGGCGCCACCAGTATCAACGCCGAAGGTTTAGGTCTGACCACCGAAAGCACGGGTTCCTACACCACCGGAGCGACCAGTACCGCGACAAAGTTACCTCTGTCCCTGCGCGAAACGCCGCAGTCCGTAAGCGTGGTCACCCGCCAACTGATGGATGACCAGCACCTGTCCACCCTCAGCGAGGTGCTGACCTTCACCCCGGGCATCAGCAGCAACCATCGTGACAGCGAGCGCTACTCCTTCTACTCCCGTGGCTTCGAGATCCAGAACTTCCAGTACGACGGCATCCCTTCGCAAATCGCCAATGAGTCCCAGCAATTTATCGGCCCACTTTCCGACATGGCCCTCTACGACCGTGTCGAAGTCGTACGCGGTGCCACCGGTTTGATGAGCGGCGCAGGCACGCCGTCCGCCACCATCAACCTGGTGCGCAAGCGCCCGACCAAAGACTTCCAGGCTCACCTCTCCGGGGAAGCCGGCGCGTGGGACCGTTACCGTTCCGAAGTCGATGTGTCTGGCCCGCTGACCGAAACCGGTAATGTGCGCGGGCGATTTGTCGCGGCGTACCAGAAGCAGAAATCCTTCGTGGATTGGTACAAACAAGAAAAACGCGTGATGTACGGCGCGCTCGATATCGACCTGAATGACACCACCACCCTGCGCACCAGCCTGGATTACCAGAACAACGACGCCAACGGCACCAGCTACGGCCATATCCCGTTGTTCTACAACAATGGCCGCCAGACCAACTTCTCCCGCTCCTTCAACCCGGCTACACGTTCCAGCTACATGGACAACACCAGCTACACCTTCACCACGATGCTGGACCACAAACTCGACAACGACTGGAGCCTGAAGACCGCCTACAGCCATCAGTATTCCTACCGCAAAGGGCAGGGCGCTTCCGCCAGTGGCGGCTACCCGGACCCGGTCACCGGCCAAGGTGCCGGGGCCTTCATCTACCGCCTCGACAGCTACCAGACCCAGGACACGCTGGATGTGTATGCCAATGGCCCGTTCCAGTTGGGTGGCCGTGAGCACGAGTTGGTAGTTGGCGCGAGCACGTCGCGCACCCACCTTAATTTTCCGAACTACAGCAGCACCCTGGCTGATCAGGACAATGATTACGGGGATGTGGACAACATCTTCACCTGGGATGGCCGGCAGTATGGGCGCCGTTCCTACAACAAGATCGGGGGCACGGTGACCACCCTGCAACAGACCGGTGTGTATGGCGCATTGCGTTTGAAACCGATCGATCCACTGACCCTGATTCTCGGCACCCGCGTCAGTTGGTGGAAGCAACTCGATGAGGTCAGTCTCTATGAGCCCTACTCGAAAAACACCGACAAAACCAAGAAGACCGGTGTCGTGACGCCTTACGCGGGCATCATCTACGACCTGAACGACACCTACTCGGTCTACGCCAGCTACACCAGCATCTTCCTGCCGCAGACGTTCTACAAAACCGCCAGCGGCGGCTCGCTGGCCCCGCTTGAAGGAGACAACTACGAGATCGGCCTCAAGGGCGAATTCTTCGACGGCGCGCTGAACGCGAGCATCGCCCTGTTCGACATCGAGCAAAAGAACACCGCCGCCGATTCGGGCAACGATGCCAGTGGCAAAACCGTATACAAAGCCATCGCCGGCACCACCACGCGCGGCGTCGAGACCGAAATTTCCGGTGAGGTCGCCTCAGGCTGGAACGTGTTTGGCGGCTACACCTACCGCGAATCCCACGCCAAGGACGGCGAACGCGTACAGGTCAACCAGCCGATCAACCTGTTCAAGCTCGGCACCACCTACCGCCTGCCGGGCGCCCTGAACCGCCTGACTGTAGGCGGCAATGTCACCTGGCAAAGCGAGATGTACGCCACCACGCAGATCAACTACACCGGGCCGTACTACAAGGCGGTACAGGACCCCTTCGCCGTGGTCGGCCTGCTGGCCAACTACCAGGTGGACGAGCACCTGTCCGTGGGACTGAACGTCAACAACCTGTTCGACAAGAAGTACTACGACGGCATGGGCACATTCAACTCGGGCTCCTACGGCGAGCCGCGCAATGCGATGGTCAACGCCAAATGGAAGTTCTGAAGTAAGTAGCAACACCAATGCGTGACCGAAAAGGTTGCGCATTGGTTGATGTCGCCTACCTTCAATGGAGGAGGTGACTTATGCACGTATTGGATCGAATAGAACGAAAAGTCCTGCTCAATGCTTCACGTAAACAGGTGTGGGAAGCCCTTGTCGATGCCGAGCAATTCGGCCGCTGGTTTGGGATTGCCCTCAAGGGCCAGAGCTTTGTCGTGGGTGAAACCATCGAGGCGCCGATCACTTATCCCGGTTATGAGCATGTGATCTGGAAGGCGAGGATCGAACGCATCCTGCCGCAAACGTTGTTCTCTTTCTGGTGGCACCCTTTTGCGGTGGAGGAGGGGGTCGATTACGACAAGGAAACACCGACCCTTGTGGAATTCACTATCGAGGATCGCGCACCGGGCATTTTGCTGCGGGTGGTTGAGTCGGGTTTTGACGGCATTCCTGAAGCCCGCCGCCAAAAAGCCTTCAAGATGAACTCCCGGGGCTGGGACGAGCAAATGGGCAATATCGAAACCTATCTCGGCCAAGCCCGTCGCGCCTGATGCCCACACTTGGGGTTTTCAGCCTGGCCGGCATGGGGCTTGTTGTGGCGAGGGAGCAAGCTCCCTCGCCACAGGTTGCTTTTTACTTTTTCAGAAATCCACCGATGCCGACAACTTGGCCACCCGCGGATCACCCTGGCTCAGGAATCCACCTTGCGCCGATTCCCAATACTTGGCATTGGCGACGTTTTCCACGGTCGCGCCTACAGTGACATCCCGCTGCGCCACCTTGAAGTTGTAGCGCGCACCCACATCGAAGCGGTTCCACGCCGGCAGGCTGAGGTTGTTGGCCGCATCCGCGTACTGGCCGCCGGTGCGCAGCATGCGCCCGTTGAGGCTCACGCCTTGCAGGCCCGGCACATCCCAATCCACCCCGGCGTTGAGCTGGAACGAAGGCACGCCGATGGCACGGTTGCCGTCATTGGCGCCATTTTGCGTGTCCTTGAGCTCGGTCTTCATCACCGTCACACCGCCGAGCAAACGCAGGCCGCTGACCGGTTCGCCGAACACGTTCAGCTCCACGCCCTTGTTGATTTGCAGGCCTTCGCGCACATAGCGCGCAGTGGTTGCATCGACGATTTCGGAGTAACCGGCCCCAGGCTGTTCGATACGGTAAACACCCAGCGTGGCGCCATAGGTGCCCATATCGACCTTGACGCCCGCTTCAATCTGCTTGGAGCGTGCTGGCGCATAGGCTTGGCCGCCGCCGATGATCGGCCTCACACCCAACATCAGCGGCGACGTCGGCCCCTGCGCCAACCCTTCGATGCGGTTGGCGTACACCGACACATGCTCCCACGGCTTGAACACCAGGCCGTAGACCGGCGTGGTGATCGACTCGTCGTAATTCGCCGTGCGGGTGCCGCTCGCGTAGTTGTAACCCTGCACCACCATCTGCTGGCGACGTGCACCAACGGTCACCAACAGGCGGTCATCGAAGAAGCCAAAGGTGTCGGAAACGGCCGCGCTGCGTACAAAGGTCTTGGCGGTGATTTCCGGGTCGCTGAAGTCGGTGCCCGGGGTGTTGCGTGGGTTGTTCAGGGCCGGTGGCGCGCCGGTCACCGGATTGTAGATGTTGGTGGTGGTCTTGCCGCTGGCGAACACATAAGCGTTGCGCGCCTGGGTCCAGGTCCCGGCCAGGCCGAAGTTCAGGCGATGGCTCACCGCACCGGTCTGGAACTTGCCGTTCAGGCCCGTCATCAGGCTGCTGTTGTCTTCTTCGTGGGCAATGGTCGAGCCGCTGGCGGTGGCGTTGCCGAGGTTGTCGGTCAGGGTCACCGACGAGTAACGCCCCATTTCACGGGTGTGCTTGACCCCGCCTGCCGCGTACGCCGTCCAGTTGTCGTTCAGGTCGTACTCGGCTCGCAGCATGCCCAGGGTGTCTTCCAGGTTGGTGCTGCTCCAGCTTGGCGCGTAGTTGGTGTCGGCCGAAGGCGCATCCGGGATGTGGGTGGCGGTGCCGGTGAACACCGAGTTGCGCCCGCCATTGATGTGCTCCTTCTGGTACACAAAGTCACCGGATAAACGCAGCGCATCGCCACGGTAGTCCAGGCCCACCGCAAACAGCTTCGAGCGCTGGTTTTCATCATCGATGCCGGTATCGCCTTCGCGTTGGGACAGGTTCACCCGCGCGCCAAATTGATGGTCTTCGCCAAAGCGCTGGCCAATGTCCAAGTGCTCGCCCACCCGGCCGTCGCTGCTGATGTCGGTGCTGAAACGGCGCAACGGCAGGTCATCGGCGCGCTTGGGTTGCAGGTTCACGCCGCCGCCAATCCCCGAACCGGTGGGGCTCACGCCGTTGATAAAGGCATTCGGGCCCTTGAACACTTCGACCCGTTCCAGGGCGTCGGCGGAAATGATCTGGCGCGGCAGGATGCCGTACAGACCGTTGTAGGACATATCATCGCCGTTCAGGGGCAAGCCGCGAATCATGAAGGTCTGCGCCTGGTTGGCATACCCCGACGCCTGGCGCACGGACGAGTCATTGAGCAGCACATCGCCGACGGTTTCGGCTTGCTGGTCGCGGATCAGTTTTTCGGTGTAGGAAGACATGCTGAACGGCACGTCCATGATGTCCTGGTTGCCCAGCACCCCCAACTGGCCACCGCGTGCCACCTGGCCGCCGGCGTACACCGGAGGCAGGGCGCTTGGCGCGGGCGCGTCGGCGCTGATGTTGGTGGCGCCCAATTCCAGGGTGTTGCCGTCCTGACGGTTGTTCGCATCCTGCGGGGTGGCTGGGGTGGCGGCATGAGCAGTGATGCTCAGGGAGCAGCACAGGGCGAGCAGGGTCGGACGAAACGGAATAGGGAAGGGCATGGGCGATCCAGTGAGGAAAAGGGCAACAAACGTTGCGCGTCCTCGCTGCGCGGATACGACTCCGGTGCGAATGATAGTGATTGTTATTAGCGTCACGCAACAAATATTTACTTTCGCGGTCTGCGTGCGCACATAGCCGAGTAGAATCACGCCCTGAAAGCGATTCCTGAGGTGCGGTACGGTGGATTTACAGCAGGGTTTTGTCCTGACCCGGCATTGGCGCGACACCCCGGCGGGCACGGAGGTCAGCTTCTGGCTGGCCACCGACCAAGGCCCACGGCTTGTGCGCCTCCCCGTGCAGACCTCGGTGATGTTCATCCCCGAAGCCCACCGCAAGCCGCTCGACTGGCTGCTCAAGGGCGAACGCGAGATCGAACTGCGCCCGCTGGAATTGCTGGACTTCCACCACCGCAAGGTCCTGGGCCTCTACACCCGCCAGCACCGCCAGGCGATGGACGTGGAAAAACGCCTGCGCGCCGCCGGCGTCGACGTCTACGAAGGCGACGTACGCCCGCCCGAGCGCTACATGATGGAACGCTTCATCACCGCGCCCGTGTGGTTTGGCGGTACGCCGGATGCCAACGGTGTGCTGATGGATGCGCAGATGAAACCCGCGCCCGACTACCGCCCAGCGCTCAAACTCGTGTCCCTGGACATCGAGACCACCGCCAAGGGCGAGCTCTATTCCATCGCCCTCGAAGGCTGCGGCGAGCGCCAGGTGTACATGCTCGGCCCGCCGAACCAAACCACGGCGGTGGACTTCAAGCTCGACTACTGCGACACCCGCGCCCAACTGCTCGAACGCCTCAACCACTGGCTGGCCACCTTTGATCCCGATGCGATCATCGGCTGGAACGTGGTGCAGTTCGACCTGCGCGTGCTCCACGAACACGCCCAGCGCCTCAACGTGCCGCTGCTGCTCGGGCGTGGCGGCGAAGCCATGACCTGGCGCGAACACGGCAGCCGCAACCACTACTTCGCCGCCGCGGCAGGGCGCTTGATCATCGACGGCATCGAAGGCCTGCGTTCGGCGACCTGGAGCTTTGAATCCTTCAGCCTGGAAAACGTCGCGCAAACCCTGCTCGGCGAAGGCAAGGACATCTCCACGCCGTACCAGCGCATGGACGAAATCAACCGCATGTTCGCCGAGGACAAGCCCGCCCTGGCGCGCTACAACCTCAAGGACTGTGAACTGGTCACGCGGATTTTCGCCAAGACCGAACTGCTCACCTTCCTGTTGGAGCGCGCCAGCGTTACCGGCTTGCCGGCGGACCGCAATGGCGGCTCGGTCGCCGCGTTCACCCATCTGTACATGCCGCTGATGCACCGCCAGGGCTTCGTCGCGCCGAACCTGGGGGACAAACCGCCCCAGGCCAGCCCCGGCGGATTTGTCATGGACTCGCGCCCCGGCCTCTACGAATCGGTGCTGGTGCTCGACTACAAAAGCCTCTACCCGTCGATCATCCGCAGCTTCCTGATCGACCCGGTGGGCCTGATCGAAGGCCTCAAGTACCCCGACGACAGCCAGTCGGTGGAAGGCTTTCGCGGCGCGCGTTTCTCGCGCACCCGGCACTGCTTGCCGGCCATCGTCGCGCGGGTGTCCGAGGGCCGCGAAGAAGCCAAGCGCGAACATAACGCGCCGTTGTCCCAGGCGCTGAAAATCATCATGAACGCCTTCTACGGCGTGCTCGGCTCCAGCGGTTGCCGCTTCTTCGACACGCGGCTGGCATCATCCATCACCATGCGCGGCCACCAGATCATGCGCCAGACCCGCGCCCTGGTCGAAGCCCAGGGTTATGAGGTGATCTACGGCGACACCGACTCCACCTTCGTCTGGCTCGGCAGTGCCCATTCCCAGGAAGACGCCGGTCGCATCGGCCGCGCCTTGGTGCAGCACGTCAACGACTGGTGGCGCGAGCACCTGCGCAGCGAGTTCGGCCTGCACAGCGCGTTGGAACTGCAATACGAAACCCACTTCAGCCGCTTCCTCATGCCGACCATCCGCGGCGCCGAGGAGGGCAGCAAAAAACGCTACGCCGGCCTGGTCACGCACAGCGATGGCCGCGAAGAAATGGTCTACAAAGGCCTGGAAACCGTGCGCAGCGACTGGTCGCCCCTGGCCCGCCAGTTCCAGCAGGAACTCTACCAGCGCATCTTCCATCGCCAGCCGCACCAGGACTACATCCGCGACTACGTGCAGCGCACCTTGAGTGGCGAATTCGACGAACTGCTCATCTACCGCAAGCGCCTGCGCCGACAGCTGGACGACTACGAACGCAACGTGCCACCCCACGTGCGCGCTGCGCGCCTGGCGGATGACTACAACGACCGCCTCGGGCGTCCGCGCCAGTATCAGCGTGGGGGTTGGATCAGCTACGTGATCACGGTCAACGGCCCGGAACCCCTGGAAACCCGCCAGGCGCCCATCGACTACGACCACTACGTCACCCGGCAATTGCAGCCGGTGGCCGATGCGATCCTGCCGTTTGTGAATGACGATTTCGGCACCTTGGTTGGCGGGCAGATGGGGCTGTTTTAAACGCTTGATTCGACACGGCGAAGGCCCGCAATCTTGGGCCCAAGCTGGCAATAGGAGACCAGGCCCATGTACACGCTCTACGGCATCGACGAATCCGGCTCGTGCATGATCGAAATCGCCCTGCAACGTTGCGCGGTGCCATGGCGGCGGATCGACGCCGCGTCATGGGCCGAGGGCGCCGGCAGTGACGAACTGGCGCGCATCAACCCGCTCAAGCAAGTGCCCACATTGCTCACGCCCGATGGCCAGGTGCTCACCGAGAGCGCAGCGATCCTGATCCACCTCGGCCTGGAATTTCCCGCCTCTGCATTGCTGGCCGGCAACCGCGCGCAGATCATCCGCGGCCTGGTGTACATCGCCGCCAATTGCTACTCGGCCATCGGCATCATCGACTACCCGCAACGCTGGCTCGGCAACGTCAATGAAACCGTGCAGGCGCAACTGGTCACCGGCACACGGCGTTACCTGCACCAGGCCTGGGTGGTGTTTGCCGATCAGTTTGCCGGGCAGTTGTTCGGCCCCAACGACACGCCGAATGCACTGGGCCTGATGGCGGCGGCGGTGTCGCGCTGGGATGAGTCGCGGGAGGCCTTGAATGGCCTGGCCCCGGGCTTTGCCCAGAGCTTGGCGCAGGTGGACACCGACCCTGTGGTGGCGCCTGTGTTTGCACGGCATTGGCCGGACTGGAAGGTCTCATGATGTTTCCGTAATCAGTGGAAACAATCACCGCGCAAGCGCCTCAACCCCTTGCGTAGCGGGCGTCCTGACCTACGCTTTCTTAAACTGGTGTAGGAATCATCCTTGAATTTGACTGTCGCAGACATGAAACTCAAGAACCCTGCATGGAATTAGAAGGAGGTGCGCATGCTCATCCGGTCGCTGACCCTGGCTACCTTGATGGTTTTTACGGGGCCGCTGTTGGCCGCTGATGATACCAACCCACTCAAGCAGGATGTGGGCAAAGCCCGTCCGCTGGTCGTGGTGGAGCTTGATTCCGGTAACGCCACTTTGACCACGCTCAAGAAGCAACTTGACGAGCCTGCCAACAAGCAAGCGTTCGAAGAACGCAACATGGTGTTCTACACCGTGAAGTTCGGCAGCATCGGTGCCGAAGGGGAGAAGTTCGCCAAGGAAGCGAAGGACAACAAGAAACTCACGCCGCCAGAAACCAATGCACTGATCCGCGCCCTCAAGCTGGGTGCCGGTAGCGGCACCAAGGTCATCCTGGTGGGCAAGGATGGCGAGAAGAAACTCGAGAAGACCGTGCCACCGGATACCCTCGACCTGAAGGAATTCTTCAGCACCATCGACCAGATGCCCATGGCGGAAAAAGAAACCGCCGCCGCCGCAGAACCCGAGCCGGCTGCACCGGCACCTGCCAAAGGCGCCAAACCGGCCAAGGCCGGCAGCAAGCCTGCGCCGCAACAACTGGACGATTGATCCACACCAGGAGCCGGCTCCCCCGGCTCCTACCGCACACACCTTGCGAAACATATGATAACCGTTATCATTTGCGCATCATTCCTTGTGCGCGCCTCCCATGTCTTCGACTCCTGCGGTAAGCCCCACTGACCTGGCCACCCTGTACCAGCAGCAACACCGTTGGTTGCAGCAATGGCTGTGGCGTCGCCTGAATTGCTCGCAGAGTGCCGCGGACCTGGCCCAGGACACCTTCCTGCGGCTGCTGGCGAAGAATCAGGCGATCGAGGTGCAGGCACCGCGCAGTTTTTTGGCGAAGGTGGCGCAGAGCGTGCTGTCCAACCACTTCCGTCGGCAAAAGCTCGAGCGCGCCTACTTGCAGGCCCTGGCGCTGTTGCCGGAAGAATCCGCCCCCAGCGCCGAAACCCAATGGATCCTGCTGGAAACCCTCACCGCCCTCGACGAAGTGCTCAGCCGCCTGGCCTTGCCGGTGCGCCAGGCGTTCCTGTGGTCGCAGCTCGATGGCCTCAGCCATGGCGAGATTGCCGAGCGCCTCGGCGCCAGCATCGCCACGGTCAAGCGCTACATCATCAAGGCCGGCGCGCACTGCATCCTGCTGGACAGCCAGCAACCATGACGCTGTCCCTGGAGGCCGCCGAGCAGGCGATGCATTGGCAACTGGAATTGCAGGCGCCCGACGTCAGCGAACAGACCCGCGCCGAGTGCCAGCGTTGGCGCGAAGAAGACCCGAGCCATGAACGGGCCTGGCAGCATTCCCAGCGATTCTTGCAACGCATGCAGGACGTGCGCGCACCGGCGCATCAAGCGTTGGTCAGCGCGGCGTTGCTGCCGACATTGTCCCGCCGCCAAGTGGTCAAGCACCTCGCCGTACTGCTGGCGACAGGCGCCACCGCGTGGAGCCTCAAGGACAGCGAACTGCTGGAACACTGGACCAGCGACTACAGCACCACCGTCGGGGAACGCTGGCGCATCGACCTGGCGGACAACACCCAGGTGCAACTCAACACCGACAGCGCCATCGACGTGAAATACACCCCCGAGCGGCGCCAGATCCACCTGCTGCGCGGCGAAATCCTGGTGGACCCCAACCCCGCCGACAACCGCCCGCTATGGGTGCAGACCGCCGAAGGCCTGACCCGCGCAGTCAGTGGCCGTTTCAGCCTGCGCCAGCGTGACGGCTTCAGCCAACTGGGCGCCGACCAGGGCGCGCTGTCGGTGCAGATCCCGTCGCGCAGCCTGGTCCTGCAACCCGGTGAACTGATCAGCTTCGACGCCCACACCGTGCTCGCCCGCCGCCCGCAACGGGACGGCGAACTGGCCTGGCGCGGCGGCATGATTGTCGCCCAGGGCATGCGCCTGGAAGACTTCCTTGAAGAACTGAGCCGCTATCGGCGCGGGCGCCTGGCCTGTGATCCGGCGGTGCGCGGCCTGCGGGTGTCGGGCACTTATCCGCTGGCCGACACCGACCGCATCCTCGCCGCCCTGGCGCAGACCCTGCAATTGGATGTGCAGCATTTCACGCGGTTCTGGGTCACCCTCAAGCCGCGCCAGCACCTGGCGTGAATTTATTTCGCCGCAAAGTGAGCCGTTTGCCGATCTCACGAGACTTGTATTCCCAGACACTACCTTCACTGGGGAAACAGGCATGCAGCCACGCACAACGTTGAAAACTTCACTGGCCCTTGCGGTCATGCAAGGCATCGCCACGCTCACGGTCGCCACGCCGTTGCTGCTGGCGTCGGCCTGGGTGCAGGCGGCGGAGCAGCGGGACTTCGACATCCCGGCTGGCTCGTTGGCCGGCGCACTCAACCGGTTCGGCCAGGCCAGCCAGATCCTGCTGTCCTACCCGGCGGCGCTCACCGACGGCAAGACCAGCCCCGGCCTGCATGGGCGCCATGACCTGGACAGCGGCCTGGCAATCCTGCTCAGTAGCAGCGACCTGCAAGCCGTGCGTGGCAGCGGCAATAACTACTCGCTGGAACCACGCCCGGCGGGCGGCGCCTTGCAACTGAGCACCGTGTCCATCTCCGGCAAGGCGCCGGGTTCGACCACCGAAGGCACCGGTTCCTACACCACGCAGTCGTCCAGCAGCTCGACGCGCCTGAACCTGACCCCACGGGAAACCCCGCAATCGCTCACCGTGATGACGCGCCAGCGCCTCGACGACCAGCGTCTGATCAACCTCAGCGACACCCTCGACGCCACCCCCGGCATCATCGTGCTGCGTGATGGCAAGGGCTCGGAAAGCGATGGTTACTTCTCCCGTGGCTTCCAGATCCAGAACTTCGAGATCGACGGCGTGCCCACCGCCACGCGCATGGACAACTACACCCAAAGCATGGCCATGTACGACCGCGTCGAGATTGTGCGCGGCGCCACCGGCCTGATCAGCGGCATGGGCAACCCGGCGGCCACCATCAACCTGATCCGCAAGCGCCCGACCGCCGAGGCCCGTGCCAGCGTGACCGCAGAGGCGGGCAACTGGGACCGCTACGGCACCGGCCTTGACGTGTCCGGCCCGCTGACCGAGAGCGGCAACGTGCGCGGGCGCCTGGTGGCGGACTACAAGACCGAACGTTCCTGGATCGACCGCTACAAGCAAGAAAGCCAACTGCTCTACGGCATCACCGAGTTCGACCTGACCGAAGACACCCTGCTGACGATGGGCTTCAGCTACCTGCGCACCGACGTCGACGCACCGGCCCGTTCCGGTTTGCCCACGCGCTTTACCGACGGCTCGCGCAGCAACCTCAGCCGCTCGCTGAACACCGCGCCGTCGTGGTCCTACAACGACCATGAGCAGACCAGTTTCTTCACCGCCATCGAACAGAAGTTCGACAGCGGCTGGAGCGCCAAGGCCGAGTTCACCCACACCGAAAACCAGTTCGACGAAATCTTCAACTACGTCAACGGCAGCCTCAACCGCGACGGCAGCGGCACCACCCAACTGCCGGTGCGCTTCTCCGGTACGCCGCGCCAGGACAACCTCGACCTGTACGCCACCGGCCCGTTCAACCTGCTTGGTCGCGAGCACGAGCTGATCGCCGGCGTGACCCTATCCAAATACCGCGAGAGCGTGCCGAGCCACGGCGGCTGGAACTACGCCTATTCCGGTTCACCCGCTGGCGCCATCGACAACCTGTTCAACTGGGACGGTAACTCGGCCAAGCCGGCGTTCGACGTCACCGGCAAATCCTCGGTGGATGAAAGCCAGTACGCCGCTTACCTCAGCACCCGCCTGCGGGTCACCGATGACCTGAGCCTGATCCTCGGCAGCCGGGTGATCGACTGGAAACGTGACACCGTCACCAGCCCTTACGGCGGCACCGAGACCCGCACCGACGAATCGGAAACCGGCGTCTACATCCCCTACGCCGGGGTGGTGTACGACCTCACCGACAACTGGTCGGCCTACGCCAGCTACACGAAGATCTTCAACCCCCAGGGCATGGGCGTGCATGACATCAACAACAAGGCCCTGCCGCCGATGGAAGGCAAGGGCTATGAAGTGGGGCTCAAGGGCAGCTTCTTCGACGAGAAACTCAACACCAGCCTGGCGCTGTTCAAGCTGGAACAGGACAACCTGGCGATCTGGATCGACACCCCGGGCGGCGACACCTACCGCAACGAGAAGGGCACCACCACCGAAGGCGTCGAGCTGGAACTCAACGGTGAATTGGCCGAAGGCTGGCAAGCCTCTGCGGGTTACGCCTACGCCGTCAGCACCGATGCCGATGACAACCGCATCGTCACCACCTTGCCGCGCCAGAGCCTGAAGACCTTCACCACTTACCGCCTGCCGGGCGCGCTGGACAAGTTCACCGTTGGCGGCGGGGTGAACTGGCAAAGCAAGGTCGGCGAAGACCTGCACACCTTCAGCCAGGGCAGCTATGCGGTGACCAACCTGCTGGTGCGTTATGACGTGACGCCCAAGCTGAGTGCGTCGGTGAACATCAATAACCTGTTTGATCGCGAGTACCTGAGTTATGCCGGCAACCACGGCATGTATGGCGCGCCGCGCAACCTGATGACAGGCATCAAATACGATTTCTGATCTGAGCGCCTAACCCCAAGTCAGAGTGAGCTTATGTGGGAGCAGGCAAGCCAGCTCCCACATCTGGATTTGCGCCAGACTGAGAATCTGGCCACACCGCCACCCTCCTGTGGGAGCTGGCTTGCCTGCGATAGCGGTGTATCAGTCAGCCTTTTACTAACTGACACATCGCCATCGCGGGCAAGCCCGCTCCCACATTTGGGTTCAGTTGCGTGCTGGAGTCGGGGTCTCCGTTTTCTTGCGCACCGGAAACGGAAAGTAGAAAAACCGCAAGAACGCCACCCGCTTGATCACTTCCCCAATCAGCAACGGCGCCACCACCGCCACCACCAAGCCAATGCACGCCGCCACAAACGCAGGCAGCCCCAAGCGCTCCATCAGATCGAAGGTCTTATGCTGGATCTCGCCATGGAAGATCAACAGGATCAACGTGGACTGGCCAATGTAGGTCATTGCCCGCGTCAGCAGCGCCGAGACCATGAGCACCCGCGCCAACGCCCAGCACAGGTACATGCCAATCACCGCCAGCAGGCTGGTCCACAACCAGTGGTCATAACGCCGTTGCGCCAGGTCCATGGTGTCACCGCGCCAGAGGAACACCGCTGCAAACAGCGCCGCCGATATCACCAGCGTCAGCAGTGAACCCTCATGCCGGCGCAGCCAGTCCCGCAGCAGGTAGCCGAGGATGAAACATGCGCCGCTGATCAGTGTGACGTCCAGGCTGAACGGCAAGCCGGGCAGCACCCAGGTGCGTTCGCCGACGGTCACCGGCAGTTGCCAGAACCACGGCAGGATCCAGGTGCCCACCACCAGAATCAGCGCGGTCAGCACGCAACTCAGCGCCAACGGCAGGCGTTGGATCAGGCGCAGCACGCACCAGCTGAACAGGATCGCCACCCAGAAATGCGGCAAAAACCACAGCGCCTGCCACGGGATGGTGTCCACCGAGGCATACAGCACGCCGCCGATATCCGGCAGCAACGGCTGCCCGCGCAGCACATCGCGCACGATCACGTAGACCAGCATGGTGAAGAAAAACGGCTTGAGCAGGCCGTCGGCCTTGCGCACGGCCATCTCGCCAAAGGGCTGTTCCGGCTTGAACAGCACGCCCGACAAAAAGAAGAACAACGGCAGGATGAACGACGCGAGGATCGGGTACATCAGGTCCAGGGACGTGGCCACAAACCAGCTGTGGGCATACACGATCACCAGGATGCCGATGCCTTTGGCGATATCCATTTGAATCCAGCGATGTTTCACTCGACCTTCCTCCTTTATGCCTTGCGCCATGGCTTGAGCCACAGCCCCATGCCCAGCAACACCACGGCGCCGGCCAGGGTGCTCAGCCCCAGTTGCAGCCACACGCCGTCAATCCGAAACAGCAGCAACGCCGCCAGGCCCAGCAACAGTGTGCTCAGCAGCCATTGCCGCGCCCAGGGCAGGGCGGCGAGCAAGGACTGGCGCTGCATCAGCAGCAGCGCGGTGCACAGCACCCCGGCCAGCGCGGCCAGCGGAATGCCCGCCAGGCCGAAGATAAACGGCAGCGCGCCAAGCAACAGCACGTTGACCAGGCTGCCGAGCAATTCGCAGCGCAACGGCTGGCGCGTGTCGCCAGCGGCGTAGGCGTAGCGCGCGAGCAACGCGTTCCAGGCGCCGAACACCAGCGGCACGGCGAACCACGCCAGCAGCAGCGGCAGCGGCGAATCCGCCGACTGCCTGGGCAGCAGCAACGCCACCAGGCTCGGGGCCGCCGCCACCAGGCCGACACCGGCGGGCAAGGTCAGCACGCTGGCGGTTTCCAGGCCGCGCTTGAGCAGGGCCAGGCGCTCGTCGCCCTGGCGCCGGCTCATCATGCCCAGCAGCACTTGGTTGAGGCTCATCAGCGCAATCAGCGGCAGGTTCATCAGCTTGCGCGCGAGGTTGACCCACGTCACCGCGCCTTCCCCCAGCAGCGACGCCACCAGCCGCTCGATCAGCGCCAAGCCCTGGCTGGCGCCGTTGCTCAACAGTAGCGGGCCGATGCGTTGGCCCAGCTCGCGCAGTGGCGCCAGCGACAGCTGCCAACGCCACGGCCGCCAGCCCTGGCGCCAGACCGACGGCAGCAGCGCCAGCGGCATCAACAGGCTGCCGGCGAGGCAGGCCAGGGCCAGCGTGTGCGGTTGCGTGGCGGTGCCGGCGAGGGCGAGGTAGGTCACCGGCGGCAGGTTGAACAGCAACGAGCCCAACCCCGCCAGCACAAACCGCTCGCTGGCCTGCAACGGAATACTGAACAGCGCATGCAGCATCAATCCCGGCACGCACCACGCGACGATCTGCAGATTGCTGCCCGCCAACGCCGTGGCACTTGCCGCCAACCCGGGGCCGAGCAGTTGCACCAGCCACGGCGCCAGCAGCGTCAGCAACAGGCTGGTCACCAGCGCGATCAGCAGCAACGCCGGAAACAACACCGCCAGCCAACTCAGGCGCTCGCCGTCCTGGCGTTGCAGGTACAGCGGCAGCGCGGCGGCGCTGAGCACGCCGCCGGCCAGGGACATGCGCAAGGCTTCGGGCAAAAACAGCGCGATCAGGAACGCATCACTGCGCTCACCCGCGCCCCACGCCGCCACCAGCAACCATTCGCGGGCAAAGCCCAGGCACAAGCCGAGCAAGGTCGCCACGGTGAGCCAGACGGCAGAGCCGAGCATCAGGGGTGCACGCCATCAAGCAACGGCCCGGGCGCCGCGACGTGTTTGACCTGCGGCAACCGCGCCGGAAACAACCGCCGCGCCTCCAGCACATTGATCCCCACCATCAGCCAGAACAGCGCCACCATCACCACCGCAAAGCTGAAGTAGTGGTCAAACAAGCCACTGACCAACGCCGCCAGAATCCCCGCCGTGGTCCCCAGCCACAGGGCGTTGTCCTTGGTCAGGCGGATCGGGCCTTTTTCCGGCCGCGCCTCACGCCACCAGCGCACGGTCACCGCGACAAACAGCAGCATGCCGAGAATGCCGATCTTGTAGATGTAGTTCAGCCACAGGTTGGAGATCCCCAGCAACTGCGTGCCCGGCACCGGTGGATCGACCTTGAAGCCAATGCCCAGCGGATACGCCGCCACCGCCTGCGGGAACATGCGGTATTCATCGAAGCGCACTTCGGTACTGGCGTTGCTCGACGAGAAAATCGTTGCCAGACGGTCCTGCAACGGCGGATAAGCGAGCACCAGCGCCACGGTCAGCGCCGCGCCGATCATCAGCAGGCGCCCGGTGTACGGCACGCGGCGCGTGGCCATCCACAGCAGCACCAGCGCCAGGCTGACCATCGCGCCACGGCTACTGGCCAACAGCAGCGCGGCCGCGCCCAGGCACGCCACGCTCAGGCCCAGGCCGCGCTTCCAGCCTTGCTCGGTCATGCCGTAGCAGAACGCCAACGGCAGCAGCAGCGCCATGATCCCGCCGATGGCATTCGGGTGGGTCCACGGCGAGCCCATGCGCGAAGACATGGCTTCCAGGCCGAACTTGAGTGTGTCGAAGTTGGCGTAGTTGAACAGCGCCAGGATCGGCGCAATCCCGGCCCCCGAGCGCGTGCGTACAAATACTGCGATCGACAGCACCAGCATCGCCAGGCTGCCCAACAGCAAGGCGATCACCAGCGCTTCGCGGTGCTTGCGTTCCCCCAGCAACTTGGCCGCGAGGAACACGCCCGACAGGTTCAGCAACCAGCGCAGCCAGTTGGCCAGGCCGCTGCTGTCGGCGTGGGTGATGACCTGGCCGACGATAAACGGGAACACGCTGAACAGCATCAGCCACATCAGCATCTGGTCGGTGGGGCGTTGCGTGAAGCGCGGTGATTCGGGCATGCGCGACAAAAATCGCTGCCACACCACTGCGCCCCAGGTCAGCGCTAGGATCGCTTCGCTGACGGTGGTGCGGATACCCAGGTTCACCGTGGAGTACGGCATGAACGTCGCCACCAGGGCAAACAGCAGCAGGCCCCACAGCGGAAAGCGCAGGATGGTCAACGCGCCCGCCAGGCCGATCACGGCGACAAATGC
This sequence comes from Pseudomonas sp. Marseille-Q1929, assembly GCF_017316265.1. Lineage (NCBI taxonomy): Bacteria > Pseudomonadati > Pseudomonadota > Gammaproteobacteria > Pseudomonadales > Pseudomonadaceae > Pseudomonas > Pseudomonas sp. Marseille-Q1929. The sequence continues at coordinate 22,313 of NZ_JAFLWU010000008.1, forward strand.
CTTGGCCGGTGACAGCAACAAGGCCAGCGCGCCGAACAGCACGCCGAAGAGGATGGGGACGAGGCTTGCCAGGTTTATTCTCACTTGAGCTCCTCGATCAGGTCGGCCAGGCGGCGGCGATAGGCGCCAGGGTTGTAACGCTCAGCCCACAGGCGGCGTTGCTCCGCCGAATCTTCGGCGCTGCGCTGCGCCAGCTCTAGCATCAATTGCACCAGCGCCGGGCCATCGGTGGGCGAAAAGCGCGGCGCCGTCGGCGGGGTGATTTCATCCAGCGAGGTGCCGCTGGCCACCGCCACCGGCGTGCCGACGCTCAGGGCCTCGATCACCGGCAAGCCGAAACCTTCGGCGTAGGAGGGTTGCCACAGGCGTGAGGCCTGGCGATACAGCGCATGCAGTTCGGCATCCGACACTCCGCTCAAGGCGCGAATCCCCGGCAGCGTGCGCTGGGCCTCGGGCAGATGGTCGAGGCTGCCCACCAGCACCAGCTCCGGCACCTCGTTGGATTGGCGCCGCGCCTGCTGCCAGGCGTCCACCAGGAACGGTACGTTCTTGCGCAATTCGCGGGTGCCCACCAGCAGCCAATAACCCTCGGGCAGTTGGCGCGCACTGAGGTCGGCGGGCAATCCGGCAAAGCCATCGACCTGATTGGGCAGCACGCGGATCTTGCCCTTGGCGCCGGGAAACAGCCGCGCGGTTTCATCGGCGCTGTACTGCGACGGCGTCCACACGCGGTCGGCGCTGCGCACCGCATAGGCAATCGACAGGCGATCACTGGTCTTGTAGATCAGCGCCTTCAGGCGGTTGGCGTGGTAGTTGTCCAAGGTGATCTGGAACAGGTCATGCAACAGCACCACGCTGCGCAACCCCTTGGGTTTGGGCGGCAGCGGCAGGCCCATATTGAAGGTGCTGATGTACAGGTCAATGTGTTGCTCGCGCAGCGCACGCGGCAGAAAGCCGGCCTCGAAACGCAGGCGATTCTGCGGTTGGTGCATTGCGGTTTTTGCGCAGCCCCAGCTTGGGCAATGCGCCTGCAAACGGGTTTCATCGCCCAGGGGCGCCACGGTGAAACGCTCCAGCTCAAGGTCCGGCAGCGTGCGCAGGGCGTTTTCCAGGGCATACACCTGGCGGCTGATCCCCGATTGCGGCGAGGTGCCGACGGTGCGGTAATCCAGGCCTACACGCATGCGGGCTCCTTGTGTTTGACCGGCGCGAGGCTGGCGTACACCTGCTCCAACTGGCTGGCGGCGACGCTCCAGTCATGGGCGCGGCGCACATAAGCACGGCCGGCTTCGCCCATGGGCGCGGCGGCTTCGGGAAATTGCAGCAGGCGCACCACCGCATCGGCCAGGGCGGTGGCGGTCTGGCCGCCGAGGTAGTCCAGGCCTTCCACCAGGTCCAGGCCCGACACCCCTTGCGCGGTGCTGGCCAGCGGCAGGCCGGCGGCCAGGGCTTCGAGGACCTTGAGCTTGGAGCCGCCGCCATGGCGCAGCGGGGCGAGGAACACCGAACTGCTCGATTGCAACGCCAGCAGGTCCGGCACAAAACCTTGCCATTCGATGCGCGGGTCTGGCCAGCGCGTGCGCCAACTGGCGGGCATGCCGAAGCCACACACACTCATGCGCGCATCGGGGCAGCGTGCCCAGACCTTGGGCAGGATTTCATCCAGGGCCCACTCGATGGCGTCCACATTCGGCGCGTATTCGTAGTTGCCGAGGAACAGCACGCGGCGGCTCGTTGGGTCGGGACGGGCCTTGGCGAAGTGATCGCAATCCACGCCGTTGACCACCACCGGCACCCGTTTGCCGGCGATCTTTTCCAGCACCTCGGCGTCGCTTTCGGTCACCGCCACCACCTGGGTGGCCTGGCGCATGACCCGGCGCTCCCAGCGTGCATAGCGCCATTGATCGTAGCGAATGAACGGTAGCGCCCAGCGCGGCAAACGGTCATAGGTGGCGGCGCCCAGGGCCGACTCGACGTTGTGCTCGGTCAGCACAAACGGCTGGGCGTTACGCGCCAGCGCATCTTCGTAAGGCTGGAAGCTGTAGCTGTGTTCGATCTGCACCACGTCCCATTGTTCACCCAACAGCCACTCGAACGTGTCCTGCAACTCTCCCGACAGGCCATTCACGCTGGCCAGCAGCGGGTAGGGCGCGAACAGCCCGGCCAGCAACGTTTTGGCGCTGCGCAGCGGGCGGCGCGGCAGCACGATCAATTGCTCGAGAAACGCCTCCAGCACCTGGCGGTCGGCCGGCGTTACCGGGTGTTTGTCATGCAGCAGCAAGGTGATCTGGTGCCCGCGCGCCGCGAGGCTGCGCAGCAGGTGAAACTGGCGCGTCTTGCCGCCGCTGGTGGCGGGCCAGGGTGAGTAGGGCAGGATCCATAAAATGCGCATGGCCGCGTCAATCCCATAACAGAATTTGCAGGGTCGGCTTGACCGTCACGGTCAGGCCGCTGGTGCCGGTCAGCGGGGTTTGCGTGCCGAGCAGCGGGTCGTACAGCGTGGCGTTGGCCAGGCCTGGCAAATGCGCGTTGCCGCCCGCGGCCGACCAGAAGAACCACAGCTTGTGGCCGTCGGCGCGGGTCCAGCCGATGCTGAACAGGCCGTCGGGCAATTGGTCGGCGAGCGGTGGGTCGCCGGGGCTCAGGCTGGGCCCGCTGAAGTCGAGAAAGTTTTTCAGCGCGGTGTACACCCGCTTGGGGTTGGCGTCGATATCGAGCAAACCGTAGTACTGATCGCGCACGCTGGCGCGCTGGTCGAGATCGCTCAAGGTGAACAGGAAGATCTTGTCGAAATCCATCGCGCTCATCAGCGCCAGGCGCCGCAGCACGTAGTCGGCCTGGCCTTGTTGGGTGATGAGGTCTTGCGCGTCCTTCGGCCCGGGGTAGGTGGACCAGCCCCATTCGGTGCTCCACAGGGTCTGCACGCCGCCGTTGCGCAGGGCAGTGTTGAGTGCGCTGGTCTTGGCGATAAAGTCCAGGTTCGCCGGGTCGTTACCTTCCGGCAGTTGGGTGTAGGGATGGTAGGAAATCACTGTGTTGAGGCTGGCCACGCCAAGGGCGCCAAGGGCATCGAACATGGTCTGGCCGTTGGGCATTTCGCTGAAGAACGCCATGCCGGCGGCAACCACCGGCTTGCTCGGATTGACCCCGCGCAAGGCCCCCGCCGTGGCGGTCAACAGCGCGGCAAAACCTGTGGGATCGGCCACCGGGCGCCAGAAGCCGAGCAGGTTGGGCTCGTTCCACACCTGCCAGGCATCGACGCTAGGGTAACGCTGGGACAGTAGCGCCATGCGCGTGGCGAACACGTTCGGGTCTTTGGGCGGGTACTGGTCCTGATACGGCGCACCGACCGGCGCGCTGGTGGCGAAGGGTGCCGAACCCACCAGGTAGAACACCGATTTGAGCTGGTTGTCCTGCAGCTTGCCGACTAACTGATCGAGGGTTGCGATCTGGTACTGGTTCTCCACCGGCTCCAGTTGGTCCCAGTGCAAATCCAGGCGCACCCATTGCAGACCCAGGGCCTTGAGGCGGTCGATCTGCATTTGATAGCGCGCAGGGGCGAACCACAGGAACTGCGCGTTCACCCCGAGGAAATCCTTCCACACCACGACCTTGTTGCCCTTGAGCACATGGTTCTCGGCGTCGGCCTGGCGCCCCCACATAAAGGCCGTGAGGCCCAAGGCGGCGACCACGGCCAGGGTCGCGAGGTACGTGCGTTTACGCGCCATAAGGGGCTCCGGCAATCGCCTGTTCAAAGAGCTGCTTGAATTTCTGCGCGGTCAACGGCCACAGACGTTCGCGGCCGATTTCCCCGGCGCGTTCGGCCCAGTCCCGGGCTAGCGCCGGCGTGCGTGCCAGGCGCAGCAGTTGCGCTGCCAGCGCCGGTACATCGCCCTGGGTATAGATCGCGCCGTTGCCGCTGGCGACTTCTTCGGCAAACGCCCGCGCATCCGAGGTGATTGCCCCGCGCCCGCACGCGGCGGCCCAGGACAGCGCGCCACTGGTGCCGCGCTGGCGCCCCAGCAGGCCGAGTTTTTTCGATTCGCGGTACGGCAGCACCATCACATGGTGGGCCTGGATCGTCTGGGCAATCTCGCTCGCCGGCAGGTTCAGCCGCCAGTCGATGGCGTCGGTCAGGCCGAGTGCGGCGATCTGGCTGTTCAACTGCTCCAGGTAATTGCCGCCCGCGCCAAACGCCATTTCGGCGGCGGTGCCACCGGCCAGGGTCAGGCGCACGCGGTCACGCAATTCGGGGGCTTGCTTGAACACATCGGCCAGGGCTTGCAGCAGGTCTTCGATACCTTTGCCCCGGTAGATAAAACCGAAGTACAGCAGGTGCAGAGTGTCCAGCGCCGGCAACGGCACAGGCGCGATGGCCAGGTTGGCGTGGTTGATCACCGCGACCTTGCCGGCCGGCAATTGCATGCGCTGGCTCAAGCAGTCGGCGCCGAGGCGGGTGAGGGTGATCAGCCGCGTCAGGCCTTGGGCGACGTGGCGTTCTTCGCGCAAGGTCAACGGGTCGGCCAGTACCACCGCTGCTTGCGGCAACGGGCTGGGCAAACGCTCCAACAGGTTGAGCGGGAAGGGCAGGTGTTCGCGGCGCCAGACCATGCGCTCCGGGTCATGCACGGTGGCGGTCAGCGCCAGGCCTGGATGGGCCCGGCGCAATTCACGCAGGGCGAGGAATTCGCCGAGGCGCCCACCGCCCAGCTCGGCGTGGACCAGGTCCACACGCTGCCAGTCGAACCGGGCGATGGCCTGCTGGATCGCTGCGCTGTTGCCATCCACGCCGGTCAACGGTGTCGCCACCGTCACGCCCAACTGCTCCAACGCCGTCTTGAAATGGTTCGCGTAGTCGGCGATGCCGTTTTTTTCCGGCGGCAAGGGAGCGAGCAGGGCGATGCGCATCAGAACGCCCCCCGGTATTTGGCGATGGTGCGCAACACCTTGGCCGGCACTTCGAATTTGCGCCGGTTGATGATGATGCCGTCCACTTTGCCGAACGCGGTATTGAGGATCGACAGCGCATGTTCCACCACCGGCACCGTGCTTTTATGCGCTTCCACCACCAGCGCAATCAGGTCGGCGCGGCGTAGGGTGACAAACGCGTCGCGGTTGTCCAGCAGGCCCGAGGCATCCAGCAGTACCACTTCGCCAGGCTCCGCCGGGACGAGGCCGCCGACCCGCACGTTGACGCCGTTTTCCAGGAGCAGATGGCGCAGCTGCTCGACGACAAAGGTCACGCCTTCGCCGTGTCGTGCCGAGGTCAGGCCCAGGGTCAGGCCGTTCTGCGCGATGCGGTCGGGTTTGAGCTGGCTGTACAGCCGGTAGATGCTGGCGTGGAACGCGTTGGTGCTTTGCACGGTGCTGGTGTCCAGCTCCGGCAGGGTGGTCCACAGGCGCAGGCCGAACTTGCGCTCCACCAGGCCGCCGTCGTGAATGCGCTGGTCCAGCAGGTAGCACAGGTAGATCACCAGCAAGCCGACGACGATGGCAAACGGGATCGCCAGGAACAGCATCACCAGGGTTTTCGGGAAGATGCGGCCAGGGTTCAGGGTGGCTTCTTCGATCACGGCGATGTTGCTGATCTGGCTGTTGTCGAGCTCGCGGTCGATGCGCGATTTTTCCAGGTTGTCCACGTACAGCGCGTAGTTGCGCTCGGTGGTGTTCAACTCGCGGGCCAGGCGCGCCAGTTCCGGTTCAATCTCCAGGGCTTGCTTGCGCTGGTCTTCGAGGTTGAGCAGTTGTTTTTGCTGTTGCACCAGCTGTGTGCGCAGCGCCTGGTTGTTGCTGGTCTCATCCAGCAGCACGCGCTGCAAGTGGATTTCCAGGGTGTTTGGCGCACGGTTTTCCGAGGCTTGCACGGTGTTGCTTTCGCTGGAAACCTCGGCGCGCATCGCACGGATCGACGCGTCGAGGGCTTTCACCGGCGGCGCGTTGTCGGTGTAGGTGCGCATCATGTCGGCCTTTTCCAGCAGCTTCTGGTTAAGCAGGCGACGCAAGTCTTGTTGCTGCGGGTTCAGTGCGATCTGGCGCACCGTGGTGACTTCCTTGGGCTGGGTCTTGAGCTGGGTGCGCGTGCTCGCAATGGCGCTGTCCGAAGAGGCGATCAAGCGTGTGGTGTTGAAGGTTTCGCCGCGCAGCACGTTGATGCGCTCGGACAAGTCTTCCAGGCGATCGGTGATGCTCGCCGCGCCGATCTCGTTGAGGTGCTTGAGGATCTGCTGCTTGTAGCTCTGGATCTCGGTGGCGCTGGTGGCGACCTGGCCTTCGTAAAACACGTAGAGGCTCTTGCGCCCCAGGGCCTGGGTGCGTTCGTTGATATAGGTCTCGACCCAATCCTTGACCACCGCCTGGGCAATTTCCGGGTCGCCCCAGGTGAAGCTGATGTCCATCACCGTGGAGCCGGCGGCGTGGCTCACTTCAAAACTCTTTTCCAAACTGGCGGCGAGGCGTTCCACCGGGGTGGTTTTTTCGACGATGCCCACGGTTTCCAGCACCACGCGCACGCCGCCGAAAATGGCGCCGATGCCTTCCTTGACGTAGTGCTTGGTGCGCTTCCAGAACCCTTCGGGCGGCGGCGCGTTTTCGATCACTTCCAGGTAGTGCTCGGCCACCGCCCGCACGATGGGGCGCCCGGTGAGCAGGCGTTCTTCATCGACAATCGGGTCGCGCTGGGTGCTGGGCATCACCAGCGCCTGGCGGTTGCTGATCTCGATCGGCAAGGTCGAATCGCGCCCCGGCTTGACCAGCAGGCGCGCGGTGGATTCGTACTTGGCCGGCAGCAGGAACGCGCCGAGCAGGATGATCACCAACGCGGCAATCGCCGCCAGTTTGAACTCACGGCGGAAGATGAAGAACAGGCGCAGAAGATCACGAAAAGAACGGATCTCGATCATGGGATGTCGCTCCTTTAGTTATTGCCGCCGCTGGTTCGGGTGTAGTTGTAGCCAACCCCAATGGACTTGGTGAACGGGATCAGTTGGTTCATGTAGGTATCCACCCCCTGGATGCGCTCGCCCACGTTGGATTTGGGCACGAACACCACGTCACCGCGTTGCAGGTGCACCGGTTTGCGCCCGTTGGGGCCGGTCTTGAGCAACTGGCTGAAGTCGAGGAAGTACGCGCGGTAGGCACCCTGGGCGTCTTCGCGCAGCAGGGCGACCATGCTCGCATTGCCCGCCGGGCTCACTCCGCCCGCGCCGAGAATCGCCTGTTCCAGGGTGTTGGCCGTGGCGATCTGCACCGCCGTCGGGTTGTTCACCGCGCCGCCGACGATCACCGAGTTGCCCGGTGCCTGGTTGATGTTCACCGTCACCCGTGGCTCGCGGTAGGTCGGCGCGAGCTTGTTGGTCAGCTCGGCGGCGAGTTCCGAAGGCTGGCGCCCGGCAACCTGCACCGGCCCGAGGAACGGGTAGTTGATCTTGCCGTCGGTCTGCACCGTGTACAGCGTCAGCTCATAGATGGTGCTGACGTTGAACGCCGACAGCGTGGGCATCTCGCCGGCATCGCGGACGATACGCAACTGGTCGCCGACGCGGATGCGCTCCACGGCCGGCGGCAATTGCGCCAACTGTTCGAGGGCGCGCTTGCCGTCCTCCACAGCCTTGCCATCCGGCGCGACGATGCGCGCGGGGGTATTGCAGGCGGCCAAGGCCAGCATGGCCAGGACGAGCACGGTTCGTTTCATCAAGGGGGACTTCCTGTGGGTCATGCTGCTCACCTCCAATAACCGGGAAACATGCTGATGCGCCGCTTGAGGGCGAGGGGGAGGCGGCGTTCCTGATGCCCCAGCCGGTAGCCGAGTAACTTGAACGCGCTGCGCACCAGGACTTCGGGGACGCGGTGCAACGCACCGGCTGCGCGCAGTGCCGCCAGCTCAGCCAGTACATAGCGTTTACCTTCACCGCCGGCATCGCCGAACGCTTCACGGATCCACGGCTCGCGGCCGTAGAACACGCCAATGTCGAAGTAGCGGTGAAACTCATCCATAAGCGTGTAATCGTGGGAGTGATACACCTGCGCGCTGGCGGCATAACGCACCTTGTAGCCGTCGAGCAACAGGCGCGCGGCGACGTAGGCGTCTTCGCTACCGATCACATCGGCGGGAAAACCGCCCACCGCGTGCAGGGCGCTGCGCCGGTACACGGAAAACGAGTCGGAGCTGAAGCAGGTCTTGATCCCCAGCTCCGGCGCATCGGCCAGGCTTTTGCTGCGGCTCTGCGCCGGGTAGTTGAAGTGCCGCGACTGCGCGCCCAGCACCCCGGCGCCGGGGTGTGGCAATTGGCGGCCGTAGGCGACGCCGTTGAGCGGGTCTTGCTGCAACTCGGCGATCAGGTTGGCAAAGGTCTCGGGGCTGGCGGGGATGGCGTCCTGGGTCATCACGATCAAGGCGTCGCCGCCCACTTGTTCGCTGGCCCAGCGCCGGGTGCCGCCGTGGTTGAAGTCGCGGGCATCGATCACCTCGACCCGTGCGCCAAAGGCGCGAAAGCGCGCCACGGTGTCGTCGCTGGAGGCGCTGTCCACCACCAGCGTTTCGTCCGGTTGCAGGCTTTGCATGGCCAGCGCTGGCAGCAGGCGCGCCAGGTGGCTGGAAGCGTTACGGGTCGGGATGATCAATGAAGTGCGCATGTCATTTTTTCACGTCGGCCGGGGCGCGCCCGTAGATGTCGTCGAAGCGCACGATGTCGTCTTCGCCCAGGTACTCGCCGCTCTGCACCTCGATCATCACCAGGTCGATGATGCCGGGGTTGGTCAGCCGGTGTTTATGCCCGGCCGGGATGTAGGTGGACTCGTTGGCGTTGATCAGGAACTCGCGCTCGCCATTGGTGATCTGCGCCGCGCCGCTGACCACCACCCAGTGCTCGCTGCGGTGATGGTGCATCTGCAACGACAGCGACGCCTGGGGCTTGACCACGATGCGCTTGATCTTGAAGCGGCTGCTTTCCTCCAGCACCGTGTAGGTGCCCCACGGCCGCGTGACGGTGCGGTGCAGGCTGTACGCCGGATGGTTCTGGCGCTTGAGCTCGGCGACGATATAGCGCACATCCTGGCTGCGATGGGCGTCGGCGATCAGCAGCGCATCGGGGGTGTCGACGATGATCAGGTCGCGCACGCCGACCGCACCGAGTACGCGTTTGGGCGAGTCGATGTAGCAGTTGTGTACGTCATGCAGGATCGCCTCGCCATTGACCTGGTTGCCATGGGCGTCGCTGGGGGTGAGCTGGCGCAGCGCTTCCCACGAACCGATGTCGCTCCAGCCGATGTCGCAGGGCACCACGGCGACTTGGCGGGACTTTTCCATCAGCGCCACGTCGATGGAAATATCCGGCGCGCTGGCAAAGCCATCCGCATCCAGTTCACGTTGGCGCGAGGTTTTGTTCTGTAGGCTCTGGCTGTGTTCCAGCGCGGTTCTGGCGGCGGTCAGCACGTCCGGTGCATGGGCGGCGAGTTCGTCCACCAGGGTGCTGGCCTTGAAGCAGAACATGCCCGCGTTCCACAGGTGCTTGCCGCCGTCGAGGTAGCCCTGGGCGGTGGCCAGGTCGGGTTTTTCGACGAAGCGCTTGACCCGATAGCCAGTGCCCAGCGCCTCGCCTTGCTCGATGTAGCCAAAGCCGGTTTCCGGGTGGTCGGGCTGGATGCCGAAGGTCACCAGGTAGCCGGCCTCGGCGAGGTCGCGGGCGCGGGTGACGGCTTCGGCGAACGCTACTTCGTTGAGGATCAAGTGGTCGGCGGGCATTACCAGCAACTGTGCTGCATCGCCAAAATGCTCCTGCACATGCAGCGCCGCCACCGCGATGGCCGCCGCCGTGTTGCGCCCGAACGGCTCCAGCAGCAGGTCGAGGGGCAAGTGCGCCTTGTTCACGCTGCGGTAGTCATCCAGGGTGCGAAACAGCAGGTCGCGGTTGGTCACCGTCAGCACGCTTTCCACGCCGGGCAGCTTGGCCGCGCGCTGGAAGGTTTTTTGCAGCAGGCTCTGGCCGTCACGCATGCGCATGAAGGGCTTGGGCATGTTCTGCCGCGACACCGGCCACAGCCGCGTGCCCGAACCGCCGGAGACGATGCACGGAATCAATCCGTTGAGGGTGTTCATCAATAGACCTCCTTGGTGGACAGGACGGCGGGGACCGTCATGAAGACGATGTACAAGTCAAACCACACCGACCACTTGGAGATGTACTCCAGGTCGTACTCGACACGTTTCTGGATCTTGTAGAGGGTGTCGGTCTCGCCCCGGTACCCATTGATCTGCGCCCAACCGGTGATGCCTGGCTTGACCCGGTGGCGCGAGCTGTACTCGCTCACTGCAACTTCAAATGGCACACCGGCGGCCTTGGTCGCGGTGGCGTGGGGGCGTGGGCCGACCATCGACATGTTGCCCAGCAGCACGTTGAACAGCTGCGGCAGCTCGTCGATGCTGGTCTTGCGGATGATCCGGCCAACGCGGGTGATGCGCGGGTCCTGGCGGGTGGTCTGGCGTTCGGCGGTGAAGTCGCTCTGGTCGGTGTACATCGAGCGGAACTTGAACACACGGATTTCGTTGTCGTTGTAGCCAAAGCGGTTCTGCCGAAACAGCACCGGGCCCTTGGAGTCGAGCTTGATCGCAATTGCCGTCGCCACCATCACCGGCGCCAGGCACACCAGCGCCAGGCTGGCCAGCAGCAGGTCTTCCAGGCGCTTGATCACCGGCGACCACCCCCGCAGCGGTAGCTGCGAGGTATTGAACATCAGGATGCCGCCGACGTCGGTGATCTTGCTGTGGCCGTAGCGCAGGGCGGCCATGTCGGGCACCAGCATCACGTTCACCGACATCTGCCGCAGGCGGTTGACCAGGCCGTGGATACGCTGCTCGGCGGCCCACGGCAGGCAGATCATCACTTGGTTGACCTCCTCGGAGCGGATCAGCTTTTCCAGGTCGCGGGAGTTGCCCAGCAACGGCAGGTTGCTCAATTCCTTGGGGATGCGCTCGGTGCGGTCGTCAATAAAACCGACCAGGCCCGAGCGGATATCGCCGTTGCGTTGCAGGTGGTCGGCGACGTGCACGGCGGTGTCGGTAAAGCCCAGGATCACCGTGCGTTGCAGGTATTTGCCCTTGCGCATCAGGTTGCGATACAGGCGCAGCATCAACAGCCGTTCCAGGCAGAACAGCGCCAGACTGGCGAAGTACCAGGTGACCAGGTTGCGCGGGGTCAGCTGGGGGAAGGATTGCAGGATCTGGTACATGAACAGCAGGATGCAAAACGCCGCAGACCAGGCCTTGACCTTGGTTTTCAGGCGCAGGCGATTGCTGAACAGTTCTTCGGAATAGATGCCCAGGGCCTGGAACAGAATGATGGTGAGCACCGCGAAAAACAGCAGCAGCCCAAGAAAATGAGGACGCAGTTCGGGGGCCACCGGGTCAATGAAATACACCAGGACGAGCGGGGGCAGGATGGCACTCAGGCCATGAATGAATTTGACGAAAACAACAAAAAATTCAACAAAACCGGCACGTGTTAAAAACAAACTATCAACGGACGACTTCTTTCGCATACAGCATCCCTCATTGCACTCCAGACTTTCTGTTCGGCTGTTTGATCAATAAGGCAGCAGGCTGCTTAGAGGTCAGTCGAACTACGGCTACTCTGGGTAATACGCAACTATCCAACTCAAAATGCGACGCGTCATTTGACCGGATTTGCGGGGTGGTGACTTAAGGGAGTGTTTCCTGAACCTGCCTTGTCAATAAATTGACCGTGGTGCGGATGTGCCGTTTAGGGCGCTTGGGTTGCAGGTCGTTTGGCATTTTTTTGACATTCCTTGTCTTAACACTCGGTCTCGGGGTGTGATTTTGAGTGTAGGAACAAATGTGAGAATTTTCCTGCCGAACGGGGAAAGCTTTTTCAAATGGAAGTAGGAAAGGGGGACAAAGAAGGGGGTGGCAAGGCACGCTAAGTGCCCTGCCACCGGGACGTTCGCGGGATCAGAAGTTGCCTTTCAAACTCACCGTGAAATTGCGCGGTTCGCCATAAAAGTTGCCCCACGACGCGGTACCGACAGTGTTGTAGTAGTTTTTGTCGAACAGATTGTTGCCGTTGAGCGCCACGGTCCAAGTGTCGTCGACGCGGTACGCCAGCCGTGCGTTCCACACCGCATAACCGGCCTGTTCCAGCTTGATGGTCTGCATGCGGTAGTTGCTGCTCTGGGCGTTGACGCCGGTGCCCACGCTCCACTTCGACAGCGCGCCGTCGAGTTGGTAATCGCCCCACACCCGCAGCATATGCTTGGGCACGTAGGTGTTGGATGAGCCGCCTTCGAGGGCGCTGTCGATGGTCTTCAGGGACTTGGTCTGGGTGTAGGTGTAGCCGCCAGAAACCTGCAAGCGCTCAAGCAACTCACCGCTGACTTCGGCCTCCACGCCCTGGGCGCGCACCCGGGCGGTGTCGGTGTAGCAATAGCCATCGGCGGAGGTTGCACAGAAGCTGCGGAAGTCGGTTTCAGCGCCGTTTTTCTCGATGGCGCGGAACAGGGCCAGGGAACTGTTGAGGCGACCGTCGAACCATTCGCCCTTGATGCCCAGCTCATAGTTGTCGCCGATCTTCGGCTTGAGCGCGGCGCCATCGGCGGTGGCGTAGGCGCTTTGCGGCTGGAAGATGTCCGCGTAGCTGGCGTACACCGACAGGTGTTCGTTGAGGTCATAGATCAGCGCGGCGAACGGCGTGACTTCGCCGGTTTCCTTGGAGTGCGCATCCTGCAGCGACCACTCGCCCCAACCCAGGCTGTAGGACTGGCGACGGTTGTCGTACCAACTCACGCGACTGCCCACGATGAACATCAACGGTTCGGCCAGGCGCAGGCGCAAGGTGGCGTAGGCGCCGTACTGGGTGGCGGTTTCCTTGATCGTGCTGCCACGGTACATGTTCGGCCAGAAGGTGTTGTCGGCCGGCTCCGGCAAGTGGTGGTTGGGTGTGTAGATGCCCTGGCGCGTGGGCAGGTTCTGGATCGCGTACACATCGTTCTGGGTGCCACGGCTGCCGTTGGCGCCGAGGATCAGCTCGTGTTCCAGACCGAAGGCTTCGAACTTGCCGTCGAGGTAGGCCTCGAGGCCGTAGTCGCGATGGTCGTAGTCCATCAACGCGGCGTAGGACAGGGCGGTGGGCGCCGGGTCGCCGTACTGGATGGTGCCTTCGCTGGCGGCGTACTTGGTGTCTTGTAGGTTGCGGCTGTGCACGGCGGCGACCTTGAGTTTCCAATCGTCGTTGAGCGCGTGGGTGAGGTCGACGAAGTAGGTGGCGCGTCGGCTTTGCCAGTCGTTCCAGGACTGGCCCAGGCAGGTGGAGCGGCTGAGGTTGGCGCTCTTGCCGTCGGCATAACGCGGCAGGCCGCCCCAGCACGGGGTGGCATCGACGTCTTCGTAGCTGGCGCCGATGCCCAGGGTGGTGTCGGGGCTCAGGTCGACGTCCAGTGCGCCATAGAATGCCTGGTCCTTGCGCTTGGCGATGTCCATGTACGAGGCGCGATCCTGTTGGCTGATCGCCACACGACCACGCACGGTGCCGCTGTCATTCAGCGGGCCGCCGGTGTCGAGGTCGGCGCGGTAGTTGTCCCAGGTACCGGCGGACAGCGACAGGCTGGTGGTGGGCCTGGCCTGGGGCCGCTTGCGCACGAAGTTCACCGCGCCGCTGGCGGTGCCGGCGCCCTTGAGCATGCCGGCGGCACCCTTGAGCACTTCCACGCGGTCATAAATCGCCATGTTGGCGCTGAAACTGTCGGCCTGGGCGTAGTCCTTGCCCATATCCAGCGGTACGCCGTCGTACTGGTACTGGCCGAGCATCTTGAAGCCACGGGAGTAGAAATACTTGCCGCCCATGGGCGACTCGTAGCTGGTGATGCCGGGCGTGCGCTCCATGACGTCGTCGATGGTGGTGACGTTCTGGTCATCCATCAATTGGCGGGTCATCACGCTGACCGATTGCGGCGTTTCCCGCAGGCTGTGTTGGCCTTTGCCGATGGTCACCGCACCGGTGGTGTAGGAACCGGTGCCCTCGGTGGTGGCGCCCAGGCGGTCGCCGGTGATGGTGGTGGCGCCCAGGTTCAGCGCGCCGCTGTCCGCCACTTGCGGTAGCAGCAACCAGGTGCTGCTGCCTTGGCGCTGGGCTTGCAGGCCCTGGCCGCGCAACAACTGGTCGAGGGCCTGCTCGTGGTCGAAGCGGCCACTCAGGCCGGTGCTGGTCTTGCCGGCGACGCTGTTGGCGTCATACGACAGGCTGATGCCGGCCTGGCGGGCGAACTGGTCCAGGGCATTGGCCAGGGAACCGGCGGCGATGTGCCAGTCGCGGGCCTGGGTGTCACTGGCCGGTGTTTCGGCCAGCACGGCCAGGGGCAGGGCGCCGCCGCTCAGGCAGGCGCCGAGCAGGGCGGCCTGGACCGCGCGCTTGAGGGGGGAACGGGGGGAGGGAAACGCTTGCATGACCGTGGGCTGCTCCTGCAGGAAGTGGAAAAAGACTGGCCTGTTGATCGGCCTTTCCTTACAGGTCGAGCGGCAATGCGAATTCACCTCATTTATTTTTCGGCGGTTTACACCCGGGGGGTGACGCTCACCCAATACCGGCTGCGGTAGGTGACATCGACGTTGAGCGATTGCGCGACCAGCGTCAGCACTTGATCGGTATCGCTCAACTGATAGGTGCCCGACACCCGCAACCCAGCCACCGCTTCACTGCAACGCACCAGCCCGTTGCGGTAGCGCGCCAGTTCGCTGAGGAAATCATCCAGGCGCATGTTGTGGGCGCTGATCACGCCGTCGCTCCAGGCCCAGGGGTCGAGGCCGTTGGCGATGGGCGGGCGGATGCTGTGGCGGTCGATCAGCACCGCCGCGCCGGGCGGGATCATCTGGCGGGCGTTGGCGTCATGGCGGTCGGCAAACACCGCCACGCTGCCCTGTTGCACCGCGACCAGCGTGCCTTGGGCTTCTTCACGCACCAGCAAGCGCGCGCCTTGGGCACGCAGGTCAGCGTTGCGGGCCAGGACCCAGAAGGGGCGACTGTCGCCGCTGGGCTGCACCACGATTTCGCCTTGGCGCAGCAGCACCTTGCGCCGTTCTGCAGTGAAGGTGCTATCGATCGCAGTGGCGCTGTTGAGTTGGACCTGGCTGCCGTCGTCCAGCGTCACCCGTCGCTGTTCGCCGGTGGCGGTGCGGTAGTCGGCCACCAGGGCGGGCAGCGGCGTGTAGTCGCGGCCGAACCAGGTCAGCCCGGCCGCACCGGCCACCAGGCCCAGCAGCTTGAGGCTTTCACGCCGGCTGATGCGTTGCCGCGCGCCGCTGAGGGTGCGCCGTCCGAGCTGGGCCGGCAGTTGGTTGAAATCGTCATTCATGGTCGCCACGCGCTGCCACACCTGCTGGTGTTCGGCGCTGCTGTGCAGCCAGCGTTCGAACGCGGCGGTGCTGGCGTCGTCGGCGACATTGAAGCGCAGCTTGATCATCCACTGGATGGCCTGGTCGACCAGGCGCGGGTCAGCATTCCTCATAACGCAACCGATAACAGGCGTGCAGCGCCTTGGACAGGTCGCGCTCCACGGTGGCCTTGGACACGCCGAGGCGCAGGGCGATTTGCGCGCAGGTCAGGCCGTCCAATTGGGCGAGCAGGAAGGCTTCGCGCACGCGCGGCTTGAGCTGGTCGAGCAGACGGTCGATGCGCTCCAGGCTGTCGAGGATCAGGCGCCGGGTTTCTTCCGACGGCACCTCGGCCTGTGGGAAATGCGCGAGGCTTTCGAGGTAGGCGCGTTCCAGTTCGCGGCGGCGGTAACCGTCGATCATCAGGCTGCGGGCGATGCTGCTCAGGTACGCGCGCGGTTGCAGCAAAGTTTGCTGCTTGCGCGCGTTGAGCAGGCGTACAAACGTCTCCTGCGCCAAGTCGGCGGCATGCTCGCGGCAGCCGGTGCGCCGGTTCAACCAGCCGTGCAGCCAGGAGTGATGGGCCAGGTACAACTGGCCGATGGCGGCGGGGTCCAGTGGGTGATCGCTCGACATGGGCATCCTGGCACAGCAGTCATAATTGATAATGTTTCGCATTCTAAGCGTTGATTGTGGCAATGAGCAATCACTGGCGCGCAATGTATCCAGCACAATTTTTTGTGGGCCCACGGCATGCGGATTACGCTTCAGGTTTTCTCGGCGGAGGCTTGAGCATGATCGACCTGGCGACCCTGGCGGTTTTTTGCGGTGCGGTGCTGTTGTTGCTGTTATCGCCGGGGCCGAACATGGCCTTTGTCATCAGCCACGGCGTGAGCCACGGCTGGCGCGGCGGCATTGCCTGCGCCCTGGGCATCGGCGTGGCCGACCTGCTGTTGACCGTGTTGACCGCCAGCGGAGTGACGGCGCTGGTGGCCAGTTGGCCGCCGTCGTTTGACCTGATTCGTTATGCGGGGGTGGTCTACCTGCTGTGGCTGGTGTTCAAGACCTTGCAGAAAAGCCCGCGTCTGGAAACCGCTCACGCCCACCGCATCCCCCTGGGGCGGGTGTGTGTGCAAGCGATGCTCAACAGTTTGCTCAACCCCAAGGCGTTGTTGTTTTTTGTGGTGTTTTTGCCGCAGTTTGTGCGGCCGCAGACGGGCTCGATTGCCGTGCAATTGCTGGTGCTTGGCGGCGTTTTGACCGTGATCGCCGCGGTATTTCATGGGCTGCTGGGGGCGTTTGGTGGCGTGCTGAGCCGCTTCTTTGCCAAGCGCCCGAACAGCGCCTGGCTACAGAAATGGGGGCTGGCGACGGTGCTGACAGTGTTGGCGGTGCGGTTGGCGGTGATGTCGCGTCCCAATTGACTCACCTGCGACCTCATGATCGACGGAGATCAAATGTGGGAGCGGGCTTGCTCGCGAAGGCGGTTTGTCAGTCGAAGCATCTTTAACTGAGCCACCGCATTCGCGAGCAAGCCCGCTCCCACAGGGGGTTTGTGGTGTTAGCCCAGTAAAGCGGCTGCCCGCGCGACGATCTCGCCACGGGTCTTACGCGACTGCGCCGTGCGCTTGTGCGCTTCCTCCAGCACCGCCTTGGGCGCCGTATCCGGGCGACCTGCATCAAACGGCGGCGCCGGCGCATATTCAATCTGCAACTGCACCAGTTGCGCCGTCGCTTCGCCGTACAACTCCGCAGCCAAGGTCAACGCGAAGTCGATACCGGCGGTGATGCCGCCCCCCGTCAACAGGTTGCCATCGCGCACCACGCGTTCCTGCACGGGAATCGCACCGAGCGGAGCGAGCATGTCGTGGTACGCCCAGTGCGTGGTGGCCTTGCGCCCGCGCAGCAGGCCCGCCGCGCCCAGCACCAATGAACCGGTGCACACCGACGTCACGTACCGCGCGGTCTGCGCCTGCAGCGTGAGGAAATCCAGAGTCTGCGGGTCTTCCATCAATGCGCCCACGCCGGAACCGCCTGGTACACAGATCACATCCAGCTGAGGGCAGTCGGCGTACGTCATGGTCGGGGTGAACACCAGCCCGGTGCTGGAGGTGACTGGCGCGAGGTCTTTCCACACCAGGTGCAATGTCACGTCCGGCAGCGAGCCGAGGACGTCATAAGGGCCGGTCAGGTCCAGTTGCTGGATGCCGGGGAACAACACAAAGCCGATCTGCAAGGTCATGGACAGCGCTCCGAGAAAGGGGTGGACGGCTGCACTCTAGAGGCCTAGGCTTTGGCGGATACGCCATTCAGCCCACAGATCACGCCAATCATGTCGCGAATCGTCCATGTCCTCGCTTTTGACAATGCCCAGGTGCTCGATGTGACCGGGCCGTTGCAGGTGTTTGCCTCCACCAATGACCTGGCGCGCCAGCGCGGTTTGCCGTTGCCTTACGCGGTCACGGTGATCGCCGCGCAAGCGGAGCCGGTGATGACCTCCGCCGGTCTGGCGCTGGTGGCCGAGCCGTTGCCGGCCATCGACGCGCCTTGCGACACCCTGGTGATCGCCGGCGGCTGGGGCGTGTACGGCGCCGCCGAAGACCCGGCACTGGTCGACTGGGTGCGAGAAAAGGCCCGGCACACCCGGCGCATGACCTCGGTGTGCACCGGCGCCTTCCTGCTGGCGGCCAGTGGTTTATTGGATGGCTGCCGCGTGGCCACCCACTGGACGCGCTGCGAAGAGTTGGCGCGCAAATTCCCCGCGCTGACGGTGGAATCCAACCCGATTTTCATCCGCCAAGGCGCGGTTTGGACCTCCGCTGGCGTCACCGCCGGCATCGACCTGTGCCTGGCGCTGGTGGAAGACGACCTGGGCAGCGAAGTGGCCCTGGAAGTGGCGCGGCACCTGGTGGTGTTCCTCAAACGCCCAGGCGGGCAATCCCAATTCAGCGTGACCCTGTCCCTGCAAAAGGCCGACAGCCGCTTCACCGAACTCCACGCGTGGATGGCCGAAAACCTCACCCTCGACCTGAACATCCCGACCCTGGCCGCCCAGGCCGGGATGAGCGAACGCAGTTTTGTGCGCCACTACCGCAACGAAACCGGCCATACCCCGGCGCGGGCGGTGGAACTGATCCGCGTCGAAACCGCGCGCAGGCAATTGGCGGACAGCAATGCGTCAATCAAGCGCATCGCTGTGCAATGTGGTTTTGGCAGTGAGGAAACCTTGCGCCGCAGTTTTCTGCGCGCTTTGTCGGTAACGCCGCAGGCCTACCGTGAGCGGTTTTCGCCAGTGACCTGAAACCTCTAAAAGGAGTCGAACAACCTGTGGCGGGTTATGGACAGGGCTTACTTGCGTGAGCCGGTTTGTCGAAGGCCGATGCAATTTCCCCACGGGTCGCGTACCTGACAAATCCAATGACCACCTTCAATCTCCATCGGCCCGCGATACAACGTCCCGCCCAGTTCCTCAAACCGGCGCAATGCCTGCTGCACGTCGACTACTTCCCAGTACACCACTGATCCCGCCGCCCCTGACGCAACCTTGTCATCGGCGTTGACGATCTCGAGGGCGACGCCTGCTACATTCAAATGGCCAAAGTCATCAGGGTCATGATGAATGCGTGTCGCCAACGGAAAGGCTGCTGCGTACCACTCGGTTGCCACACGCCAGTCCGGGACGTGAATGAGGATTGATATGATGGGCATCAACCCAACAGACCCTCCCATTTCTGTGTGTTTCTTGGCCCGCCACTCTTGGCTCAACAGCCCCAATACACCCAGATCATGCCGCTGGCCACTCCAGAACCCCGCCTCGCGCAACGTCCCTTCGGCTTTGAAACCCAGTCGCTCCAACAACTTGAGCGACGCGGTATTTTGCGGATGCACCCAGGCTTC
Source organism: Pseudomonas sp. Marseille-Q1929 (assembly GCF_017316265.1). Taxonomy (NCBI): domain Bacteria; kingdom Pseudomonadati; phylum Pseudomonadota; class Gammaproteobacteria; order Pseudomonadales; family Pseudomonadaceae; genus Pseudomonas; species Pseudomonas sp. Marseille-Q1929. The sequence goes on from NZ_JAFLWU010000008.1 coordinate 41,583, forward strand.
CACGCGATGCAATTTCATCTGTTCAAAACCCCAGTCGAGCATCGCCTGCAAGGCCTCGTGCATCAACCCTCGGCCACGCGCGCCGGGCGCTAGTTCACAAGCGAGAGCGCAACTGTTCCAGCTCTGGTTCCACTTGAACAGGCCACAACTGCCGATCAGTTTTCCATCGTATTCGATCCCCCAGCGTGTGCCGGGGTTGGGTTGGCTGCGCCAGTGCGCGAAGGTTTCGATCAAGGCTTCGGCCTGGGCAAGCTCGGTCATCGCGTCGGCGCCGAACCAACGCATGCTGGCGGCATCGCGGTGGATGTCGAACACTGCCGGTGCGTCGCTTGCCACCAGTTCACGCAGGTATAGGCGTTGGGTGTGTAGCGTTGGGAAAGGGCTCATGGTGTGGTTGTCGCTAAAACCTGCTCACGATCCACCACCTTGCCAAAGTGATGCCGCCACAATTCCACCCCCAACCGCCCCGACCGATCCAACGACGAGCCAACGGTCAAGTCGCTGATCAACGTCGGCTGCAACCCCGCATCAAACAGCGCAAACCCCGCCGCCAGCACGCAGGTGTCGGTTTGTATGCCACACACCAACACACGCTCTGGCGCCAGGCTTTTGAGGTAGGCGACCGTCTCGGGCGTGGGCGCATAACCGTGCTTGATGAAGATGCGATCTGCCGCGATCAGGCTGTCGTCATCCGGTGCCGGTTGCCAGCCGAGCTGGCGGGCAAAAGGGGTAACGCTTTCGTCGTGGCGCTCGACAGTGGCGACCGACGGCAGGCGGCTGAGCAGGGCGTTGATGCCGTCCACCAGCCACGCCGGTGGATTGAAGGACGGTTGCACGTCGATGATCAGCAGTACCTGGCGCATGGGGTTCCTGTCCGTAGCCGAGGGGCCGGTCATTGTGCCTCAGGGTTGCCAGGTCGTCTTCTCCCCGCTGAGCTTGCGGTCGAGGAACGTCGCCGCGCTGATCAACGCCAGGTGGCTCAAGGCCTGGGGCGTGTTGCCCAGGTGACGGGCCTGGCCGTCGAACTCTTCGGCGTACAGCCCCAACGGGTTGGCGTAGCGCAGCAGTTGTTCGAATTCCAGGTGGGCTTTTTCCACTTGGCCGGCGCGGGCCAGGCATTCGACGTACCAAAATGAGCACGCGGCAAACGCGCCTTCGGTGCCTTGCAGGCCGTCGATCTGGCTGTCGTCGTTGCGGTAGCGGTAGACCATGCCGTCGCGCACCAGGCTTTTCTGGATGGCTGCAAGGGTCGACAACCAACGCGGATCGGTGGCCGCGACGAAGCGCACCAGCGGCATCAACAGCATCGAGCCATCGAGTGCCGTGCTGCCGATATGCTGCACAAAATGCCCGCGTTCTTCGTTCCAGAAGTTGCTCCAGATGTCGGCGTAGATCGCCTGCCGTGCCTGGTCCCAACGGGCGAACGGCGCCGGCAGCGAGCGTTTGTAGGCCAGGCGGATCGCGCGGTCCAGCGCGACCCAGCACATCAGCCGCGAGTGCAGGAAGTGATGCTGCTCGCCACGCATTTCCCAGATGCCCACGTCTTCGGTGTTCCAGATTTCGCAGACCTGGTCGGCGACTTCCACCGTGTGTTGCCAGCCGTCATGGGAGATGGCTTCGCCGTACTTGTTGACCAGGTACACCGCGTCCATCAGTTCGCCGTAGATATCCAGCTGGATCTGCCCGACGGCCCCATTGCCGATGCGCACTGGCGTGGCGCCGCCGTGGCCGGCGAGGTGCGGCAGTTCGGTTTCCGGCAGTTCCTGGCGACCGTCGATGCCGTAGAGGATGTTGATCTTCATCGGCTGGCCGCAGCAATCGCTGACCCGGCCCTTGAGCCAGCGCATATAGGCGTTGGCTTCCTCGACAAAGCCCAGGCGCATGAACGCGTAGACCGTAAACGAGGCGTCGCGGATCCAGGTGTAACGGTAGTCCCAATTGCGCTCGCCGCCGGGTGCTTCCGGCAGGCCGAAGGTGGCGGCGGCAATGATTGCGCCGTGTTTGCGTGAGGTCAGAAGCTTCAACGCCAAGGCCGAACGATTGACCATTTCGCGCCAGCGCCCCCGGTAGTTCGACTGCGCGATCCAGCCGCGCCAGAACTGCAAGGTGTGGGCCAGGGCGAGGTCGGTGCAGCGGCTGTCGACCCGCTCGTCATCCACGCCGCCGAGGACAAAGTCGGCGCCTTCGTCCTGGTTCAGGGTGAAGCGGGCGACCGCTGCGCCGTCGTCGATCAGCAACGGCTGGCTGCCGGACAAGCGCAGGCCGGGCTGGCCGTCGGCGTTGAAACACACTGTGCCGTTATCGAGCGCGACGTGGGTCGGCGCGCGCGCGTAGTCATGGCGTACGGCGCAGCGCAGGTGGATATCGGCCGTGCCGCTGACCACCCGCACACGGCGAACCAGCAAGGGCAGGTCGTCGATTTCATCGCTGATAACCAGTAGGTCGGTGATTTCTACCACCGCTGCATCGCTGAGCCAGCGGGTTTGCAGCACGTTGGTGTCGGGCAGGTAGATCTGCTCGCGGCGGGCGTCGGGCAGGTCCGGGGTGAGCTGGAAAATACCGGCGTCGGGGCTGTCCAGCAGGGCGCAGAAGATCGACGGGCTGTCGAACTCCGGCCAGCAGAAGAAGTCGATGCTGCCTTTGTCGTTGACCAGGGCCGCACTGCGCATGTCGCCGATGATGCCGTGGGCGTCGATGGCGCTTTGCGCTTCGTTGTTTAACTCAACCATTGCCACGGAACTCCGGATAAAGGCTCATGCCGCCGTCAATGAACAGGGTGCTGCCGACCACATAATCGGACGCGTCGCTGGCCAGCCACACTACGGCGTTGGCCACGTCTTCCACGTCGCCGACGCGGCCGTAGGGGATCAGCTTCAGCAACGCTTTTTCCGCTGCGCCTTCAGTGGCCGCGCGGTTGATCGGCGTGCGAATCGCCCCCGGCGCAATGCCGTTGATGCGGATGCGTTGTTCGCTGACTTCCTGGGCGAGGGTGCGCATCAACATCTCGACGCCGCCTTTGGACGCGGCGTAGTTCACATGCCCGGCCCAGGGGATCACCTGGTGTACCGAACTCATATGGATGATTTTTCCCGCTGCCCGCGACACGCCTTCCCGCACGCCCTGGCGATTGAAGATACGCACGGCCGCACGGGCGCAGAGGAACTGGCCGGTGAGGTTGACGCCGATCACCGTGTTCCAATCGTCGAGGCTCATGTCCACCAGGTTGGCGTCTTTTTGCAGGCCGGAGTTGGCGACCAGGATGTCGAGGTGACCAAAGGCGTCGAGGGTCTGGGCAAACAGGCGTTCCACGTCCGCCTCTTTGGACACATCGCCACCGATGGCAATCGCCCGGCCGCCGTTAACGTTGATCTGCGCCGCGAGGGCTTCGGCGGGCGCCGCCTGGGCGTTGTAATTGAGCACCACCGCCGCGCCGGCGTCGGCCAGCGCCTTGGCGGCACCTGCACCGATACCGGAGCTGGCGCCGGTGACCAGGGCAACTTGTTGCTGCAACGAGAGAAGCATGGGCCAGGCACCATTGCTAGAGGGTTCAGTTAGCTGACTGATGGGGCGCGACGGAAGTTCAGCGGGGATTTCGCTGGGAAGCTCCAGCGCAGATTGGGAAGAACTGTTATTTCTGACAGTAGACGCGATTTGCCAGGCGGGCGAGGCTACTGGCTAGCACCTGTCTAGAGGATGGCCGCGTGAAGTCTCATTGGGTGACCGGGCTATTTTTCAGCCTCGCCAGCTTGGGTGTGTTGGCACAGGTGCCCGCAGGCAAAGCTGCGTTCATCAATCAACTGATGGGAAAAATGACGGTTGATGAAAAGGTCGGGCAACTGACTATGGTCTATCTCGATCATGAGGCGCCGGACGCGCAGGCCCAGGAACGGCTGGCCCGAGGACAGATTGGTGGCGTGGCAGTCATTGCCCCAGCGCCTTATGGCTATGTGCTACAGCACATGGCGGTAGAGCGCAGCAGGTTGAAGATACCGCTGTTTTTCAGTACTGACGTCATCCATGGTTTACACACTGTGTTTCCGGTCAGCCTGGCGCTGGCGGCCAGTTGGGACATGCAGGCATTGGCGCTGACAGGGCGGATCGGTGCCCAGGAAGCAAGTGCCGATGGTGTGCATTTGACCTACGGCCCAATGCTGGACATCTCCCGCGACCCTCGCTGGGGCAGGGTATCGGAAGGGTATGGGGAGGATCCGTATTTGGTGTCGCGCATTGCTCGCGTCATGGTCAATGCTTATCAGGGCGGCAACTTTCGTGCGTCTGACAGCATCATGGCCGGCGTCAAGCATGTGGCCCTGTATGGCGCTGTGGAGGGCGGCAAGGACTACAACAGTGTCGATATGAGCCGGGCCCAGATGTACCAGTACTATTTCCCTCCTTACCGCGCGGCTGTCGAGGCAGGCGCACAGGTCGCGATGCTTGCGTTCAATACGATCAACGGCGTTCCCTCAACCGCCAACCCCTGGCTTATAAAGGATGTGCTGCGCCATGAGTGGGGATTTGCCGGCGTCACTCTGAGTGACTCCAATGCAGTGACTGGCCTGATTGAGCACGGTGTTGCGGCTGATCAGCGCCACGCGGCTTCATTGGCCATTCTCTCGGGCCTCGACATGGCGTTGAGTGACGATGCCTATGCTCGCCAGCTGCCCGCCCTCGTCAAATCGGGAGCGGTGAGTGTTGCGGTCGTGGATGAGGCAGTTCGTCGAGTGCTTGGGATGAAATACGAGATGGGGCTGTTCGAAGACCCCTATCGCAACCTCTCCCGATTGCCTCCAGCCCCCATCGAGAGCCGGTTGCAGAGGGCGGCGGCGCGGGATGTGGCGCGCAAGACTCTGGTGTTGTTGAAAAACAGCCAGCGCACCCTGCCGTTGAGCAAGCAAGGTCGTATCGCGCTGGTAGGCCCACTCGCCAACAGCCAGCGTGATTTGCTCGGGAGCTATTGTGGCTATTGCGCAGAAAAAAGAGTTGTGAGCATCCGTGAGGGCGTGGCGCTTGCGGTGGAAGGCAGGGCAACGCTGCTCTATGCCAAGGGCGCCAATGTCACAGATGACAGGGCGTTGTCAGATCGCTTGGCACGCTACAGCTCGCCCTTGGACCTTGATCCGCGATCGCCTGAAACGATGCTGGAAGAGGCGATGGCGGTGGCACGCCAAGCCGATGTGATCGTGGCAGTGGTAGGGGAGGCGTGGAATTTCAGTGATGAGGCCATCAGCCGAACGCGCCTGGATCTTGAGGGCAGCCAGCAGCGTTTGCTCAGTGCATTAAGAACGTTGGGTAAACCGCTGGTGGTGGTGTTAGTGAACGGTCGGCCTTTGACATTGACCCATGTGCAACGGCAGGCCGATGCGCTGCTGGAAACCTGGTTCAGCGGGATGGAAGGCGGTAACGCTATCGCTGATGTGTTGTTTGGTGGTTACAACCCTTCGGGAAAGCTGCCCATGACGTTTCCTCGTTCGGTGGGCCAGATCCCCATTTATTACAACCACCTCAACACCGGCCACCCCTTTATCCCCGATAAGCCGAACAAGTACATGAGCCAATATATTGATGAGCAGGAGGGGCCTCTGTTTCCCTTCGGCTTCGGCTTGAGTTACACCCGTTTCGCGCTGTCAGACTTGCAGTTGTCCAGCGCAGTGTTGCACCGAGGTCAGTCTCTGCAGGTGGGTGTCACGCTGTCCAATTCAGGTGAGCGCGATGGCGAAACCGTGGTTCAGCTGTACATCCGCGATCCGGTGGCGTCCATCAGCCGGCCGGTCAAGGAGCTCAAGGGCTTCCAGAAAGTCATGCTCAAGGCAGGGGAGCGTCGACGAATCGAGTTCACCGTGGGGGAAGAGGACCTGAAGTTCTATGACGCGCAATTGCGACACGTCGCCGAGCCCGGTGAGTTCAGGGTGCAGGTTGGGTTGGATTCTCGGGAGGTCATTGAACAGCGCTTCGAACTGCGCTGACACGACGGGAAGCAATTGCCCGACTTAATAGGAAGCATTACTATTCACGCCCCGCCTCCCCAGTGCCTCCGCGATGATTCCCCAGCCGCCCCGCAGAACAGGCTTTTTCGAGTATTACGAAGAGTTGATCGGCACCTGGACGCGCCGCCTGAGAAACCGTCAGCAGGCCGAAGACCTGGCGCACGACACCTTTGTACGGGTGCTGGAGGCCCGTTCCACTGAGGTTGAGCAACCGCGCGCCTATCTGCATCAGACCGCGCGCAATATTGCGGTGGATGCCCATCGCCGCGAAGATCGGCGTGAGGCATTGGGGCTGGAGGCCTTTGAGCAGAGTTCGCCCCACAGTGGCGACCCGGAGCATTTCATGCACGCGATCCAGTTGGCGGATTCCATCGAGCGGGCCCTGGCGGAGCTGCCGCTCAACTGCCGCAGGATTTTCATCTGGCAGAAAATCGAAGGCCTCACCCAGCAGGAAATCGCTGAACGCCTGGGCTTGTCCAAGAACATGGTGGAAAAGTATATGATCCGCACCCTGCGGCATCTGCGTGACCGCCTGGACGCGCTGGCCCCATGAACCAAGGATCTTCCATGATGGATAACCGTGCCCGAGACGAGGCTGCGCAATGGTTTGTGCGCCTGCAAGACGCCGAGCTGAGCGCCGCCGAGCGCCAGCAGTTCGAGGCGTGGCGCCAAGAGCATCCCGACCACCAATACGAATTCGATGTGCTGCGCGGCCTGTGGAGCGCCGCCGACCTGCTGCCAGAGGCGCGCCTGCAGGCGCTGTGCGCGGCGCCGGCCGAGCGTCCCAAGCGCCGCGCGGTGTTGCGTTATGCGGTGGCTGCCAGTGTGGTGGCCGTTGCCATTGGCCTGGGCGTGTTCAGCATTCAACCAAAGCCCTACAGCGCCGAGTTCAGCACGCGGTTGGGAGAACATCGCCAGGTGACCTTGCCCGACGGCTCGATGATGGAGTTGAACAGCCGCAGCATGGTCGCGGTGCATTTCGAGAAAGGCCGGCGTGGCGTAGAACTCAAGAGGGGCGAGGCGATGTTCAGCGTCGAACATGATACCAGCCGGCCGTTTGTGGTCGCCGCCGGCGCCGGGCAAGTTACTGTGACCGGTACCCGTTTTGACGTGCGCCGCGACGATGACCAGACCCGCGTGGTGGTCGAGGCCGGAACCGTCAAGGTGCAAGGGCATGCAGCGGATGACATTGTTACCCTCACGGCGGGGCGCGGCACGCATATCGATAGCCAGGGCGCAGTGGTTCCAGCCTACGCGGTGAACGCCGAGGAGCTGACGGCATGGCGTAGCGGCAAGTTGGTGTTCAACAACGCCCCCTTGGGTGAAGTGGTGCGGGAAGTGTCGCGCTACCGCGAGCGACCTTTGCGGGTCAGTTCGGCCGCTGTGGGTAACCTGCGACTGACCAGCGTGTTCAAGTCCAATGACACCGAGGCCTTGCTCAAGGCCTTGCCACACATCCTGCCGGTGGCCGTGCGCGCCTTGCCGGATGGCAGCCAGGAAATTATTTCACGCTGACATTCAGGTTTTTCCTGCGCTCGTCGTCTTCTCCTGCAACTGCAACTGGTTTGCATTAACGGCCGCACTTGCTTGCGATCACAGGACTCGATTCGACGTGAAAAAACTTGCTCGCCACAACAATAAAATCTCCCGCTGGGCGCCGCTGGCCCTGGCACTTGCCGTCAGCAGCGCGGCGTACGCCGCCGACGCCATCCATATCCAGGCCCAGTCCCTGGGTGCGGCGCTGAGCCAGTTGGGCCAGCAAACTTCCCTGCAAGTGTTCTTCAGCCCGGACATGGTCGCCGGCAAGCAAGCCCCGGCGGTGGACGGCAACCTCTCGCCGGAACAGGCCCTGCGCCAACTGCTGCAAGGCAGCGGCCTGGACTACAGCATCGACGCCGGTTCGGTGACGCTGCGCCCGCTGAGCAGCGGCACCGGTGAAGCCGGCTCGCCGTTGGAACTGGGCACCACCGACATCAAGGTGGTCGGCGACTGGCTCGGCGATGCCAATGCCGAAGTGGTGCAGAACCACCCCGGCGCGCGGACGGTGATCCGCCGCGAGGCCATGGTGGAGCAGGGCGCGATGAACGTCGGCGACGTGTTGCGCCGTGTGCCCGGCGTGCAGGTGCAGGAGTCCAACGGCACCGGCGGTAGCGATATTTCCCTCAACGTCGGCGTGCGTGGTCTTACTTCGCGCTTGTCGCCACGTTCCACGGTGCTGATCGATGGCGTACCGGCGGCGTTCGCCCCGTATGGCCAGCCGCAGCTGTCGATGGCGCCGATTTCCGCCGGCAACCTGGACAGCATCGACGTGGTACGCGGTGCCGGTTCCGTGCGTTATGGGCCGCAAAACGTCGGCGGCGTGATCAACTTTGTCACCCGCGCGATCCCGCAGAAGTTTTCCGGTGAAGTCGGCACCACCCTGGAAACCTCGGCCCACGGCGGCTGGAAACATCTGGACAACGCCTTTCTCGGCGGTACCGCAGACAACGGCATCGGCGCCGCACTGCTGTACTCCGGGGTCAAGGGCGACGGTTATCGCAACAGCAACAATGCCAATGACATCAATGACGTGATCCTCAAGACCCACTGGGCGCCGACCGATCAAGACGATTTCTCGCTCAACTTCCACTATTACGACGCCACCGCCGATATGCCTGGCGGCCTGACCCAGAAGCAATTCGACGCCAACCCCTACCAGTCGGTGCGCGACTGGGACAATTTCACCGGGCGCCGCAAGGATGTGTCCTTCAAGTACATCCGGCAGATCGACGACCGCACCCAGGCCGAAGTGCTGACGTACTATTCCGACAGCTTCCGTGGCAGCAATATCGCCAACCGCGACTTGCTCACCCTGGGCTCGTACCCGCGCACTTATTACACCTTTGGCATCGAGCCACGGGTAAGCCATGTATTTGACGTGGGCCCGAGCACCCAGGAAGTCAGCGTCGGTTATCGCTACCTCAAGGAAGGCATGCACGAGCAGGCCACCAGCCTCAACCTGGTCAACAACGTGCCCACCCCCGGCGGGCGCAGCGATGGTCACGTCTACCAGGACCGCACGGGCGGCACCGAGGCCAATGCGTTCTATGTCGACAACAAGATCGACATCGGCAAGTGGACCATTACCCCCGGCATTCGCTTCGAAGACATCCGCACCGAATGGCACGATCGCCCGGTGATCCCGCTGACCGGCCCGCGCACCCTGGAAAAACGCCGCGAGGTGCACAACAACGAGCCGTTGCCGGCCTTGAGCGTGATGTACCACGTCTCCGACGCGTGGAAACTGTTTGCCAACTACGAAACGTCCTTCGGCAGCCTGCAATATTTCCAGCTAGGACAGGGCGGTTCGGGTGATCAGACCGCCAGCGGCCTGAACCCGGAAAAAGCCAAGACCTACGAGGTGGGCACGCGCTACAACGACAACGTGTGGGGTGGCGAAGTGACGCTGTTCTACATCGACTTCGCCGATGAGTTGCAATATGTCAGCAACGCCGTGGGTTGGACCAACCTCGGTGCCACCAAGCACACCGGTCTCGAAGCCTCGGCCCACTACGACCTGTCCAACCTCGACCCGCGCCTGGACGGCCTGACCGCCAACGCCGGTTTCACCTACACCAAGGCCACCGCCGAAGGCGATGTGCCCTTCAAGGGTCGTGACCTGCCGCTGTACTCCCGTGAAGTGGCGACGTTAGGCCTGCGCTATGACGTCAACCACTGGACCCACAACCTGGACGTCTACGCCCAGTCCGGCCAGCGTGCACCGGGCACGGGGACCACCTACATCACCCAAGGCACTGCCGATGGCCAATACGGTGATATTCCGGGCTATGTCTCGGTCAACGTGCGCAGTGGCTATGACTTTGGCGCGCAGTTGTCGAACCTGAAGCTGGGCGTGGGGGTGAAAAACCTCTTCGACCAGCAGCACTACACCCGTTCCAGCGACAACAACGCCGGGTTGTATCTGGGCGAGCCGCGTACGTTTTTTGTACAAGCAAGTGTCGGCTTCTGAGTCGTACCGGATAGGAAAAATCGCAGCTCAAGGGCTGCGATTTTTTTTGGGGTTTTCCTACGCTTTCCTACGACTGCCGGCTGCCCGCATAGGAACCGATTCCGACAAGTGCGCCACACAGAGGAATGCCTGATTGGTCTGGCCATGACGATGGGCCAACAGGTTCACCATCCAACCTTCCTGTACTGGAGACATTTATGTCGGTATCGACCCTCGACTCATCCGTACCTACATCATCAAACCTGGAGACGTCGTTGCCCGCGCCGCAGGCCAAAGCCAATCGCCAAGCGCCTAGTGCACCGTCCTTTGACGGGCAAAGCGCGACGAATGTGAATTTTCACTCGCGGGAGACCCCAGCCGGGCCGGTCTTTGGCGACCAAAATGACCGCAGGCATCACCACAACCCGTTGGCAATGCCACCCTCGACGCTGCCCCCCAGTTTCATGGAACAGTCCAAACAGTGGCTGAGCCAATGGTTCGGCGGCTGCCGGCCTCCCTGTAACAGCGCGCCACCCCGGCCGCACCCGACGATTGGCCGGCCTCATCCGAAGCCAAGGCCGGATTACGCGTCGCAGAGTCATGAGCAGTTGACGCAGGCACTGATGGATAATTTCAAAGCGTTCACGGGGTCCGACTATAGGAGCATGTCCCTGCGCGATATCAGGGCTATGGCCAACAGGCAGCCAGGTAGCGATCCCATCATGAACAACAACATTCGCTTGGCCAAAGAGCTTCTGAACCGCCCCGACTTGTTGCAGGCCCTGGACCGCAAGAGCGGAACGGGAGCGACAGACAACCGCTTCAGCAAGCAAGATCTGCGCGACGCCCTCAATGACACGAACTATTTCAGATACCAGAGTGACAAGGAGATCGCCGGGGAGATGCTCAGTCATTTCGATGAGTTGGTGCGGCGCTGGGGCGGACAAATCAGCATCAGAGACTTGAAAAAACTGGCTAGCCAGCCGTTGACGGGAGACTCGCCCAAGGATCACCTCATCCAGTTGGCACAGGCGGTTCTCAGTCGCGGCAACTTGTTGAAGGCGATGGACCGCAATGGCGATGGGTATTTGAGTCGATGGGAAATTCAGCGCTTATCCCGCTGATTGCAACGCCTGGTGGCTTGGGGTTCCGTGAGTGTTCTTGCGGCGCCTCAGGCCCTGAGAGAAATGTGTCAGGAACCATTTCCAGCGGGGCGCCACTCACGTCATACAACCTCGGCGACTCTGATGGTACGGGTCGCTTTCAGGAACTGAGCCAGGGGTCCAGACATGACTACAACTTCATTTCAATCTCGCCAAGGGGGTTATCCATATGCCTTTGCGGATTCAGAGTCGACGCTGGACGATGCTGGAGCACCCGCAGACCTGCTCAGCAGCGCCTCGGCAAACGGTTACGCTGCTCAAGCCTTGCGTATGAAAGCCTTCGCCGCCCAGCGGCAATTCCAGGCGCCGGTCGCCGATGATTTTGCCCGGGGCATGCTGGCGCCAGGGCAGGGGAGTGGCACCGCGGCCTCACCCTTGCGACATATCGTCAGCGCCTTGGCTGTGTTGATCGCGGGTCTGGGCCTGCAAAAGACCGGCTGACCAGGGGGCCAGCCGCCTTTTTTACATACTGTCATTGGTATTGCGCGCCGATTTGGAACCGCCGCGCCCTGCTCACCACAGAGGTTTGCTTGCATTCAAGGAATCAAGTGTGGATCTGAGAAAAGTGGGAGAAGACGCATGACAATCGATGGCGCACTACATCACGCACGGCCAGCAGCACTGGCAGATACGGACATGCGATCCGCTGAGCGTACAACGGCCATCCATCATGATGCCTGGAGCGAACCCCATCATGCCCCCCGGCCTCGCCCGGATAACCTGCCCAGGCGGCCGACGTTGTTACGCGGTGGCTTGTCTGGCTTGCAACACCACGCCTTGCAGAACCCGCCCTTTACGCGTGCGAGCCTGTTGCCGCCAGGCGTCAACACCAAAGATAGCCAACTGGCCGAAACGCTGCGGGAAAGCTTCGGTTTGTTGCACCCCTTCCTGAAGGACGGGCAGCTGACACTGTCAGCCTTGCGCCAGGTTGCAGAAGCCACGATGGGCGACAACGATAAACTGGACGGCGTCATCCTGGCGGCCCGGGAGATCAACAACCGCCCACCCTTGAGAGACGCAATCTTGAGTATCGATGGCGAAATCACGCGTGACAGCCTGGCGGCCGCCGTCCCAGCGTTGCAGGGCAACAGCTCCCCAAGTGCGTTCAGCCAAGACCCTTTCCATGCCCAGGACAACGCGCACGTCGTCAAGGCATTTCAAGGTTTGTTCGAGCAGTTGCGGGATCAGGCAAAGGATCGAACCTTCTTTTTTGACAAGCACCAGTACGTGGAAGTCGCCGGGCTCAGGGCCCTGATGCGCGACCCCGACGCTGTCGACCCACAGGGCCAGCCGGTGCTCGATCCAGCCACCGGGTTGCCCGGCAAGCAGCACAGCGAACTCAGTGTGTACACGGCCAAGAACATCTTTGAGCGCCCGGGTTTGTTGCGTTCATTGGAGCGCGCCAGTGGCACACGGATGTTCGGCCCGGCTCACCAGGAAGGCTGGATCAGCAATAAAGGCGTGGAGCGCTGGCTTGAGCAGGACAAGATGCACAAAGCCAGGTAATACCTGGCCATTTGGTTGGGTTACACCTTGAGGATTTTGCCACTGACGGCCACGCCTGCGAGCAACAGCGCAATCAGCACAAAGGCCGTGCTCAGGCTGCTGCCGTGGGCGATAAAGCCGATGACCGCAGGCCCGGCAAGAATGCCGGCGTAGCCCAGGGTGGTGATGGCCGGCACGGCGATATGTTCCGGCATCACCGTTTGCTTGCCGACGGCGCTGTACAGCACCGGCACAATGTTCGAGCAGCCGGCGCCGACCAACGCATAACCGAGCAGCGCGGTTTGCCATGCCGGGAACAGGGTGGCCAATAGCATGCCCGCCGTGGCCAGTGCCCCGCCGATCACGATCACGCGGGTGGCGCCCAGGCGGCGCACAATGGCGTCACCGGTCAGGCGCCCGGCGGTCATGGTCAAGGCGAACGCGGCGTAGCCAAGGCCGGCGTAGGCTTCGTCGAGGCCACGTTCGGCGCTGAGGAACACGGCGCTCCAGTCGAGCACGGCACCTTCGGCGAGAAACACGATGAAGCACAGGCAGCCAATAAACAGCACCACGCCATGGGGCACGGCAAACGCCGGCCCCGCGCTTTCACTGCCGTAGGGCAACAGGTGCGGCCCGGCCTTGAGCAAGGCCACCACCATGATCACGACCACCACCAGGGTCGCCTGCAACGGCGTCAAGCCCAGCCCCAGCAACCCGGCAACACCGGCGGCGCCCACAATCCCCCCGAGGCTGAACAAACCATGAAAGCCCGACATCATGGTTTTGCCGCTGGCCCGTTCGACGATCACGGCTTGCAGGTTGACCGTCGAGTCCACCGTGCCCAGGCCTGCGCCAAACAGGAACAACCCGAGGATCAGCCACGGGATCGAACTGACGGTGGCCAGCATCGGCAGGGCCAGGCAGATCAGGATCGTGCCGGCACTCAACACGCGCCGACAGCCGTAGCGTGACGCTAATGCGCCCGCCACCGGCATGGCGATGATCGAGCCCACCCCCAGGCACAGCAGCAACAGGCCCAGCGTGCCTTCGTTCAACTGCGCCCGCGCCTTGGCGTAGGGCACCAGCGGCGCCCAGGCCGCGATGCCGAAACCGGCGATGAAAAATGCGATGCGGGTGGACATTTGCTCCAGCCGCCCGGGAATCACGGGCGCAGGGGTGGGGATGGCGGTCATGGAAAATCCTTGGTTTTGCGTTCAACGAACGGTGTCCGGCGCGACATCCTTGCACATCAGGCCGTGGTGAGCGAGTCGGGTTCCCGTAGAGGTGGCAGCGGTGAATTTTATTTTTACAAACCGGGAACGCTTTAAGTGTTACTCGCCACGTAAGGAGTATCGGTTCTATCGGAGGCGGTCTGGAAGGTGCGTAATCCCTGTGGGAACTGTTGAACCCCGGGCTTCTTGCAGTGGATCACGCACCTTCCAGACCGCCTCCCACCGACACGGCATTCTGTAATACGCTGCTCTCCCAGTGTGTAGGCAAGCGAGCGGAAGAACCGATGAAAAATTCCTGGCAGGCGCTGCCATGACCCACTTCTATGATGCCCGGGGCAATGTCTACGGGGTGGTCAGCCCGGCCTTTTTACGCGAACAAGGCATCGACCTCGCCGACACTGCCGCTCAGGCCGCGCGTGATCGCCAGGCATGGGCAGCGGCGGCGATCGCGTCCGAATGCGGCTGGGGTTCGACACCGCGCCCGCCAGCGGCCAAGGCCCACCGTTGCGACGGCTTGCTGGTCGGGCCATTCCAGGTCGAGCCGCCGTTTGACCTGTTGATCGTCAACACCGACGGCACCCTGGCCGAGCGCAGTGGCAATGGCCTGACGATCTTTGCCCAGGCCCTCACGGATCAGGGCTTGATGACCGCGGCCAGCGAGCTGCGCGTGCATCACGACCAACCCGGCGGCGCCTCACCGGTGACGACCTGGGTGGAACCTGCGGTGTATGAGCAGGTAGCGGGATTTTGGCTTGCATTGGGCCAGCCTACGTTTGGGCCGCTGGCCGTTGGCGCATCGGACGTGGGCAACGCCGGACTCAGCCACGTCAGCGCACTGGCGGCGATCAACCCGCACTGGACGCAGAGTCAATTTGTGCGGGTGGGCAACCCCCATTGCGTCACGTTGGTGGAGCACGCGTCGGGGTTGCCGGACAACGCAGAGATGCAGCAGCCCGCGCTCTTCGAACCCTTGCAGGCGATTGCCTTTGCGCCGCCGGTTGGTCGTGGCCAGCCCTGTGCCGCCGGCGTCAACCTGCAATGGGCCGCGCGGGAAACCGACCACCGCGTGATCGCCCGCGTCTTTGAGCGCGGCGAAGGGCCCACGGCGTCGTCCGGCACCAGTGCCAGCGCGGTGGCCTGTGCGGCGTGGCGCGCCGGGTGGGTGGCGGCGGGTGAAGTCGCGGTGGTGATGCCGGGCGGTACGGCGCCGGTGCGCTTGCAGGCCAACGCCGACACGTTGCTCAGTGTCAGCCTGTTCGGCACAGCCCGCCGGCAAACTAGCTGATCAAAAACTCCACGTGTGCCGGCTCGCGTTTCATCAACACCTTGCCGTTGCGGATCGAATACAGCGGCAGGCCTTGGCTGCGAATCACTTCATAGTCGCTGTTGGCCGAGAGGATCAACAGGTTGGCCGGCCGCCCCGGCTCCAAGCCGTAGCGGTCGCCGAGGGCCATGGCCTTGGCGCTGTTATCGGTGACCAGGTCGAGGGCGCTTTGCAGGGTGCGGTAGCCGAGCATATGGCAGATATGCAAGCCGGCTTCGAGCACCCGCAGGATGTTGCCGTTGCCCAGCGGGTACCAGGGATCGACGATGGAGTCCTGGCCAAAGCACACGTTCATGCCGGCTTCGAGCAGCTCGTTGACGCGGGTCACACCGCGGCGTTTCGGAAAACTGTCAAAGCGCCCTTGCAGGTGGATGCTCTCGGTCGGGCAGGAGACAAAGTTGATGCCGGAATGCCCCAGCAAGCGAAACAGCTTGGCGCAGTAGGCATTGTCGTACGAACCCATGGCCGTGGTGTGGCTGGCGGTGACGCGCTCGCCCATGCCACGGCTGCGGGCTTCTTCGGCGAGCACTTCAAGAAAGCGCGAGTGTGGGTCGTCGGTTTCGTCGCAATGCACATCCACCAGGCAACCGGTGCGCTCGGCCAGGTCCATCAGGAACTTCACCGAACTCACGCCCTGGTCGCGGGTGTATTCAAAATGCGGGATGCCACCGACCACATCGGCGCCCAGGCGGATGGCTTCTTCCATCAGCTCGCGGCCGTTGCGGTAGGACTCGATGCCTTCCTGGGGGAAGGCGACGATTTGCAGGTCGATCAGCTGCGTGCTTTCCGCGCGCACTTCCAGCATGGCCTTCAGCGCCGTGAGGTTGGGGTCGGTGACATCGACGTGGGTGCGCACATGCTGGATGCCGTGGGCGGCGAGAGCCTGGATGGTTTGCTTGGCGCGGGCCTTGGTGTCGGCAAAGGTGATGGTGGCTTTGCGCTCGCCCCAGCACTCGATGCCCTCGAACAGGGTCCCGCTCATGTTCCAGCGTGGTTCGCCGGCGGTGAGGGTGGCGTCGAGGTGGATATGCGGCTCGACGAAGGGCGGGATCACCAGGTTGCCGGCGGCGTCCAGATCATCAGGGCCGGGCGTCGGCACGCTGGTTTGTGGGGTGATGCTGGCAATCCTGCCATGTTCCAGGTGCAGATCATGCAGGCCTTCACGGTTGCGCAGGCGGGCATTGATGATGTGCATGGGCAAGTTCCTCTTGGGCAAAAAGCAATCAGGTGAGCATTATGCCTCGGCGCTGGCCAATGGCGACCTTGCCCGTAGGACGGTGGTCAGCAGTATGTAGGTTACGCTCGCGGCGGCAATGCCCACCAGCGGCGCGACCCAGGGCGAATGAAATGCCAGCAGCGTGCCCACGGCGTACGCCACCAGCCCGGGCCAGTTGAACGCCGGCAGGTGCGCATCCGCCAATCGTGGGTAGTGGCCGCGATAACGGTAGAAGAAGTCCGCCATGATCACCCCGCCAATCGGTGGAATCACTGTGCCCAGCAGGATCAGGTACGGCACCAGCAGGTCGTACATGCCCAGCATCGCCAGCAGGGTGCCGATCACCGCACCGACCAGGGTCACGGTTTTGCGTCGCCGAGTGCGCAACAAGTTGCAGCCGGCCACGGCGAAGTTGTAGATCGTATTGTCCTGGGTGCTCCAGATGTTGAGCAGCAACATGGCCATGGCGGCCATGGCAAACCCTTGCAGCAGTAACACTTCCACCACGTCGGGCTGCTGATAGACGATGGCGCCATACGCGCCAATCAACACCATCAGGCCATTGCCGATAAAGAAGCCAATCAGGCTGGCGAGCACTGCGACTTTGGCCGAGCGCGAAAACCGCGTCCAGTTGGTCGCTTGGGTCGCACCGCTGACAAAGGTGCCGAATACCAGGGTAATCGCGGTGGACAAGTCCAACTCGCCTGTTGGCACCACCGCCAACAGGCCATCGAGCCCGCCGACTTTTACCGTGGCCACCCACATCGATAAAAACAGCAGGATGCCCATGGCGGGTACCGCGATATAGGACAGAATCTCCAATCCGCGATAGCCCACGTACGCCGTGGCGCAAAACACCAGGCCGAACAGCATCATCAATCCCAGCACGCTGCCCTCGCTCAGCTCGAAGTATTTGCCCAGCACCACGGCCGCCGTGGCGGTGCCCCAGGCGTACCAGCCAATCTGGGTGAAACCGAGGATCAAGTCGCTGAGCTTGCTGCCCACTTCGCCAAAGCAGAAGCGGCCCATCAGCACCGAATTCAACCCGCTCTTGAAGGCGACGTAACCCAGGCCTGCAGCATAGATACCCAACAACAGGTTACCCAGGGCCACGACACCGAGCATCTCGCTGAAACTGAACGCCACGCCCAGCTTGCCGCCGGCAAACATGGTCGCGGTAAAAAACGTGAAGCCCAGCAGCACCATGGCGGTTGACGCCAGGCCCTTGCGCGCATGCAGGGGGACTTCGCTGAGGGGGTAATCGTTGCCCGGTTCGTGCTGCGTCATGTGCCTTGCTCCCTGAGTGGTGACAGAGAGACAGTTGCACCGGACGTGCCAATACGCGCGGCGCTGCGGTGATACCGCTGTCGGCGGGGGCAACGTCCTTCATCAGGCACGAAAGCGGTGCGCGGTGATGCAAATTGGATCAGTCGAACAGCGTCTGCGTGGTCTCGCCGCGATGGAACGCAAAGGCGGCTTCCAGATCACTTTCAATGGTGCGTCCACGGGACAGCGGCGGCAGTTCATCCAGGCGGAAAAATCCCACCTCGGTGGTCTCGAATCCCGCCATCGGCGCCAACTGGTCCACACGGTCACACAGGAAATACAGTTTGTAGAAGTCCCGCACGTCCGGCCGATACAGGCCCTTGGCCTTGTGGGTGACGCTATACAGCGCCCTCGCGGTAACGGTCAGCCCGGCTTCTTCGCGAATTTCCTTGATGATGTTTTCTGCAGCGGACAAACCGATGTCGGCGTAACCGCCCGGCAACGCCCAGCAGCCATCGGTTGATTCGCGTACCAGCAGGATCCGGTCGCCTTCGATCACCGCACCGCGTACGTCGAGCATCGGCGTTGAATAGCGCTGTGCAAAGTCCGACACCAGTCCCGTGATGCGTTCCAGCGGCACGTTGCCCAGTTGCGCCAGCATGCTGTGGGCAATCTCGGCGATTTCTTCCAGGCGCTCGCGTTCGAAGTCGTCGGTGCAAAAGTGCAGGCCTGTAGACGCCAGCGCTTGCAGACGCTTGGCTTGGGCCAGCCAGGTGTTTTCCATGGGGCCTCCTAAAGGGATTTGCTCATGTACACACGGTGCAGGCCGTGTTCTTCGGCCCGATGGGTCTCGACATAGCCGCGACGGCTGTACAGCGTGATGTTCTCGGTCATGGCTGCGTTGGTGTACAAACGGATGGCCGCGTAGCCTGCATCGACTGCCTGGCACTCGGCAAAATCCATCAACTGGCGGCCGAAACCAAGACCCTGGGCATCCGGGGCGACAGCCAGGTTGTCCAGCAGCAGGGCGGTGCCCGCATCGGCGAGGATGATAAAACCCTGCACGCGCCCGGCGTTGTCCAGCACGTGGACCCCGCCGGCTTCGACCAACCGGCGATAATCCTCCAGCATCGGTCCGGGCTGGCGCCCGATTCGTTCGATATAAGGCGAGTAGGCAGCCTGGACGATAGCCTCGATGGCTGCGACATCCTCGGCAGTGGCGGGGCGCATCATTGCAGCGTGCTCCTGGTCGGCTGGAAGCCACGACTGTACGGGAGCCGGGCATAAAAAAACCACCGCAAGGGTGGCTTTTTCACAGTGTCGAATCACTCACCGCGATAGATGCAACCGCTGGTGCAGGTCTCATGGATGCGGATCGCACTGAGTTCCGGCAGCAGGGGTTTCAACTCGGTCCAGATCCACTTGGCCAGCACTTCGCTGGTAGGGTTTTCCAGGCCGGGGATGTCGTTGAGGTAGTTGTGGTCGAGGCGCTCATACAGCGGCTTGAAAATCGCCTTGATCTCCGAGAAGTCGCGAATCCAGCCGGTATGGGGGTCGAGGTCGCCGCTCAGGTGGATGGCCACCTTGAACGAATGCCCATGCAGGCGCCCGCATTTATGGCCGTCCGGCACGTGCGGCAGGCGGTGGGCGGACTCGAAAGTAAATTCCTTGAAGATTTCCACAGTGTTTTCAGCTCGTTCAGGTATCTGGCAGGCGGCGAGTTTAACAGCTTGACCCGCCGCCGCGCATACCACTGGGTCAAAGGGCTTGCAGGTGTTCGCCCAACTGGCCGTTATCGGCCAATGCGAGGAATTCATCCCCCAACCGTTGGCTCTCGCTCATCGCAGTTTGCCAGTACTTGTTGCGGCTGGCGTCATCGCCGAGGAAGCGCTTGAAGTCACTGCGGTCTGGCAGTTTGCCGTGGGGCAGGCGGGCCAGATAGTCCTTGGACGGTGCGAGCAGCAACACGTCCTGCAAACCCTGTTGATTGCTGCGCCGCCACGGCAGGCCCTTGTCAAACCAGCCGGGGATGACCCGGTCGGTGAAGTGCGGGTACAGCACGATGTCGTCGCCGTGATAGGGCAGGTCGAGGTGATAGTCCAGCAGGCCGCCGTCGCGGTAGGTGCCAGCGCCCGCGCCGGGCAGGTCGCGCACGCCTTGCATCACCATGGGGATCGAACCGGAGGCCAGCAGGGCCTGGCGCAGGTTGCCGGGCGCCAGGGCGAGGAAGCGCGAGGGGAAGTCCGTCAACGGGTGCACCGGGGGCGCCTGGCGCGGGTCGTGGATGATCAGCCGCTCGAAATGCCGCGCCAGCCGCGCGCGGCCCCGCAGGTTGTCGGCAATCACCGATGACAGGCCCAGGCCCAAGCGGCCCCGGTGGTCGTCGGCGAGCAGGCCATGGCTTTTGACCACCATGATGTTCAGGCGATAGTCCGGGTTATCCAGCACCCGTGCATCACGGCCGGCCAGCAGGTCGTCGAGCATGCGCTGGCAGCTCTGGCTGACCTCGGCCATGGTCACGCCTTTGGCAAAACGCTGTTCGTTGTACAGGCGGCCAAGGTCAAGCAGGCCCTGCACCGGGTCGGGCAGGCAGGCGCTGGCAAACCGCCAGGAACCGATGGACGCGCCAATCAGCGCACGATCGCGTGGTGCGCGGGGCAGCCAGTCGCCGAACAGGGCCAGGTCCAGGCCCTGGATGCCCAACGCCTTGGGCCCGCCGGCTGCGCCGGGGAGGATGCCGACATCGGCCGGCTTCAGGCCTTGTTCGCGAATGCGCGCAAAGGCCCGTTTGCCGGCCTTGAGCGTCAGCGCGGGAAACTTGATGTGGATGGCTGTCATACCGGTCTCTGTGGCAGCAGGGGTTGGGGCAAGAATGCCATGGTGGCAATTCAGTTTCAGTTAAGTTGCAGCGGTTACGGTGGCCGGCGTAGGAACAATATCCTGAAACGGAGACTTATTATGAAGCGCCTCACAGCGCTGGTCACCGCCAGTATCATGGCGTCTCTGGCGCCACAGGCCTGGGCAGTGGACCTCGACAAGCCGCTGAAATTACCCGGCACTGTTACTATTGTCGCCTTTGATCAGCTGGAAGCCACGGCCTTGGCCCTGCATCCTGGCTCGACGCTGCTGGATACCGACCTGGATGAGGAGTATGGCAAGTACCTCTACCAAGTCGAACTGGAAGATGCCAACGGCATCGAGTGGGAAATTGAATTGGACGCGCTCACCGGGCAGGTTCTCAAGAATCATCAGGAAACCTAATGAAGGTAAATTTACGTGCCGGCAGTCGAATAGCATTGGTGCTCCTGGCTTTTTGCTCAAGCCTGGCGGCCCGTGATCTTGATCAGGACGAAGCCTTTGCATTGCGCCAGCAAGGGGTGATCCTGTCGTTGGAACGGCTATTGGACCAAGCCATGGCGCGGCACCCGGGCGCCCGATTGCTGGAGGCCGAGCTTGAGAAGAAGCACGGCCAGTATGCCTATGAAGTGGAACTGATCACCGCCGAAGGCGTGGTGCGAGAGATCAAGCTTGACGCGACTACGGGTGCGTTGATCAAAGACGAGGAAGATTGATGCGCCTGCTGCTGGTGGAAGACAACGTACCGTTGGCCGATGAACTACTTTCCGGCCTGCAACGCCAAGGCTATGCCGTCGATTGGCTGGCCGATGGACGCGACGCCGTGTACCAGGGCCGCAGCGAGCCCTATGACCTGATCATCCTCGACCTCGGCCTGCCGGGTCTGCCGGGGCTTGAAGTGCTGGCGCAGTGGCGCGCCGCTGCCTTGGCCATCCCGGTACTGGTCCTCACCGCCCGTGACTCCTGGGCCGAGCGCATCGAAGGGCTCAAGGCTGGCGCAGATGATTACCTGAGCAAACCCTTTCACCCGGAAGAACTGTACTTGCGCATCCAGGCGCTGTTGCGCCGCTCCCACGGCCAGGCCAACCAGCCCACCCTGCAAGCGGCTGGCCTGCATTTGGATGAAGGGCGCCAATGTGTGCTGCGCGATGGCGCGGAAATCCAGCTGACCGCCGCCGAATTTCGCCTGCTGCGCTATTTCATGCTGCACCCCGAGCAGATCCTGTCGAAAAGCCATCTGGCCGAACATCTGTATGACGGTGAAACCGAGCGCGATTCCAATGTATTGGAAGTCCACGTCAACCACTTGCGCCGCAAGTTGGGCCGCAGTGTGATTGAAACCCGCCGTGGCCAGGGTTACCGGTTTGGCGCCAGCCCCGCATGAGGTCGATTCAACGGCGCCTGAGCCTGGGGTTGATCAGCGTAATGGTGATCGTCGGCATCGCGCTGGCGCAAACCAGCCTGTGGTTGTTTGAAACCGGCCTGCAGCGTTATCTGGAAGCGGGCCTGCGCAACGACAGCGAGAGCCTGCTGGTGGCGCTGGTGCGTGGCCCCGACGGTTTGCAGTTGCATGAGAAGCGTCTGTCGCCGGCGTATCAACGACCGTTTTCCGGGCACTATTTCCGTATCGATTTTGCCGATAAGCACTGGCGTTCCCGCTCCCTGTGGGATCAGGATCTGCCCCATCTTCCCGAAGCGGGCCTCAAGGGCAACCTGCAACTGGGCCCGGAAGGCCAGCAATTGCTGGTGCTGCGTGAGGACTACAAGCGCTTCGGCCAGGCGATTTCCATCAGTGTGGCCCAGGACTACACACCGGTGCGCGAAAGCTTTCGCCTGATGCGCCAGATCGGCCTGGTGCTGGGCCTGGCGGCACTGCTGCTGGTGCTGGTGTTGCAACGGGTGACCGTGCGCCGCGCCTTGCGTCCGTTGGAAACCGCACGTAACCAGATCGCGCAACTGCAACAGGGCCAGCGCTCGCAACTCGACACCCAGGTGCCGCTGGAGCTGGAGCCGCTGGTGGCACAGATCAACCACTTGCTGGCGCACACCGAAGACAGCCTCAAACGCTCGCGCAATGCCCTGGGCAACCTTGGCCATGCGCTGAAAACCCCATTGGCGGTGCTGTTGAGCGTGGCTTCCAGCGAGCAACTCAAGGACCATCCCGAGTTGGCCAAGCTGTTGCGCGACCAGCTTGAACACGTGCAGCAGCGCCTCAACCGCGAACTCAACCGCGCCCGCCTGGCCGGTGAAACCTTGCCCGGCGCCTTGTTCGACTGCGAGAAGGAGTTACCTGGCCTGCTGGCCACGTTGAACATGATCCACGGCGAACACCTGGACCTGAGCTACCACGCCGCGCCCGGCCTGCAACTGCCGTGGGACCGTGCCGATCTGCTGGAATTGCTCGGGAACCTGTTGGACAACGCCTGCAAATGGGCGGACGCCGACGTGCGTTTGAGTGTCAGCGAAACCGAGCGCTGTTACGTGCTGGCGGTGGAAGACGACGGTCCCGGCATCCCCGAAACCCAGCGCGACCAAGTGTTCAGCCGTGGCACGCGCCTGGACGAACAGATCGATGGCCATGGCCTTGGGCTGGGGATCGTGCGGGATATCGTCGAGGTGTGGGGTGGGGTGTTGCAGTTGCAGGAAAGCGAGTTGGGCGGACTCAAGGTGCTGATCGAACTGCCCAAGCGCCAGAACGGATAGAACCCTGATCAAACTGTGGGAGCTGGCTTGCCTGCGATGGCATCAACTCAGTTTGTCTGATGCACCGAGTTGTCTGCATCGCAGGCAAGCCAGCTCCCACACAAGCCATCTCCCACAATAGATCTGCTTAAGGATCCGGACCGGTGTCGCTTATTCAGACCCGAAACTGGTCCATCAACCCCTGCTGCTGATTCGCCAAGCTGTTCAACGCCTGGCTCACCCGCGCCGATTCATTGGCCTGTTCCGACAGCGACTCGGTCACATCGCGAATGGTCGCCACATTGCTGTTGATCTCTTCGGCCACGGCGCTTTGCTCTTCGGCGGCGCTGGCGATTTGCAGGTTCATGTCGCTGATCACCGTGACCGCCTCGCCGATCTGGCGCAGGGCGGTGACGGCCTGACCGACTTGTTCGACGCTGCCCTGGGCCTGGCGATAGCTGTTGCCCATGGAGCCCACCACTTCCTCGGTGCCGCTTTGCAGGTGTTCGATCACCAGGCGGGTTTCTTCCACCGATTCCTGGGTGCGACGTGCCAGGTTGCGCACTTCGTCGGCAACGACCGCAAAACCACGACCGGCTTCACCGGCGCGGGCGGCTTCGATGGCGGCGTTGAGGGCCAGCAGGTTGGTCTGCTCGGCAATGCCGCGAATCACTTCGAGCACCGAGCCGATTTTCTCGCTGTTGGCGGCCAAGCCTTCGACCTGGGCCATGGCGGTGCTCATGTCGGCTGCCAGGTTGCCAATGTTGGTGGTGGTGCGCTCGATCACGGTCAGGCCTTCGCGGGTGGCCTGGTCGGCATCGCGGGCGGCTTGCGCTGCTTGGGCCGCGCTGCGGGCGACGTCCTGGGCGGTGGCGCTCATTTCGTGGGAGGCGGTGGCCACCTGATCGACCTGGCGATACTGCTGCTCCATGCCGGCGCTGGTTTCAGTGGCAATCGCGGCGGATTGGTCGGCGGTGCCACGGGCGTCCTGCACCGAGCGCTTCACCTCGGCGATGATCGGTTGCAGTTTGTCGAGGAAACGGTTGAACCAGCCGGCCAGTTGGCCCAGTTCGTCCTGTTTGTCGTAGGCCAGGCGGCGGGTCAGGTCGCCTTCGCCGCTGGCGATGTCTTCGAGCATGTGCGCCACGCCGAGGATCGGCCGGGTCACGCTGCGGGCCATCAACCACACCAGGATCAGGCCGACGACGGCAGCCAGCAAGCCCAGGCCCAGTTCCAGCAGGGTGCCCTTGGCATTGTCAGCATCCAGCTGGGTTTTCAGCGCCTCGGCGGGGGCGACCAGGACTTTTTCCGGCACATCCAGCAACACGCCCCACAATTTGCCATCGGGGATCGGCGCGAAGGGCGCCAGCACCTTGAGTTGATGCTCGGTGCGCAGGCTGCGGATCTGCGTGCCGCTGGTCAGGAAGCCGATCAGTTGCGCGCCGCTGGTGCTGTCGACCTGGTCCAGGCGCTGGCTGAGCTTGCTCGCATCCGGGCTGTAGCCGGCGAGCACGCCGGTGGGGCTGATGATGCTGACTTGGGTCTGGCCGTCGTACAGCTTGCGGCTGGCCTGCTGGCTCACGGCCTGCAGGCTGTTGAGGTTGATGTCCACCGACAGCGAAGCGATGACTTTGCCGTTGGCCATCAGCGGGAACACGATGCTGGTCATCAGCACGTTTTGCCCGTTGATCACATAGAAGTAGGGTTCGATCACACACGGCTTGAGCGTGGTGCGCGGGCAGGTGAACCAGGCGTTGGCCTTTTCACCGCTGGGGCCGACGCTGGTGTCGGCCATGTCGCTTTCCGGCAGGGCCATCGACTCCAGTTTGCCAGGGGTCGGTTGCGACCAGTAGAGAGCGAAGCGGCCCTTGTCGTTGCTGCCCAGCTCGGCCTGGTTGGCGAACAGTTCGTCCTTGCCGTCCAGCGCGTTGGCTTCAAAGACCAGGGACAAGCCGAGCAGGTCCGGGTTGGCCTGCAAGGCGGCCTTGACCTGGCGGGTCAGGTCTTCGCGGGTGTCGAAGGCGTCAAGGAAGCGCTTTTCCGCCTGCTCACGCAAGAACAGCACCTGGCGCGAAAAGCCGTGGCCGTACTGGTAGGCGTCCATGAACTGGCGACGAATACCCAACGCCTGGCCTTCACCCTGGGCCTCGATGCGCGCCTGGGCGGCTTCGTCGAGCATCTGCATGCTGGACGCTTTGACCTGCGCGGAACTCTGCTCCATGCGATACAGCGACAGACCCACCAGCAGGGTCACGATTCCCAGCAGGCAAAGGCCGGCGAGCAGGGTGATTTTCCATTGAATGGACAGCTGTCTGAGGGACATCGAGGAGCATCCTTAACCTGAAAACACAGTGAATCAGGTTATCGGCCGCTGTTTAGGATTCTTTATTATTTAAACGTTCAATTGAAAGCTCAAAGCGACGCCGTTTTTTGACATGCAGCCCCGCCTGCGGCAAAGTGCGCGCCCTCTAATAAGACCTCCTCCAAGCCTGCACGCTGGCAGCCGCCTTTGGCCTGCCCCGGCGCGGGCATGCCTGTTTTTTATGTTTCTGCTTGAGGTATCCATGATTAACGCAGTCATTGCCGCGGTCGGCACCATGCTGGTGCTCAGTTTGTCCCGCGTGCATGTGGTCATCGCCATCATCGTCGGCGCCCTGGTGGGTGGCCTCACCGGTGGCTTGGGCATCGACGCCACGCTCAAAGCCTTCAACGGCGGCTTGGGCGGCGGCGCCACGGTGGCCTTGTCCTACGCCTTGCTCGGCGCGTTCGCTGTGGCGATTGCCAAGTCGGGCCTGGCCCACGCCCTGGCCGACAAGGCGCTGATGCTGGTGGACCGTCAGGAAGCCAGCGGCGGTAGCCATGTCAAATGGCTATTGATCGGCCTGTTGTGGGTGGTGGCGATTGCGTCGCAGAACATCCTGCCGATTCACATCGCGTTTATTCCGTTGCTGGTGCCGCCCCTGCTGTACGTGCTGACCAAGCTGCAACTGGACCGCCGCCTGATCGCTTGTGTGATGACCTTCGGCCTGATCACCCCGTACATGTTCTTGCCGGTGGGCTTCGGCAATATCTTCCTTAACCAGATCCTGCTGGCCAATGTGGCCAAGAGCGGCGTGGACATCAGCGGGGTCAACGTCACCCACGCCATGGGCCTGCCGGCGCTGGGCATGGTGGTCGGCCTGTTGGTGGCGGTGTTTGTCAGCTACCGCAAAAAACGCGTGTACGACCTGGAGAAAATCGAGCGCGTCGAGCAAGTGGCGGTGCAGTACAACCCGCTGACCTTGCTGGTGGCCGGCCTGGCGATTGCCTCGGCGTTCATCATTCAATTGTGGCTGGACTCGATGATCATCGGTGCCCTGGCGGGCTTCCTGATCTTCTCGGTGTCGGGCATCGTGCGCTGGAGCGACACCGACGACTTGTTCACCGAAGGCATGAAGATGATGGCGATGATCGGCTTCATCATGATCGCCTCGTCGGGTTTTGCCGAAGTGCTCAAGGCCACCGGCGACGTGCGTTCGCTGGTGGAAACCTCGGCGGCGTTTATTGGCCATAGCCGTGGCGTCGGCGCGTTGTTGATGTTGCTGGTGGGCTTGCTGGTGACCATGGGCATCGGCTCGTCGTTCTCCACGGTGCCGATCCTGGCAGCGATTTTTGTGCCGCTGTGTGTGCAACTGGGTTTCAGCCCGATGGCCATCGTGTGCATCGTCGGCACGGCGGGCGCCTTGGGCGATGCCGGTTCGCCGGCGTCGGACTCCACCCTCGGCCCGACTTCCGGCCTGAACATCGACGGCCAGCACCACCATATCTGGGACACCGTGGTGCCGACCTTCCTGCACTACAACCTCCCGTTGCTGGCGTTTGGCTGGCTGGCGGCAATGACCTTGTAATTAGCGCGTTTAAACGTCGCGCATCAACAGGCCAAAGCGCAGGTCCATCTCCATGGGGACGGGCACATACACCGTGTGCCCATCCCCCGGCGCCACGTCGATGGCTTCGCCCTTGGCGTTGTGCATCATCCCCAGGTCAAAGTGGAAATTTCCCGCAGGCGTCATCAGCTCCAGGTGATTGCCCACGGCAAAGCGGTTCTTCACCTTCACCTCGGCCAGCTCGCCCCGACGCTCGCCGGTCAATTCTCCGACAAACTGCTGGCGTTCAGAGACCGAGCTGCCGTTCTGGTAGTTCTGGTATTCGTCGTGCACGTGCCGGCGCAGGAAACCTTCGGTGTAGCCGCGCTGGGCCAGGGATTCGAGGTCGGTCATCAGGCTGCGGTCAAAGGCGCGGCCGGCCACCGCGTCATCGATGGCCTGGCGATACACCTGGGTGGTGCGCGCGCAATAGAAGTGGGATTTGGTGCGGCCTTCGATTTTCAGCGAGTGCACGCCCATATGGGTCAGGCGCTCCACGTGCTGTACGGCGCGCAGGTCCTTGGCGTTCATGATGTAGGTGCCGTGCTCGTCTTCGAAGGCGGGCATTTGTTCGTCGGGACGGTTGGCTTCCTGCAGCAGGAACACCTGGTCGGTGGGCGTGCCAATGCCCAGGGTCGGCTGGAATTGCTGGACGATCTCGCCCGTGGCGTTCTCCACCGCCGGCGTGGCCTGGTATTTCCAGCGGCAGGCGTTGGTGCAGGTGCCTTGGTTGGCGTCGCGCTTGTTCATGTAGCCGGAGAGCAGGCAGCGCCCGGAGTAGGCCATGCACAAGGCGCCGTGGACGAAGATTTCCAGTTCCATGGCCGGGACTTGCTCGCGGATTTCGCCGATCTCTTCCAGGGACAATTCCCGCGACAGGATCACCCGGCAGATGCCTTGCTGCTGCCAGAACTCCACACTGGCCCAGTTCACCGTGTTGGCTTGCACCGACAGGTGGATCGGCATCTGTGGGAAGTGCCGGCGCACCAGCATGATCAGCCCGGGGTCGGACATGATCAGCGCATCCGGGCCCATGGCGATCACCGGGGCCAGGTCCTTGAGGAAGGTTTTCAGCTTGGCGTTGTGCGGCGCGATGTTGACCACCACGTAGAAACGCTTGCCCTGGGCATGGGCCTCGTCGATGCCGAGGGCCAGGTTGGCGTGGTCGAATTCGTTGTTGCGCACACGCAGGCTGTAGCGCGGCTGGCCGGCGTAGACCGCATCGGCACCGTAGGCGAAGGCATAGCGCATGTTTTTCAGGGTGCCGGCGGGGGCGAGCAGTTCGGGGGCAATAACAGGGGGCATGGTCGGTACTTGAGTCAAAAAAGTGCGGCAGGGTAGAGCAAGCCGGCGCGGGGTTTATTGATCTGGGTCTAGCCTTGCAACAAAGAGGGCACTCGTAGCGTTGGGCGTGGACTAAGCAGCAGGGGCCTACGCAGGTCTTCTGCTTTTCTGACATGGACCGGACATGAATCAAACCAACCTGCAATTCAAAACCCTGTTGTTACTGCTGGCCTTGGTGACCGTCGCCTTTATCTGGATATTGCTGCCGTTCTACGGCGCGGTGTTCTGGGCGGTGATCCTCGGCATCATCTTTGCGCCGATGCAGCGCCGCTTGCAGCAACGTTTCGGCTGGAACCGCAACCTGACCTCCCTGACCACCCTGGCGGTGTGCCTGGTGATCGCGATCCTGCCGGTGATCATCACCAGCGCCTTGCTGGTGCAAGAGGGGGCGACGCTCTATAAAAACGTCGAAAGCGGCAAGTTGGACGTGGCCGGCTATATCGAGCAGTTCAAGAACTTCCTGCCGCCGTACTTCCAGCACCTGCTGGATCGCTTTGGCATGGGCAACCTGGAAGGGCTGCGCGAGAAGATCGTCAAGAGCGCGATGCAAGGCAGTCAGTTCTTTGCGTCCCAGGCATTCAGCTTTGGCCAGGGCACGTTTGACTTCCTGGTGAGCTTTTTCATCATGCTGTATCTGCTGTTCTTCCTGCTGCGCGACGGCCCCGAATTGGTGCGTAAAGTGCGCACGGCAGTGCCGTTGGCCGAGCC
The DNA here is from genome assembly GCF_017316265.1 of Pseudomonas sp. Marseille-Q1929. Taxonomy (NCBI): domain Bacteria; kingdom Pseudomonadati; phylum Pseudomonadota; class Gammaproteobacteria; order Pseudomonadales; family Pseudomonadaceae; genus Pseudomonas; species Pseudomonas sp. Marseille-Q1929. Next base: position 70,736 of record NZ_JAFLWU010000008.1, read on the forward strand.
GCAGAAGCGTCGTTTGCAACTCAAGTTCAACCGGGTGGTGCGTGCCACGGTCAAGGGCAACGTGCTGGTGGCCGTGACCCAGGGCGCGTTGGGCGGGTTGATCTTCTGGTTCCTGGACATTCCCAGTGCGTTGCTTTGGGCGGTGCTGATGGCGTTTCTGTCGTTGTTGCCAGCGGTTGGCGCCGGCATTGTGTGGGGACCGGTGGCCGCTTACTTCCTGTTGAGCGGTTCGATCTGGCAAGGCGTGGTGCTGGCCTTGTTTGGCGTGTTTGTGATCGGGCTGGTGGACAACGTGCTACGGCCGATCCTGGTGGGCAAGGACACCAAGATGCCGGATTACCTGATCCTCATCTCGACCCTCGGCGGGCTGTCGGTGTTTGGCCTGAACGGCTTTGTCATCGGGCCGCTGGTGGCGGCGTTATTCATGTCCAGCTGGGCGCTGTTTGTGGAGAGCAAGCCGCGGGTCAAGTTGCCATTGCCGTAAGGTTCAGGCGTGCAGTTTGAAGTTCGAGGCGCGTTGCAGTTGTTTTTCGGCGGCGGACAACGAGGTGAGCGGGCCGCTGATGGCTTCGCCGTCGCGCATTACATACCAGCAGGCCAACAAGCCCAGCTCGCGCAGAGGGGCGGGAACGGCGCTGCCGATGACGGACATGATTTGAACAGTGGGCATAAGAACCTCCAATCGCTATGGAGGTCACCTTACGTGGCAAGGGGGCGTAGGAAAAATCACCTGGCTCGATAGTGGACATTGACGTGACACGTCAGTCCACCACTTGATCGAGCATCGCGACCACTTCCTGCTCATTGAGCAAGCCCTTGCGCACTAGGTTTTCGGCGAGCAACGCGAGGAATTTGGCGCTGCGGTGGCCTTCCAGGTGCTTGAGTTCGGTGAGGGCGCTGTAGACCTTGCTGGACGTACAAAGGCCAGCGGTGCGGTGTGGGTTTTGTGTGGGCATGGTCAGTCGTCCTTGTTGTTATTGGGTGGACAGGCTCGATAGTGAGAGTGTGGCGTGACACAAACATGACAGCGCGAAGCCCGGTCGAGCAAGTAGACAATGGTGTCGATCATGTGCGATTTCGCCTCGACCATTGTCCTCACAGCGACCTTGGTGCGATAAATCCAGACTTTTCATGCAAAAAAAAGGCCCCGCTGGGTGGGCGAGGCCTGTTTCAGACGATTGGCGCTTACCAGCCGCGACCGTAATAGCCGTGGGGAGGGCCGTAGTAGCCACGCGGTGGGCCGTAATAGACCGGCGCCGGGCGGTAGTAAACCTGTTGTTGCACGTACACCGGCGGTGGCGGTGCGTAGTAGACCGGCGGCGGGGCCGCGTACACCGGCTGCGGTTGCACATACACCGGCTGTTGCTGCACGTAGACCTCACGCGGCTGGCTGGCAACCACGGAGCCCACGACGGCGGCGCCGGCTAAAGCACCCAGTACGGCCGGGCCACCCCAACCACCACCGTGGGCGGAGGCTTGGCCTGCCATCGCGAGTGCGCCAACCAGCAAGGCGATTTTGGGGATTGTACGAATCATGGTCATTCCTCGGTTAGCCCCTGCGCTTGTGGTCTGCAATCAATAGACTCAAGGATTGTCGCGGGGATACTTTTAAGACAACGTATTTCTGGAAAACAGCACGGCCGATTGGTAAAGGTTGTGTAAGGTCTGTACCGATTTGCTTACTTCAAGGAGTTACCCATGCAGATGCACCCCAACAAAGACACCCAACTGTGCATGTCTCTGTCGGCGCGCCCGGGGAATTTTGGCCTGCGTTTTCACAACCACCTGTACGAGCAGCTGGGGCTGAACTTCTACTATAAAGCCTTCAGCAGCCAGGATTTGCCCGGCGCGATCGGTGGTATCCGCGCGTTGGGCATCCGTGGTTGCGGGGTTTCCATGCCGTTCAAGGAGGCCGCCATTGCCTTAGTGGATGAACTGGACGATTCGGTTCAAGCCATCGACTCGCTGAACACCATCGTCAACACCAACGGCCATCTCAAGGCCTACAACACCGATTACATCGCCATTGAACAGCTGCTGGTCAAGCACGCCGTGCCCAAAGGCTCGACCTTTGCCCTGCGCGGCAGCGGCGGCATGGCCAAGGCCGTGGCCAGCGCCTTGCGTGACGGCGGCTACGCCAATGGCCTGATCGTGGCGCGCAACGAGGCGGCGGGCCGCGCGTTGGCGCAGAACCTGGGGTATGAGTGGCAGGCGGACCTGGGGGATGCGCGCCCGCAGATGCTGATCAACGTGACGCCGATCGGCATGACCGGTGGGGCAGAAGCGGATGCGTTGGCGTTTGACGCGGCGGCTGTCGATGCGGCGGACACTGTGTTCGATGTGGTAGCCATCCCCGCCGAAACACCGTTGATCGTGCGCGGGCGGGCCCACGGCAAGCGGGTGATTACCGGGTTGGAAGTGATTGCGATCCAGGCGCTGGAGCAGTTTGTGTTGTACACCGGGGTGCGGCCGACCGATGAACAGTTCCAGGCGGCAGTGGCCTTCGCCCGCACCTGAGACCCTATGGAGATTCAATGTGGGAGCTGGCTTGCCTGCGATAGCGGTGCTTCAGTCACAGTTGCATCAACTGGCAGACCGCTATCGCGGGCAAGCCCGCTCCCACATTTTGGATTGGGTTATGCCTGCTCCAGCTGAGTCAGGCGTTCTTCCAGTGCGGCAATCCGAGCTTCCAGCTCCTCGATGCGCTCGGCTGATACCCCGCCGCTCCCACGCTCCACCGGATTACCCCGCGCCGCCATAATCACCTCAATATCCGCCGGGTCCCCCAGCGCATGGGTATAGCGATCTTCCCGCTGCCCCGCCTGGCGCGGCACCAGCAGCGCCAGCCCGCGCGCTATCAGGCGCTCCAGCTGATGCACCACCTGCTCGGCATCTTCAAAGTCATGCATGCGTCCGCTGCGGGTCAGCAGTTCATTGACGGTTTGCGGGCCGCGCAGGAACAGCAGCCCGATCAGGATCACCTGGGCCGGCACCAGTTCCAGCGCCTTGTCCACGCGATGCTCCCAGCGGTCGGCGCGGCTGCCCATCACCAGGCGGGTAAAGCCTTGGCCCTCCAGCACACGCAGGCTCTGGCCGACCTGGCCCTGGCTGAGGTTCATCACCGGCTCGCGGCTGGTCTTCTGGTTGCAGGCCAGCACCAGGGCGTTGAGGGTCAGGGGGTAGGTTTCCGGGTTGGTCGCCTGTTTTTCGATCAGGCAGCCCAGGATGCGGATTTCCGTGCTGTTCAGGCGCGGCTCAGGGGTGTCGGTGTCGTGCTCGGCGGTCATCGCGCTTTCCCTATGCAGTGAAGTGCCTAGCGTAAGCCGGAAAAAATAAAAGACAAGCGAGCGGGCGGTCTATAATCGTCGCCTGTTCAAACCGTGCCATAACCATGAGACTGCCATGACCATTTCCCTGTACGCCGCTTCCATCCCAGTCTTCAAGCAAATGCTCACCGCCCTGAGCGGTGTGTTGACCAAGGCCGAAGCCCACGCCACCGCCAAGAACATCGAACCGAACGCGCTGCTGCAAGCGCGCCTGTTCCCTGACATGTTCCAACTGGTGCGCCAAGTGCAGATCGCCGTGGACTTCGCCAAGGGCGTTTCCGCGCGCCTGGCCGAGATCGAAGTGCCGAAATACGAAGATGGCGAAGTAACCTTCGCTGACCTGCAAGCCTTGATCGCCAAGGTGCTGGCCTTTGTTGACACCATCAAGCCTGAGCAGATCGACGGCAAGGAAGGCATCGAGATCATCACCCGTCCAGGCACGCCGAAAGAGAAGCGCTTCAGCGGCCAGTCCTACCTGCTGACCTACGGCCTGCCGCAGTTCTTCTTCCACGTCACCACCGCCTACGCGCTGCTGCGTCACAACGGTGTGGAAGTGGGCAAGCGCGACTACATGGGCGCGTTCTAAGCCGCCACAAAAAAGCCGGGGCGGTTCACTCAAGAACCGCCCCGGCTTTTTTGTGCGCGCAGGTCAGGCCGGCTGTTCTTCTTTGCCCAGGCATGCGGCAGCGGTAAACAGCACATCGGTGGACGAATTCAGCGCAGTCTCCGCCGAGTCCTGCAACACGCCGATGATGAAACCGACCGCAACCACCTGCATCGCGATCTCGCTGGGGATGCCAAACAGGCTGCACGCCAGCGGGATCAGCAGCAGCGAGCCACCGGCCACGCCCGAAGCACCGCAGGCGCAGATCGCGGCGACCACGCTGAGCAGCACGGCGGTCGGCAGGTCGACGGCGATGCCCAGGGTGTGCACGGCGGCCAGGGTCAGCACGGTGATGGTGATGGCGGCGCCGGCCATGTTGATGGTGGCACCGAGCGGGATCGACACCGAATAGGTGTCTTCATGCAGGCCCAGGCGCTTGCTCAACGCCAGGTTAACCGGGATGTTCGCCGCCGAACTGCGGGTGAAGAACGCGGTGATGCCGCTTTCGCGCAGGCACATCAACACCAGCGGGTAGGGGTTGCGGCGCAGTTTCCAGAACACGATGGCCGGGTTGATCACCAGGGCCACAAACAGCATGCAACCGATCAGCACCACCAACAGGTGCGCATAACCGAGCAGGGCGCCGAAACCGGAGGTGGCCAGGGTCGAGGCGACCAGGCCGAAAATGCCCAGGGGCGCGAAGCGAATCACGACCCGAACAATCAACGTCACGCCGTTGGACAGGTCGTCCAGCACGGTGCGCGTGGTTTCACCGGCGTGGCGAATGGCGATGCCCATGCCGATGGCCCAGGCCAGGATGCCGATAAAGTTGGCGTTCATCAGCGCGCTGACCGGGTTGTCGACCACGCTCAACAGCAGGCTTTGCAACACTTCGCCGATACCGCCGGGGGCGCTGACGGCGGCGTCATGGGTAATCAGTACCAGCGAGGACGGGAACCACATACTGGCAATCACCGCCACCACGGCGGCAGCAAAGGTGCCCAGCAGGTAGAGGAACAGAATCGGTTTGATGTGGGTTTCCTGGCCGTGTTTATGGTTGGCGATCGACGCCATCACCAACACAAACACCAGGATCGGCGCCACGGCCTTGAGTGCGGCGACAAACACTTTGCCGATAAACCCGGTGGCTTGGGCCGCTTGGGGCGCCAACAGCGCGAGCAGAATGCCGGCGATCAAACCGATGACAATTTGTGTAACCAGGCTGACGCGTGTCAGGCGCTGGAGCAGGGAAGGGGCAGCAGTCATAAACAGTTGTCTCTGATTTTTTAGTAGGGCGCAGCATTGCAGGCAGAAAAGGCTGTAGGAAGCAGGCGCGGAGTCTAGCATGCTGTAGGAAAGCTCCCTGGCGCTGCGGCATTCCGTCACCCGCGCCTGTAGGGCTTCGGCAAAGCCAGACATACTCTGTTAAGATTCTCCCCTCTCACCTTTCCTTTCTGTCAGCGGGCCCTTTGGGCTGTCGTTGCTGTCGTCGTTTCTGGAGTTTTCATGCTGTTCCCCATCCTGCTGCTGTCGGCCGCCGGTTTTACCGTGCTGACCACAGAATTCGTCATTGTCGGCCTGCTGCCGTCCATCGCCCGGGACCTGCATGTCAGCGTGTCCCAAGCCGGGCTGCTGGTGACCTTGTTCGCGTTTACCGTCGCGGCATTCGGGCCATTTCTCACGGCCTACTGCGCACGTTTCCCACGCAAGCGCCTGTTTATCAGTATCCTGATCCTGTTCGGGTTGGCCAATACCGTGGCTGCGCTTGCGCCGAATATCTGGGTGATGGCCCTGGCGCGGTTGATCCCGGCGCTGGGCTTGCCGGTGTTCTGGGCGCTGGCCAGTGAAACGGCGGTGGATATCGTCGGCCCGGAATTCGCCGGGCGCGCCATCGAGAAGATCGGCTTCGGCATCGTGTGCGCCACGGTGTTCGGCATTCCGGTGGGTACGCTGATCTCGGATATGTTCGGCTGGCGCAGCGCGTTTGCCATCCTCGCGGTCGTGGCGCTGGCCAAGGCGTTGCTGCTGTTTATCTACCTGCCGGTGACCCGGCCGAAGAACGACCAGGTGTCGCTGCGCGCGCAGTTCAAGATCCTGCGCAACCCGCTGATGCAGGGCCATATCCTGTTGTCGATCCTGGTGTTCAGCGGCATGTTCACCGCCTACACCTACCTGGCGGACATCCTCGAGCGCCTGGCCGGCTTTGACGGCACGCTGGTGGGCTGGTGCCTGATGGGCTTCGGTGCAGTCGGCCTGATCGGCAATTCATTGGGCGGGCGCGCGGTGGATCGCCATCCGTTGATTGCGTCCATGGTGTTCTGCGGGTTCATGATTGCGGGCATGGTGGCGCTGGTGCCGGCGATTCACTCCACCATTGGCCTGGCGGCCGCGATGGCGGTGTGGGGCGTGACCCAGGCGGCGATGTTCCTCGTCAGCCATGTACGCCTGATGAAAGCCGCGCCCCACGCGCCGGCGTTTGCGGCGTCGCTGAATATCGCCGGGGCCAACCTGGGGATTGGTTTGGGCGCGCTGGTCGGCGGGCATGTGATCGACACCCTCGGCCTGGGTAGCCTGGGGTTTGCGGCGTCCGGGTTTATCCTGGTGTCGATTCTGCTGGCGCTGTGGCTGATGACTGCCAAGCAACCGGTCGCAGCCAGCGCCTGAAACGTCAGGGCAGGGCGGTGAACAACTCCCGCCTTGCCCCTTCGGTAATCGCCACAATGCCGGGATGCTTGACCTTGCGCTCTACCGAGATCGCGTAGAACGACTCGGTCACCGCCGTGGTCTGGCCGATCAAGGCCACGCCGTACTGGCGCACCACTTCATCGGCAATCACGCTGGGGGCGATAAAGATCCCGCTGCCGGATTGGCCGAATGCTTGCATCAACGCACTGTCGTCGAATTCGCCAATGATCTTGGGTTGGATCTGCTGCTCGGCAAACCAACGCTGCAAACGGCTGCGCACCACCGTCTCCGCCCCCGGAATCAACAGCGGCGCACCCTGCAAGCACTGTGGGAAATCGCCGCCATAGCGGTCAGCCAGCGCCTGGGTGGCGAAAAAACTGATGCCGCATTCGCCCAGCTTCTGGCTGTAGCCCTTGATGTCCAGGTGCGTCGGCATGGGGCTGTCGGAGATCACCAGGTCCAGGCGCTGGATCGCCAGGTCGGCCAGCAGGCGTTCGAGTTTGTCTTCACGGCAGGTGATGCGGATCGGCTCGCTCAGCTCCATGGTCGGTGCAATCAGCCGGTAGACGATGGATTTGGGCACCACATCCGCCACCCCGACGCGAAACACGATCTGCTGTTCATTGGGCTGGGCGCGCAGCATCGCCTCCAATTCATTGCCGGTCTGGAACATCTGCTCGGCGTAGGGCAGGGCCTGGCGCCCGGCCTCGGTCAGTTCCAACTGGCGGCCGACCCGCTGAAACAGCGCGATACCGAACGTTTGCTCCAGCAGACTGATCTGCCCGCTGATGGTCTGGGGCGTGAGGTTCAGTTGCTCACAGGCGCGCACGATGCTGCCGGTCTTGGCCACGACCCAGAAGTAATGCAGTTGTCGGTAATTGAGCATGCGCGCTATCACTTCGTAAAAACCGAAGTATACGCGAGAAAAATACGAATTTTCCTGAACTGTTCACCTGCATAGAATGCCTCGCTATCGCGGGGCCACTACTTGGACCCAATGGTTCTAACGAGGAATACATCATGAAACTCAATTCCCTGGGCACGGCAGCGTTGCTTGCGCTTTCATTGGTAGTGGTCAGCGGTTGTGATCAGGTCGAAAAAAGCGCGCAGCAGGTGTTGGGCAAGGCCACCGAGTCGGCCAAGCAAGCGATCGACGACACCCACAAGGCCGCCGAGCAGGCGTTGAGTGAAGCGACACAGGGCTTGATCAAGCCTGAGAAGCAAGAAGATGAAGCTGAAGAAGCTTCCGACACCAAAGAAACCTAATTCCCCAGCACAACGTCAGGACTGACCTATGGATTACCTTTTACAACTGGCCGCCAGCCCCACCGCCTGGGTCGCCCTGGCGACCTTGATCGTCATGGAGATCGTGCTGGGCATCGATAACCTGATCTTTATTTCGATCCTCACCAACAAATTGCCCGAGCAGCACCGGGCCAAGGCGCGGCGCATCGGCATCAGCATGGCGCTGGTGTTGCGCCTGGGCCTGTTGAGCACCATCGCGTTCATCGTGCAATTGACGGCGCCGGTGTTTGAAGTGTTCGGCCAGGCGTTCTCGTGGAAGGACATGATCCTGATCGCCGGCGGCCTGTTCCTGGTGTGGAAGGCCACCACCGAGATCCATCACAGCATGGACCCGGAGCCCGAGGAGAAGGCCAGCGTCGGCAATACAGTGGCCATCGGTTTCGCGGCGGCCATCGGGCAGATCCTGTTGCTGGACCTGGTGTTTTCCATCGACAGCATCATTACCGCCGTGGGCATGACCGAGCACTTGCCGATCATGATTATTGCCGTGGTGACCTCGGTGATCGTGATGCTGGTGGCGGCTGAACCGCTGGCCAAGTTCATCAACGATAACCCGACCGTGGTGATGTTGGCCCTGGGCTTCCTGATCATGATCGGCATGACGTTGATCGCCGAAGGCTTCGGCGCCCATGTACCGAAAGGCTACGTGTACGCGGCCATGGCGTTCTCGGCGGCGATCGAGTGCTTGAACATCGCCCGACGCAACCGTCATAAGCGTTTGCTTGCTGCCCGGCAGTAATCGCTGAAACACAAAGGCCGGCTGCGCTCCCAGGAGCGCAGCCGGCCTTTTTTGTGCTCAGGATTCGGCGCTGACCTGGGTCGGCTCCGGGCAGGACTCTTCGCCGTTGTTCAAGCCTTGCTTGTAGTTGCGGCTCAGCAGCGAGGCCTTGCCGTTGTGCCAGGTCAGCGTCAGCACATACAGGGTGTCGTAGTCGCTACCGGACCAGTCGTCTGTGATGGTGTGCTTTTCGCCGACCGCTTCACTCGCCACCTTGTTGATCAACTCCGGCAGGTAACCGTGGGACCACGCGGTGTAGATGATGGAGTTGTGATACTTGTCTTCCACCAGCTCGTCGGCGAGGGCGCTGGTGTCGTTCGCCGAAAACTTGATGTTCACCGGCAGGCCGAGCTTGATGGCGCTGGGGCTGATGGTCATCAATGGGCGAATGTAGCTGTAGGAATTATCGAACTCACCTTCCTCGACATTACGCGTCGGGTTGGCGGCGAACACAAAGTTGGCCTTGCCGAATTTTTCCGGCAGTACTGTGGCGAGGTTCATCGCCCGGTTCAGGCCCTGGCAATTGAGTTGGCCCAGGCCGCCGGCGGGTTTTTCGCCGTGGCGCAGGAACACCAGGGTTTGCACGCCGTCGGCTTGTTCGGCACGGCTGGTGCGCGATTCCAGGGTCAGGCCGATGGCGCCGCCCACCAGCAACAGCGGCAACATGATGTATGAATAGCGTTTCAGGCGTTGCGCAAGGCACAGAGGCTTGATTGTCATTGGTCTAGAGTCTTCAGTGCATCGGGTGAGGGCCGACACGCCCGGCCCCAGTGACGCCCAGGGCGTCCTGCGGTTTTCCTGTCGTTATAGCAAGGTGCCTCCATTCACCGTTAAAGCGCACTTAAGAGTGCCCAAGGGCGTATTGGTTCGCCCCCGCGGGATAATAAGCCGCGGATGTTGCGCATTGATGACCCATGCAGGACACCAGGCAGATGACTATCATGTGGGCTTTCTGCTCAGGGGATTTCCCGATGAACCCACTCGCCGCCTTCCCGATTAATAGCAAATGGCCCGCGCAGCATCCCGAGCGCTTGCAACTGTACTCGCTGCCCACGCCCAACGGGGTAAAAGTCTCGATCATGCTCGAAGAACTTGGCCTGCCTTACGAGGCGCACAAGGTCAGTTTCGACACCCAGGACCAGTTGTCCCCCGAGTTCCTGTCCCTGAACCCCAACAACAAGATCCCCGCGATCATCGACCCCGATGGCCCGGGTGGCGTGCCGCTGGCGCTGTTCGAGTCCGGCGCGATCCTGATCTACCTCGCCGAGAAAACCAGCCAGTTGCTGTCCGAAGACCCGGCCACCCGCTACGAAACCCTGCAATGGCTGATGTTCCAGATGGGCGGTATCGGCCCGATGTTTGGCCAGTTGGGCTTCTTCAACAAGTTCGCCGGCAAGGACTACGAGGACAAGCGCCCGCGCGACCGCTACGCCGCTGAATCCCGGCGCTTGCTGGGCGTGTTGGAAAAACGCCTGCTGGGTCGCACCTGGATCATGGGCGACGACTACAGCATTGCCGACATCGCCACCTTTCCATGGATTCGCAACCTGATCGGCTTCTACGAGTCTGGCGACTTGGTGGGCATCGCCGACTTCCCGAATGTGCTGCGCGCGCTGGATGGCTTTGTCGCCCGGCCGGCGGTGATCCGTGGCCTGAATATTCCGAGCTGACCCATGCCGACCTTTGATTTCAAACAACTGGATGTCTTCAGCAGCGTCGCGCTCAAGGGCAACCCCCTGGCGGTGGTGTTGGGCGCTGACAGCCTGACGGACCAGCAGATGGCCGATTTCGCCAACTGGACCAACCTCAGTGAAACCACGTTTTTGCTGGCACCCCGTGATCCCCGTGCGGACTACCGGGTGCGAATTTTCACCACCGTGCAGGAACTGCCGTTCGCCGGGCACCCGACGTTGGGCTCATGCCATGCATGGCTGCAAGCAGGCGGTGTGCCCAAGGGCGAGGACATCATCCAGGAGTGCGAAATTGGCCTGGTACGCGTGCGCCGCCAGGGCGATGAACTGGCGTTTATTGCGCCGCCACTATTGCGCGCAGGTCCGGTGGAGTCGCCTGTGCTGGCGCGTGTGTGCCAGGGGTTGGGCTTGAGCGCCGAAGACGTTGTGCGCAGCCAATGGGTCGACAATGGCGCCGGCTGGCTGGCGCTGATGTTGGCCGATCGTGATCAGGTTCTGAATTTACAGCCGGACTATGCGCAGTTGCTCGGCTTGGCTGTCGGCGTGATCGCCCCCTGCGACCCCGTGCGTGACGCGGTGGATACGCAGTTTGAAGTACGCGGCTTTATCGCCGGAGATGGCGCCCCGGAAGACCCGGCCACCGGCAGCTTGAATGCCGGTATCGCCCAATGGCTGCTGGGCGAAGGCTTGGCGCCTGAGCGCTATGTGGTCAGCCAGGGCACGGCGATGGGGCGTGCGGGGCGCATTCGTATCGAGCGCCAGGGCGATGACATCTGGGTGGGCGGTGCGGTCGCGGTGTGCATTGCAGGGCGTCTACAGCTCTAGATCAATGAATTGTTACGGGCCTCGCAATACACTGTTGGGCCCTCGGCGTTTGTGTTGCCTATGCCGGTGGGCATAAGCTTTCGCCCCAAAGTTTTTAGCCCTATTTCAGGACCGCCATGACCAGCCAGTTCCCCCAAGCCCGCCCACGTCGCCTGCGCCGCTCCCCGGAGTTGCGTGGCTTGTTCCAGGAAACCGAGTTCACCCTCAACGATCTGGTACTGCCGATTTTCGTCGAAGAAGAAATCGATGACTTCGTGCCGATCACCAGCATGCCGGGCGTGCAGCGTATCCCGGAGAAGAAACTGGCCGCCGAGATCGAGCGTTATGCCCGCGCCGGCATCAAGTCGGTGATGACCTTTGGCGTGTCCCACCACCTGGACGCCAGCGGTAGCGACACCTGGAAGGAGCGTGGCCTGGTTTCGCGCATGTCCTCGATCATCAAGGACGCCGTGCCGGAGATGGTCGTGATGTCCGACACCTGCTTCTGCGAATACACCGACCACGGCCACTGCGGCGTGATGCACGGCGCCCACGTCGATAACGACGCGACCCTGGTCAACCTCGGCAAGCAAGCCGTGGCCGCTGCCCGCGCCGGCGCCGATGTGATCGCACCGTCGGCGGCGATGGACGGCCAGGTCCAGGCGATCCGCCGCGCCCTGGATGATGCCGGTTTCACCCACATTCCGATCATGGCCTACTCCACCAAATTCGCCTCGGCGCTGTACGGTCCGTTCCGTGAGGCTGGCGGCAGTGCGCTCAAGGGCGACCGCAAAAGCTACCAGATGAACCCGATGAACCGCCGCGAAGCCGTGCGTGAATCGCTGCTGGATGAACAGGAAGGTGCGGATGCGCTGATGGTCAAGCCGGCCGGGGCCTACCTCGACATCATCCGCGACATCCGCGAAGCCTCGCGCTTGCCGGTGGCGGCGTACCAGGTGAGCGGTGAGTACGCGATGATCAAGTTCGGCGCCCAGGCGGGAGCAATTGATGAGGACCGCGTGGTGCGCGAAACCCTCGGCTCGATCAAGCGCGCCGGTGCGGATTTGATCTTCACCTACTTTGCGATGGACCTGGCCCTGGCCGGGATCTAAAGATGTAGGCGCTGGTTTTGTGTGGGAGCTGGCTCCCACCAAGATCAGCGCTGCGCAAACGCCAGATTCAACCCCAGCCCCGCAAAGGCCGCCGCAAAACTGCGACGCAGCCAGTTCTGCACCCGTGGTGACTCGATCACCGCACGCCGAAACACATTGGCCAGCAGGCCATACATCACGAACACCGCAAACGTCATGGCCATGAACACGCCGCTCAATACCAGCATCTGCACGGTAGGCGCCGTGCTGCCTGGCGCGACGAACTGCGGCAGGAAGGCCAGGAAGAAAATCGTCAGCTTGGGGTTGAGAATGTTCATCAGCAGGCCGCGCAACATCAGGCTGCGGGCACTGGCAAGCACGGGCGTGTCACTGACGGCAAAGGCCGAGCGATCGCGCCAGGTGGCGAATGCCACATACAGCAGGTAGGCGACACCCGCGTACTTGAGCAGGTCGAACGCCAACGCACTGGTATGCAGCAGGGCGGACAGGCCGAGAATCGAGGCCAGCAGATGCGGGATGATCCCGGCGGTGCAGCCCAGCGCGGCGAACAGGCTGGCGCGCTTGCCGGCAGTGAGGCCGGTGGACACGGTAAAAATCACCCCGGTGCCGGGAATCAGTACGACAATCAGGCAAGTGACAAGAAAGTTCAGGCTGAGCATGGCATTCAAACTCCGTGTAGGAATGGTCGATGTCAGATCCTGTCACGATAGACGCGGGTTGGCGAGCGCACCCGGTCAGCGAACCCTGGTTACACTTACCGGTCGATATGCCCGGTCCGTCGTTATTCAAGGAAGCACCCATGCCCCTACGCCGCTTGATCCTGTGCATCACTCCGTTACTGGTATTGGCCGGTTGCTCCACCGCGCGCGGCCCGCAGCAGCCGGAGCGCGACGAAGCCGAGGTGAAGGCGCAGATCGTGCGCCTGCTGCCGGCGACCGTGGCGGATCGCAAGGGCTGGGCCCAGGACATCTACACGGCCTTCGACACCCAGAAGATCTACCCGAGCACCGAGAACATCTGCGCGGTGCTGGCGGTGACCGAGCAGGAGTCCACTTATCAGGTCGACCCGCCCGTGCCGAACATGGGCAAGATCGCCCAGGACGAAATGCTGCGCCGCGCCGCCAAGGTGTATGTGCCAGCCGTGGTGGTGCGTACCACGTTGCAACTGCGTTCGCCTACCGGCAAGTCCTACGCCGAGCGCCTGAATGCCGCGCGCACCGAGAAGGACTTGAGCGGTATCTTCGATGATTTCATCAGCATGGTACCGCTGGGCAACACCTTGTTTGGCGGTTTCAACCCCGTACACACCGCTGGCCCCATGCAAGTCAGCATCGAGTTCGCGCAGAAACAGGCACGGGGTTATCCCTACACGGTGGATGGCACGATCCGACGCGAAGTCTTCACCCGCCGTGGCGGCATGTACTTTGGCATCGCCCACTTGCTCGGTTACCCGGTGAGCTACGATCAACCGCTGTATCGCTTCGCCGACTTCAACGCAGGCTGGTACGCCAGCCGTAACGCGGCCTTCCAGGCGGCGGTCAGCCGCGCCTCTGGCACCGAGCTGGCGCTGGATGGGGATCTGATTCGCTACGGCTCGTTGCTGCCCGGCACCACCGAGCTGGCGGTGCGCTCACTGGGCGCGAAGCTGGACATGCGCAACCCCAGCATCCGCAGCCAGTTGGAGCAGGGCGAGCAGTTGGACTTTGAAGACACCACCCTCTACAAACGCGTGTTTGCGCTGGCTGACCAAGCGGCCGGCAAGCCGATGCCACGGGCGATCCTGCCGGGCATCGTGCTCAAGAGCCCGAAGATCACCCGCAACCTGACCACGGCGTGGTTTGCCAAGCGCGTGGATGAGCGTTATCAGCGCTGCATGAAGCGCTGATTTAGCTGCGGCGCTTGATAAACCGGCGCCACAGCCACACCCACAACCACACCACCGGGAACGCCAGGATCACAAAAGGCAGCACATAGCTGGAACGTTCCAGGGCGTCGGCGGTGCCGTTCACCAGGTTGTCGCCGAGGTTGCTGAACATGCGGCTGAAACGCGATGGTTGGTTCGCGCCGTCGGAAGAGCGGAAGTTCAGGGTCACGCGGTTGGTGTCGAGACGGCGTTGCTGGTTGGCAGAGACCTGCGCCAGTTCCTGCAATTCGTTTTCGATGGTGGCTTGCTCTTTGCTCAAGGCGATCAAGTCGCTGACGGTGATGTCCTTGCGCTTGGCCAACTCATCGAGACGCTGTTGCTGGGCTTGCAGACGATCCTGGCGGCGACGCACATCGGCGACGGCGTCGGCCAGGTCTTCGGCGGTGGTGATGCGTTGGCCCAGTGTGCCGCCTTCCGTGGCCATGGCGACCATCGGCTCCACACCGGTGGGCGCGATGCGCAGGATGATCTCGCCACCGTTGCCGTCTTCGGTGATGCCGAGGATGTTGCAGGCGCCAAAGCGTGCCGTTTCACAGGCCTCGCGCGTGGCCTGCATACGCGGCGCGAGCAGGGCGCCGGGCAGGGCCAGGGTCAGTTCGTGCTCATAGGCCAATTGCGCGCCAGCCTGGCTTTGTTCGCCGTTGATCGCCCGTGCGCGGGAGTTATCCTTGGGCGAGCAACCGGCGAGGGTCAGGCCTGCGAGCAAGATCAAAATAAGCGGTGTGGCTTTGCCGTCCAGATGGCGCATTGCGGTTCCTTGGGAAGTGCGGGGAAATTTTGGACGGCGATTAAAGCGGGTCTGGCGGATTAACGCAAAGCATCGTGCAGGATTTGCGTGGCTGATGGTGATGGCTGGCGCAAACGGGCTGGAGTACACCTCAGGCCTGACTCCAAGGAAGAACCCGCCATGATCGCTGTCCCCGAAGGTTTTGTTTCACTGCCCCGCAGCAGCCCGCTGCTCGACTTGTTGGGCCCGGCGTACTGCCGGGGTGAAGGCTTGCAACTGGAGATCGGCCTGCGTGCCGACAATCGTCATGCGAACGGGCGCGGCACCGTGCATGGCGGGGTGTTGGCGACCTTGGCGGATGTCGGCATGGGGTATGCCATGGCCTTTTCCAGCGAACCGCCGCTGCCGTTGATTACCGCGAGCATGACCTTGGACTACCTGGGCGCGGTGCAGGTGGGGGAGTGGATGGTGGTGAAGTTGGAGCATCACAAGCGCGGGCGGCAGATGGCGTTTGCCACGGTGAGCGTGCAAGTGGGGGATAAGGTGGTGGTGCGGGCGAATGCGGTGTTTGCGGTGCCCAGAACTGACTGACCTGTGGAGATCTAATGTGGGAGCTGTGTTCATTCAGATAGAGCGGGTAAAGAAAAGGCCCGGTTTTCGTGGAACCGGGCCTTTTCAATAGTGCTCTTGCCAATCAGCTACGTTCGAGAGCCAGCGCCACACCCTGACCGCCACCGATGCACAGCGTCGCCAGGCCTTTCTTGGCATCACGCTTGATCATTTCATGCAGCAGCGTCACCAGCACGCGGCAGCCTGAGGCGCCAATCGGGTGGCCGATGGCAATGGCGCCGCCGTTGACGTTGACCTTGTCCGCATCCCATTCCAGCTCTTGGCCCACCGCCAGCGCTTGCGCGGCGAAGGCTTCGTTGGCTTCGATCAGGTCCAGGTCGCCCAGGCTCCAACCGGCTTTGTCCAGGCAGCGACGCGTCGCCGAAACCGGGCCGATGCCCATGATCGCCGGGTCAACGCCGGCGTTTGCGTAGCTGGCGATGCGCGCCAGTACCGGCAGGCCGAGGGCATTGGCCTTGTCGGCGCTCATCAGCAGCACTGCAGCGGCGCCGTCATTGAGGCTGGAGGCGTTGCCGGCGGTGACGCTGCCGTCTTTCTTGAACGCCGGCTTGAGCTTGCCCAGGGACTCGGCGGTAGTACCGGCGCGGGGCTGTTCGTCCACGGCGAAGGCCACCGGGTCGCCTTTGCGCTGGGGGATCAGGATCGGTGTGATTTCGTCGGCAAAGCGTCCGGCTTCGATCGCTGCCGCGGCTTTTTGCTGAGACGCAGCGGCGAACGCATCCTGGGCTTCACGGCTGATACTGTACTTGTCCACCAGGTTCTCGGCAGTGATGCCCATGTGGTAGTCGTTGAACGCATCCCACAGGCCGTCGGTGATCATGCTGTCGATCATCTTGGCGTGGCCCATGCGCAAGCCGGTGCGCGCGGCGGGCAGTACGTAGGGGGCCAGGCTCATGTTCTCCATGCCGCCGGCGATGATCACCTCGGCATCGCCGCAGCGAATGGCCTGGGCGCCCAGGTGCAAGGCCTTGAGGCCGGAGCCGCAGACTTTGTTGAGGGTCAGGCTCGGCACCGCATGGGGCAGGCCGGCGAGGATCGAAGCCTGGCGCGCCGGGTTCTGGCCGGAGCCTGCGGTGAGGACCTGGCCGAGGATTACTTCATCGACCAGGGCGGGGTCGAGGCCGGTCTGCTCCAGCAGGCGACGGATCACGGCGGCGCCCAGTTCCGGTGCCGGGATATTCGCCAGCGAACCCTGGAAGCTGCCCACGGCGGTGCGGGTGGCAGCAACAATCACGACGTCTTGCATGGAATCTGTCCTCACTGGAAGTGCATTTCTGGAACGTGGTCCGGGACGATCAGTTTACCGGCGGTCTTGCTCACAATCTCTTCAACGCTGACGCCAGGTGCGCGTTCCTTGAGGACAAAAGCGCCATTTTCGATTTCCAGGTACGCCAGGTCCGTCAGCACACGCTTGATGCAGTTCGCGCCGGTCAGCGGCAGGCTGCACTGGCTGAGCAGCTTCGACTCACCGTCCTTGGAGGCGTGGGTCATGATCACGATGATGTTTTCCGCGCCGGCCACCAGGTCCATGGCGCCGCCCATGCCCTTGACCAGCTTGCCGGGGATCATCCATGAGGCGATGTTGCCCTGTACGTCCACTTCAAAGGCGCCGAGCACGGTGAGATCGACGTGGCCGCCGCGAATCATCGCGAAGGACTCGGCGGAGGAGAAGATCGATGCGCCAATGCGCGCGGTGACGGTCTGTTTGCCGGCGTTGATCATGTCGGCATCGATGGTGTCTTCGGTAGGAAACGGTCCCATGCCCAGCAGGCCGTTTTCCGATTGCAGCATCACTTCCATGCCGTCGGGGATGTAGTTCGCCACCAGGGTCGGGATGCCGATGCCGAGGTTGACGTAGAAACCGTCCTGCATTTCGCGGGCGACGCGTTGAGCCATTTGTTCGCGGGTAAGAGCCATGTTCTGAGTCCTTATTGTTCGGGCTGGAGGCGGATTATTTGCGTACGGTGCGCTGTTCGATGCGCTTCTCGAACGTGCCGCAGATGATCCGGTCGACGTAGATGCCAGGGGTGTGGATCTGCGCCGGGTCCAGCTCGCCCGGTTCGACGATTTCCTCGACTTCGACCACGGTGATCTTGCCGGCAGTGGCGGCCAGCGGGTTGAAGTTCTGGGCGGTGTGGCGATAGATGACGTTGCCGAAGTGGTCGGCTTTCCAGCCTTTGACGATGGCGAAGTCGCCGGTGATGGACTCTTCCATCAGGTACGGGCGGCCTTTGAATTCACGGGTTTCCTTGCCTTCGGCAACGGGCGTGCCGACGCCGGTGGCGGTGAAGAAGGCCGGAATGCCGGCGCCGCCTGCGCGCATTTTTTCCGCGAGGGTGCCTTGGGGGGTCAGCACCACTTCGATCTCGCCGCTGAGCAACTGCTTCTCGAACAGCGCGTTTTCACCGACGTAGGACGCGATCACCTTGCTGATCTGTTTTTGTTCCAGCAGCACGCCCAGGCCAAAACCATCGACGCCGCAGTTGTTGGAAACCACGGTCAGGTCGCGGGTGCCTTTGCGCTTGATCTCGGCGATGAGGTTTTCCGGAATGCCGCACAGGCCAAAACCACCGGAGAGCACGGTCATGCCGTCTTCCAGGCCTGCCAGCGCTTCTTCATAGGACGCCACGCGTTTATCGAAACCTGCCATATGCACCTCTTTTATTGTTTGTGGGCCAGCCAATGAACCGAGTGTTGCGCTGCGGGATTGATTTGTTAAGTTGTTTTTTATGGTTGATTGATTTAAAAAACAGCATAGTTGAACAGTCGCCCGGAGCAGCCTCATGACAGTTAAACAGATGCGCGCCTTTCTCGCCGTGGCCCAGAGCCTGAGTTTTGCTGCCGCCTGTGAGCGTCTGCACCTCTCCCAATCGGCCCTCAGCTTGACTATCAAGGGCCTGGAAGAAGGCTTGGGCGGGCGCCTGTTCAGTCGCAATACGCGTAACGTCGCGCTCACGCCCGAAGGTGAATCCCTGTTGCCCTTGGCGCGCCGGTTGATTGCCGATTGGGACAACGCCGAAGACGAGCTGCGCCAGCGCTTCACCTTGCAGCGCGGGCGCGTGACGGTGGCGGCGATGCCCTCGTTTGCCGGCAACCTGCTGCCGCCGATCCTGAAGATATTCCGTGCGCGTTACCCTCAGGTGAATGTGACCGTGCATGACTTGATCAACGAGCAGGTGCTGGAGATGGTGCGCGACCGCCAGGTGGAGCTGGGCGTGGCGTTCGAGCCCTCTGAAGGTTCTTCGCTGGCGTTTACGCCGCTGTATCTGGACCGTTTCATTGCCGTGGTGCCGGGCGATTCGCCGCTGGCGCAATGCAGTCAAGTCGATTGGAAAACCCTGCTGGAACATCCCTTCATCACCTTGCAACGGCCTTCGACCGTGCGCGTGATGCTGGAGGAGCATCTGGGCGCGCTGCAGATGAAGCTGCCGGTGGCGCTGGAAAGCCATCAACTGGCGACGGTGGGCAAGATGGTGGCGAGCGGTTTGGGTGTCAGCGCCGTGCCCGCGTTATGCGCGCGGCAGATGGAAGAGGCGGGTGCCCATTGCATTACATTATGCGATCCGGTGATCGAGCGACCGATAGGCGTGCTGACCAAACCTGGGCATGAACTCTCGGCGGCGGCACAAGTGCTGTTTGATATTTTTCGGGATGAGGCGGCGAAGGGGCGTTTTCCGACTTTCTGAATACACCACAAACAAGTGTGGGAGCTGGCAAGCCAGCTCCCACAAGTAGTGCACAAGTGACTGTCTAGTAGTAGCGATCAATCACTTTAACTTGCGAGCTGTCCTTGACGGCTGCCCAGGCATTGTTAAGTGTGTCGAATACTTGCTCGATAAAGTTGCGATCAGCCGCAGCCTTCTTGCCAACATAACCCTGGCCACGGCGGTACACCTTCAGGCGCGCTGCCAGTTCACGGTTATTGCGGTCAAATTCGGCTTCTTGGGTATTGGGCGCCAGGCAGTCAAGTTGCACTTCGCCCGATTTGCCAATCCACAGGATATGGTCGTCGAGAGTGTCTTTCTGCGCTGCGAACATCTCAGCCAATTCGTCGATAGTTGGTTGGTTGTTCAGATTCATGTGTAAGCCCCTTGACCAGTTGGCGATCTATCAATTGATTCGTTAAAACTGCTTAGTTGTCTCCGGTTGCGAAAACCGGGCGTCAGTGACGGTCTGCCGAATACGGGCAGGGTCTTGAACCTGATGCATGTAGTCTTGCTGATGAACTGCTACGCAATGGTTTCATAACGAAGACAAGCAGCGTTTGAGCTCCTTGTACCGATCCTTGCGGGCCGGTCAGCTTCATCAATCTGCCTTGTGGGCAGTGCACATCCGGAAAAAACAGCTCGGCGGTCAGACGAGCTCTTTCAAAACGCTTGTTACCAACGCTCCCGATCCGGGAGACGTCTCGATAATGCAAGGACAAAAAGGTTACGTCAACGGTTATGTAGTGATTATTTTTGGTCACTACATAAATCGCCGTGGGGGCGGGGGGATGCGTGGAATTGTGACTTGGGCGTCATTTTTTGGCGTGGTTGGTCTTGGGGCCGGGATGCTCCATGCGACACAAAACCCCTGTGGGAGCGGGCTTGCCCGCGATAGCGGTCAGTCAGTTGATACTTCTGCAGCTGAAACACCGCTATCGCAGGCAAGCCAGCTCCCACACAAGCCCTGCCCATCTTTGAGACTGGTGGTGTTGTTGCTATCTCAGACGCTCAGCAAGCAACGGCAACAACCGTTCGCACGATGCCTCGATCTTCACTTGCAACAACTCATCCCCCCGCGTCTTGCCCAGGTTGATCGCGATCACCGGCTTGCCTTGTTCCACCATCGCCTTGCACAGGCGAAACGCTGAGTAAGCCATCAAGGATGAGCCGACCACCAGCAACCCCTCGGCCTGTTCCACCGCCACCATGGCCTTGGCGGCCGTAGCCTGGGCGACGTTCTCGCCGAAGAACACCACATCCGGTTTCAAGCGTTGACCGTTGCAATGGGGGCAGTAGGGGATCTGGCAGCGTTCTTCAAAGGCCGGATCCAGCAGCGTATCGCCATCGGGCGCTTGCACAGCATCGACCCCGGCCAGGTAGGGATTCTCGTGTTCCATCCGCTGTTGGATCACATCGCGCGGGCTGCGCTGCTGGCAGTCCAGGCACAGCACCCGGTGCAGGCTGCCGTGCAGCTCAATCACGTCATGGCTGCCGGCCTGGTCATGCAGGGTGTCGACATTTTGGGTGATCAGACCGCTGATGCGCTGGCGTTGTTGCAGGGTCGCGAGGGCCCGATGGGCGGGGTTCGGCTGGGCGATGCGCACCCTCGGCCAACCCAGCATCGCCCGCGCCCAATAACGGCGGCGTGCCTGCGCGGTGGCGAGGAATTCCTGGTACATCATTGGCGCCTTGCCCCGGCGCACGCCTTCGCTGTCGCGATAATCGGGAATCCCCGAAGACGTGCTGATCCCGGCGCCGGTCAGCACCAGGAAGCGCCGTTCGGCCATGGCCCGGTGCAGGATGTCGAGATGGTCTTCCTGATGTTCCAGGCTGTCGAGCATGGGTTTCCCCTATTCGCCGCGGATGTATTGCTCCAGTTGCTTGATCAGGTCTGCCTGGTCGGCGATGGCTTCTTTCACCAGGTCGCCAATGGACAGCAGGCCCAGCAGTTGACCATCTTCTACGACGGGCAGGTGGCGCAGGTGACTGTCGGTCATGATGTTCATGCACTCGTCGACTTTTTTGTGGGTGTCGACGGTGATCACTGGAGAGCTCATTACCTCGTGGACCTTCGTGGTGACCGACGACAGCCCCTTGAGCATGATTTTGCGCGCATAGTCACGTTCGCTGATGATGCCTACCACTACGCCATCCTGGACGACCGGCAAGGCCCCGACGTTTTTCTCCGACATGCGGACCAGCGCTTCAAACACGGTGTGGTCGTGTTTGATGACATGGACTTCCTGATTCTTCTGGTCCTTGGCTTTGAGCACTTGTGCAACGGTTTTCATGGCGGCCACTCCGGTGTTGTTGTTAGGAAGTCAGCGGGTCCCCTACAGAATCCTAGACGGCCCACGCGAGGGCAAGGTCCAAAGCGGCGTGAAACCCGTCGAAAAACGTCATTCGCCGGACTTTTTTTCGGTTTTACCCGGCATTCGCCGGTTTTTTGCCGCGCCGGGGGCTGGCGGTCGCCTTGCGTGGGGCGCTCTTGCGCTTCTTTTTCCACGGCGTGGCGCCTTGGCCTGGCGGGCCGGTGATGGTCATGCGCAGGCCATTGCAGCGCGCCACCTGCTTGCTCATCCAGGCCGCCTGCTTGGCGACGAACTCTTCCAGGCTCATCTCGCCGCTTTGCACCATGTCCAGGGCTTGCTCCCAGATCGCGGTGGTGCCTGGGTCGGCAATGGCGCGGGGCACAGCGTCGATCAGGCTGAATGCCGCAGGCGTCGCCGACAGGGCCTTGCCGTTTTTCACCAGGTAACCACGGTCCAGCAGGCCCTGGATAATCCCGGCGCGGGTGGCTTCGGTGCCAATGCCCGTGGTGTCCTTGAGCTTTTGCTTGAGCAGTGGGTCTTCCACCAGTTTGGCGACGTTCTTCATCGCCTTGATCAGGTCGCCCTCGGTAAAGGGCTTGGGCGGTTGGGTCCACAGGTCCTTGAGGTTGACCTTGGCCACCGCATACTCCTGGCCTTGCACCAGCGTGGGCAACGCTTGCGGTGCAGGGGCTTCGCGGCCCTTGGCCGGCGCCAGGGCTTCGGGCAGGGCGCGTTTCCAGCCGGGTTCGATCACCACCTTGCCCACCGCGCGCAACGCGTGCCCGGCACAGTCGAAATCCGCCTGGGTGCGATCGTATTCATGGTTGGGCAGGAACTGCGCCAGGTAACGCGCGCGAATCAAGGTGTACACCGCGCGGTGTTTGCCGGTGAGTTGCCCGGCGTCCTTGCCCGCGCCGGTGGGGATGATGCCGTGGTGGGCGCTGACCTTGGCGTCGTTCCACGCTCGCGAGCGGCGTTGTGGGTCGAGATGGGGCATCAGTTCATTTACGGCCGCATCGGCCCGGCCCAGCGCGGCGAGAATCTTCGGCGCGTCGCTGTGCTGGCTGACCGGCAGGTAGCCGCAGTCGCTGCGTGGATAGGTGATGGCCTTGTGGGTTTCGTACAGCGACTGGGCGATGTCGAGGGTTTCCTGGGCGCCGAGGCCGAGCTTCTTGGAGCAGATTTCCTGCAGGGTGCCAAGGTCGAAGGGCAGGGGTGCCACCTCGCGCATGCGTTCGGTGCGCAGCTTGACCAGGCGCGCATTGGCCGCGTTGCGCATCGCATCGGCCGCGTCCCGCGCCAGTTGCGGGTTGAGACAGCGGCCCTGGTCATCACAGGCATCCTCGGCTGCGCGCCATTGCGCGGTGAAGGTCATGTGCTGATGCTGTAAGTCGACGTCGATGGCCCAGTACGCCACCGGGACGAAATCGGCGATGCTGCGGTCGCGGTCCACCACCAGGCGCAGGGTCGGGGTTTGCACGCGGCCCACGGGCAGCACGCCTTGATACCCGGATTGGCGCCCGAGCAAGGTGAACAAGCGGCTCATGTTCATCCCGATCAGCCAGTCGGCGCGGGAACGGCCGAGGGCCGAGTGATACAGGCTGAAGGTTTCGGCGCCGGGCTTGAGTGCAGCCAGGGCCTTGCGAATGGACGCATCGTCCAGCGCCGACAGCCACAAGCGCTGGATCGGCCCGCGATAGCGGCAGTGCTCCACCAACTCACGGGCGATCATCTCGCCTTCGCGGTCGGCGTCGGTGGCGATCACCAGTTCCTGGGCTTCCCCCAGTAGTCGCTTGACCGCCTTGAACTGGCTGGCGGTCTTGGGCTTGACCTGCATCTTCCATTTTTCCGGGACGATCGGCAGGTCGGCCAGCACCCAGCGTTTGTACTTGGCGTCGTAGGCGTCGGGCGGGGCGGTTTCCAGCAGGTGGCCGATGCACCAGGTGACTGTGACCCCATTGCCCAGCCAGCAGCCGTCGCCGCGGCGACTGGCGCCGAGCACGGCCGCGATGTCCTTGGCCTGGGAGGGTTTTTCACAGAGGTACAGCCGCATGGGTATCACATCAGATCGGGTTGATGCTGTGCAGGATGCTCAGTAAACCGGCATTGATCAATCATTATCTGTATGGATGTACAGCAATTTGTGTGGACGCTACGAAGCAAATGTGGGAGCGGGCTTGCTCGCGAAGGCGGTGTGTCAGCCAATACATGGTTGACTGGTCCACCGCTTTCGCGAGCAAGCCCGCTCCCACAGGGGATCTTCAGGGGATGGAAGATCAGTTATTGTCGATATCCACGTGCCGGGTTTCCTTCAGGCAGATCATCCCCACCACCAGGCTCACCCCGGTTACGACCACCGGGTACCACAGGCCATAGAAAATATCCCCGGTGTACACCACCAGCGCAAACGACACCGTCGGCAGGAACCCGCCAAACCAGCCGTTGCCGATGTGGTAGGGCAGGGACATCGAGGTGTAGCGGATACGCGTCGGGAACAGTTCCACCATCAACGCCGCCAGCGGGCCGTAGCACATGGCCGCGATCAGGATCAGCGCGACGATCAGCACCACCACCATGGTTTTGTTGACCTGGGCCACATCCGCCGAACTCGGGTAGCCGGCCAGGGTCACGGCACCGCGCAGGGCCGCTTCATCAAAGCCGTCGATTCGCACTTCACCCACGCTTACCTGCACCGGGCTGCCCGCTGGGGCGGCGGCGCTGCTGTAGGGCAGGCCCTGCTTGACCAGGAAGGTCTTGACCTTGTCGCATGGGCTGTCAAATTTCGCCTTGCCCACCGGGTCGAACTGGAAGGTGCAGGTGGCCGGGTCGGCCAGCACGGTGATCGGCGCCTGTTGGCTGGCCTGGTCCATCGCTGGGTTGGTGTAGTGCGCCAGGCTTTTGAAGATCGGGAAGTACAGCACGGTGGCCAGCAGCAGGCCGAGCATCAGCACCGGCTTGCGCCCGACCTTGTCCGACAGCCAGCCAAAGAAGATAAAGAACGGCGCGCCAATCACCACACTGATGATCAGCAGCATGTTGGCCAGGGCCGGGTCCATCTTGAGGAACTGGGTGAGGAAGAACAGCACATAGAACTGCGCCGCGTAAAAGGTCACCGCTTGCCCGCCGTTGATGCTGAACAGCGCGATCAGCACCACCTTGAGGTTGTCCCAGTTGCCGAACGACTCACTGATCGGCGCCTTGCTTGCCTTGCCTTCCTCTTTCATTTTCAAGAAGGCCGGCGACTCGTGCAGGCTCATGCGGATCCAGGTGGAAATGCCCAGCAGCACGATGGAGAACAGGAACGGAATGCGCCAGCCCCATACTTCGAACTGGTCGCCGGTGAAGTAGCGGCAGGCCAGCACCACCAGCAACGACAGCAGCAGGCCGATGGTCGCGGTGGATTGAATCCAGCTGGTATGAAAACCACGCTTGCCCGCCGGCGCATGCTCGGCCACATAGGTCGCCGCGCCGCCGTATTCGCCCCCCAGCGCCAGGCCCTGGAGCATGCGCAACACGATAAGGATGATCGGCGCGGCAATGCCGATGCTGGCGTAGGTCGGCAACAGCCCCACGCAAAACGTCGCCACGCCCATGAGGATGATGGTCACCAGGAAGGTGTACTTGCGCCCGATCATGTCACCCAGGCGGCCGAACACCAGCGCACCGAAGGGCCGCACCACAAAGCCGGCCGCAAAGGCCATCAAGGCAAAGATAAACGCCGTGGTGTCGTTGACCCCGGCAAAGAACTGCTTGCTGATCACCGCCGCCAGCGCGCCGTAGAGGAAAAAGTCATACCACTCGAACACCGTCCCCAGGGACGAGGCGAAGATGACTTTCTTTGAGTCGTTGTTGGTGCTCGCGTCTATGACCGAACCCAGGGGTTGAGCATGTTCTGACATCGGGTAGCCCTCACAGTGATTATTTATTGTTGTTCCACTGTCGGCGCCAGGTGTGGCGCCGCTATTCAGATTGCATGAACCGTTTCTCTGTGCGGGGTGAGGCTCCTTGTGTTCGGCGAAAGAATGAGCTGCGCGGCTTTTTCCGCGATCATCAGCGTGGGTGAGCAGGTGTTGCCGGAGGTGATGCGCGGCATGATCGAGGCGTCGGCGATGCGCAGGCCGGGCACGCCATGCACGCGCAGTTGGGCGTCGACCACCGCATCGGCATCGCTGCCCATGCGGCAGGTGCCCACCGGATGGAAGATCGTCGTGCCGATACGCGCGGCAGCTTCGTGCAGTTCGTCTTCGGTTTGCAGCGAATCGCCGGGCAGGTATTCCACCGGCTTGAATGCGCGCAGTGCGGGTGCGGCAACGATGCGGCGCGTCAGGCGGATCGCATCGGCGGCCACGCGCAAATCTTCGGGATGGCTGAGGTAATTGGGCCGGATCAGCGGCGCATCCGCCGGGTTGGCCGAGCGGACATCCACGCGGCCACGGCTTTGCGGGCGCAGGTCGCAGACCGACGCGGTAAATGCCGGGAACGCATGCAGCGGCTCGCCAAAGCGCTCCAGGGACAGCGGCTGCACATGGTATTCGAGGTTGGCCGAGGTCTGTTCCGGGCCCGAGCGGGCAAACGCGCCGAGTTGGCTGGGCGCCATCGACAGCGGGCCGCTGCGGTCGTACAGGTACTGCAGGCCCATGCCCAGCTTGCCCCACACGGAACCGGCGATCTGGTTCAGGGTGCGGGCGTTTTCCAGTTTGTAGATCAGGCGCAATTGCAGGTGGTCCTGCAGGTTGCCGCCGACGCCCGGCAGTTCACGCACGACCTCGATGCCCAACGGTTTGAGCACGCTGGAGGGGCCAATCCCCGAGCGTTGCAAAATGCCTGGCGAGCCGACTGAACCGGCGCACAGCACGATTTCCTTGCGTGCCTTCCAGCTCAGCGACTGGCCCAACTGACGGCCGACGACTTGAGCGGCGCGGCCGTTTTCCAGGAGCACGCGGTCCACTTCCACTTCGGTCAGCACGGTGAGGTTGGGCCGCTGGCGGATCGGCTTGAGAAAAGCCTTGGCCGCGTTCCAGCGCACGCCGGCCTTCTGGTTGACCTGGAAGTAGCCGCAGCCTTCGTTGTCACCGGTGTTGAAATCGTTGATGTTGGCAATACCGCTTTGCGCGGCCGCATCGCGGAACGCGTCGAGGATCGGCCAGTGCAGGCGCTGTTGCTCGACGCGCCACTCGCCGCCATTGCTGTGAAATTGCGAGCCACCGGCAAAATGGTTTTCGCTCTGTTTGAACAGCGGCAACACATCGTCCCACGCCCAGCCCGGGTTGCCGGCCGCCGCCCAGCCGTCGTAGTCCTGGGCCTGGCCGCGCATGTAGATCATGCCGTTGATGGACGAGCAGCCACCCAGCACCTTGCCCCGTGGATAGCTCAGCGCACGGCCTTGCAGGCCTTCCTGCGCTTCGGTCTTGAAGCACCAGTCGGTGCGCGGGTTGCCGATGCAGTACAGGTAGCCGACGGGGATGTGGATCCAGGGGTAATTGTCGCGGCCACCGGCTTCGAGCAGCAGCACGCGGTGGGCGGGGTTGGCGGACAGTCGATTGGCCAGCAGGCAGCCTGCGGGGCCGGCGCCTACGACGATGTAATCGTATTCAGCAGTTGCAGTGGGCATCTGGGGTCTCGCTTGTTTTTCTTATTGCCCTCATCCTAGTTGTTAGTTTTCGTCTTAAAAATGTTAGTTTTTACCCAGCTGCTGTGCGTTTTTAAACAGTGCGGCCCGGGCCTATGGAGATGGAGGCGACATGTTCGACTGGAATGACCTGCGCTACTTTCTGGAATTGCAGCGCAGCGGCCGCCTGCTCACGGCCGCGCAACGCCTGAAAACCACCCACGCCACCGTCGCCCGGCATATCGAGGCCATCGAGAAAAGCCTCGGCACCGCGCTGTTTGTGCAGTACGCCCAGGGCTACGAGCTGACGCCCGCCGGCGAAGCGCTGCTCAAGCACGCCGAGGCCATGGAAAACGTCGCGCTGCTGGCTGAAGACGAACTCACCCATTCGGCCGCGCCATTGGGCAAGATTCGCCTGGGCGTCGCCGAAGGCCTGGGTGTGATGTTCCTCGCCGGCCGCATGGGTGGCTTGTTTGATCGCTACCCAGGCCTGGAAGTGGAACTGGTGGCGGTGCCGCGCTTCGTCAGCATCCTCAACCGCGAAGCCGAGATCAGCATCCACCTGGAGCGCCCCAGCGTCGATCAACTGGTTACACGCAAACTCACCGACTATCGCCTTGCGCTGTACGCCAGCCGCGCCTACCTGGACCGCCACCCGCCGATTGAAAAGCGCGAGGATCTCGCAGCGCACGCGTGGATCGATTATGTGGACGACCTGTTGTTCAGCCAGGAACTGAAATTCCTCAGCAGCTTCTGCCGCAACCCCAAGGTGGTGTTCCACAGCACCAGCGTGATCGCCCAGCACCAGGCGGCGCGTTCGGGCTTGGGGATTGCCGTGTTGCCGTGTTTCATGGCCTCGGCCGACCCTGAGTTGGTGGCGTTGCTGCCGGGGGAGGGGATCATGCGCAGCTACTGGATCAGCTCGCGGCGGGAGTTGCACAAATCGGTGCGGTTGCGGGTGTTGTGGGATTACGTGGTGGAGTTGTGCGCCCGGGAACAGGCGTTGCTGCTCGGCGAATCCAACTGACCGAAACCGGATTAAACCTGTGGGAGCAGTTTTTGTGGGAGCTGGCTTGCCTGCGATGCAGGCACCTCGGTGTATCAGGCAAACCGAGGTGATGCCATCGCAGGCAAGCCAGCTCCCACAGGAATAGGGTTGTGTCAGGAGGTCTTCAGAGTTTGATGACCTGATGCACCTGCTCCGCACAGGCCCGTGCCTCGTCGACCATCTTTCCAAACGCCGCGCTGACCATTTCATCATGGGTCAGCCAGCGCATCTTCTGGGTCAGGCGATAGTGATAGCGCAGTGCGCCGTCTTCGCGCTGGCCTTCAAGGTCCAGGTCGTACCACGGTGAGCGCACCTGGCAGCCGGGGATGGTTTTTTCCATCTGCCCACCGCGCAGGGTGATGGTGTAGTCATTGGTTTCCGGGTTGCCCTGGTCCAGGTCGGCCTGCTGCCCTTGGCGGCGGTAGTAGACGAAGGCATCCCAGCGGCCTTTGAGCGACTCATCGGTGTAGACGTAGCCATCCGCCAGTTTCTCCAGCGCGCGCTGGTCGTTCATGGTTGCGTTGACGCTATACCCGTCGTGTACGACAAAACCGGTGGCTGCGCGGGTGACGTGGCAGTCGCTGATTTCATGGCCGAAGTTGGCGCAAATGTTCTGGTCGGTGGCGGTGCTGCCTTGCTGGCGGTCGGCGACGCTCAGTTGCATCAGCGGCAGGCGGCTGAAGGTGAGGGTGGCCTGGATCGCGGCGTTGCCTTGCTGGTCGTAGTGCACCTGTTTGTCCAGGCGCAGGCTGGTTTCGGGGCGTTCCAGCGGGATATGTTCTGTGCGCACCTGACCCTGGGCGTCGTTGACCAGCACCCAGCGGTCTTGGATGTCGGGCATGGTCTGGCCCGGGGCAAAGACCGGGTTGGTCGGGTCCAGCCACCAGACCTGGCCGTCCACTTCGGCGCGCACGATGGCGTGGTTGGGCGCGTTGGTGCCGGGGATCAACAACGATTCCACCACATCGCCACGGCTGACCCAGGCGGTTTCGGCGGGGATGCCGCTGGCCTTGAGCATGGCGGTCAGCAGGATCGCCAGATCCTTGCAGTCGCCATACCCATGCTGCTCGATTTCCGCCAGGTTGAACGGTACATAGCCGCGCTCGGTGGCACGCCAATCGCCGAGATAACGGTAGTGATCGTTGAGGTGTTGCATCAGCGCCCCGACCCGTTCGGCGGGCGCCAAGTCGCGTGCGGCGGCGACGGCGGCCGCACTGTGTGGCGGCAGGCGGGCACCGAGGATCTGGTTGTAGCGCTGGGCGAAATCACCGAAGTACGCCTGTTGCTCCATGGCGCTGCCCACTTCGATACGCGGGATGCGCAGTAGCGCGGCGTTGGATGATTCGTTTATGTAATTGAGAAAGGTCGGGGCTTTTTGCACCACGTCCAGGGTCTTGCCATTGGCCGATGGCGTCACCTTGAAGCCATCGAACAGCTCGCTGCGCCACTGGATCGGCCGCTCGGCGGTAAACCGCGCCTTGAAGCGGTCGCGACGGGCCGCGCTGGGGCCGAACTTGAGGGCGTAGTGAAACTGCGTCATCAGCGGCTTGGCGGGGCGGTGCTCGCGCACGGTGTAGCGGATCTGCGTGCCGACGCGCAGGTTGGGAAAGGCCAGGGACGTCTGCTTGTCGCGGCTGAAACCCTGGTCCGGGTTGGGCGCGGTGCGCGTGTCGATCTGCGTGGCCGCAAGCGCAACCGGCTTGGCGCCGGGCTGGGTGGATTGCGCAGCGATCACTTCAAAGGTGTCGCCTTCGGCGTAGTCGAAGTCGATGCGCGAGAGCATCTCACGGCCGTTGGGCTTGAGGATGGTGTAGTGGTAGGTGGTGGTGCAGTCAGTGCTGGCATCACGGTTGAAGTGGCAATGCAGCTCGGTGTCGCTGGCCAGCGGGGCTTCGGCCAAGGGTTGCAGCGCGGCGAAAACGGTAGGAGCAGCGAGCCCCAGACTGATGGCAAGCAAGGGACGGTAAAACGCAAAACGGTACATGGGCGCCTCGGGTGACACATTGAAACAGCTACCTGACAGGTAGCGAGAAGGCGCCGGATGATAATGGGTCGCAACGGAGAAAGCCAGGATTGTTCGACAATCTATCTGGCTGTAAGGCCCGAGATAGAGCCTTTTGTTTGATTTATGTCAGGGTTTTAGCAGTTCGAACTCGGCGCTGGCGAGCTTCTCGCCATTGACCAATACGTGCACTGCATGTTTGCCGGGATAGTGCTTGCGCGTGGTCAGCTCACGAATATGTTGCTCGCGCCGAATGCTCTGCTGTTCACCCGCGCCCAGGGTAAACGCCTTGAGCTTGAACACCTTTTTCGCACTGTGCCCCGCGCTTTTCACGTAGTCGATGGCGTAGTCCACCACCAGCTTCTGCGCGGTGTCGGCGGTGGATTCCAGGTTGAACGACAAGCTGATCCGCTCCCCCAGGTTGATCACCGCGGGTGTCACGCTCAACTGATGAATCTTCACCTCGGCCTTGGCCCCGGCACCCATGATCGTCAGCGCGCGGGTGTTGCCTTGCTTGATCAGGCTGCGCAGGGCGTGGCGGGCGATCCAGGCGGTGTGGGGGTTGTCCAGTGACCAGCCTTCGATCAGCGTGAGGACCCAGTCCGGGTGGTCCTTGGTGATGTCGTTGAGGTGGTTGGCCACCGACTTGCGCACGTACAGGCTGGGGTCGGCCTTGAGGTTGTCGAGGATCGATGCGCACAGCTCGGGATTGGCCTGCACTTCAGCCAGGCGAAAGGACCAGGGCAGGCGCGGTCGTGAGCCTTCGCTGGCCAGGCGGCGCACATGGTCGTTGGCGTCCAGCGACCAGGTTTGCAGCACCGCCAGGGTGCGCGGGAGGTCGCGCAGCAGAAAGGGGCGGATAGCGAATTCGGCGGAACCAAAGGTGGTGAAAAATTTGAGCGCGGCCATGGAGCGTTCGAAGTCATCCAACCCGTAGCTCGCCACGTAGTGCGGCAGGAACAGGCTGACAAAGCTGCTGTTCAGGCGCGGTGCCAAGGCATACAGCCGTTCCAGGGTTTGTGGGTAATCCAGCGGGACTACCGCGTGCAGGCTCTCGCTGACCCGCGCCATGCGCTGCAGCACCGACAACTCGGCCAGCCCGGCCTGGGCGTGCTTGAGAAAGCCCTTGGCGTCGAACGCCGGGTACACCGCGCTCATTTCGCTGGCGATGTGTTGCAGGCGTTCGACGTTGAAGATTTCTTTCAGGGCCGGGGCGCTTTGGTCAGTCATCGGTGATTCCATGGGGTGATTTAGAGAAACCAGCGGTATTCCCTGGCGTGAATCTCTTGCTGGAACGCCAAGTGATCCTGGCGTTTGTTTTCGCAGTACACGTCGACAAATTCGGCGCCCAGCTTATCGCGCAATACCGCTTGATGCTGCATGGCGCGCACCGCATCGAGCATTTCCACGGGGAAATCGGTGCCGCTGCTGCGGTCGTCGTTCAACGGGGCGATGGGTTCGCGCTTGGCTTCAAGGCCGTGTTCCAGGCCAACAAGGATTGCTGCCAGCACCAGATACGGGTTGGCGTCGGCGCTGGCCAGGCGGTGTTCGATGCGCAGGTTGCGCGGGTCGGATTCGGGGATGCGCACGCAGGCGTCGCGGTCTTCAAAGCCCCAGCTGGCGCGGGTCGCGGCGTTGACCGTGCCACCCAGGCGGCGGAAGGCGTTGTGGTTGGGCGAGAAGATCGGCATGCAGTGCGGCAGCAACTCCAGGCAACCGGCCACGGCATGGCGCAGCGGTTGCTGCTGGTGCGCCGCCAGCAGGTTGTTGCCCGCCGCGTCATACAGGCTGACATGCACGTGCATGCCGCTGCCGGGGTATTGCAGGTAGGGCTTGGCCATGAAGCTGGCGCGGTAGCCGTGTTTCAGCGCCACGCCACGGGTGCTGCGGCAGAACAGGGCAGCCCAGTCGGCGGCGCGCAGGCCGTCGTCCAAGTGACCAAAGTTGATCTCGAACTGACCGGGGCCGATTTCGGCGGTGATCACCGTGATGTCGATGCCTTGGGCCTTGGCCGTTTGCGCCATGTCGTCGAGCACGTCGCTGAAGCGCGACAGGCGTTCGATATGCAGGTTGGGCTGGTCGTCGGCGTCGTCGCTCAGCGGGTCGCGGGCGAATTGCGGCAGGCCGTCGGCGAGTTTCTTGTCGAACAGGTAGAACTCCAGCTCAAACGCCACCACCGGGTGAATGCCTTTGTGGTGCAAACGTTCCAGCACCTTGGCCAGCACTTCGCGGGGTTCGAATTCGATGGGCGCTTCGGTGTCGTCCGAGGTGATCAGCATTTGCCCCAACGGCTGCGATTCCCAGCTCACCGGCTTGAGTGTGCCGGGCACCAGGCGGCGGTTGGCGTCTGGGTCGCCGTCGTTGAAGCAGTAATCGCCAATCTTGAACAAACCACCCTGAACCCCTAGCAGCACTGCGTTCTGCGGCAGCTTGAGCGGGCTGCCGGCGGCGACTTTTTCCAGCATCTCGATGGGGTAACGCTTGCCGTAGAAATGCCCCGGAATGTCCAGGGCGATCAGGTCGACGTAACGCACGTCGGGGTGGTTCTGGCGAAAGGTCCGTACTTCGGCCAGCAAGGAGGAGGAATGGCTTTTCACGGGTGCAGCTCCTAGTTGTAAACCCACAACACGCGGGCGGGCAGGTCGGTCAGGTTGGCGTAGCGACAGTGGGCGAAACTGGCCAGGTGAAAGCTGTCGCCGGGGCCGAGAGTGACTGAATCGGCTTCACCCTCCACCCACAGCGTCAATTCGCCCTCCAGCACAAAACCGGCCTGCTCGGCGCGGTCGCTCATGGTCTGTTCACCGCTGTTGGCGCCGGGGGCGAGCAGGCTGTCGAGCATCGAGAAGGCGCCGCTCATGCTCGGCGAGACCAGGATGTCGGTGATGCCGTTGGCGTAATACACCGTGCGCCGTTCGTTGGGGCGGGTGATCCAGTCCACGGCCTTGGGCTTGGGCTGGCTGTAGAAATACGTGGTGGGCACGTC
The DNA here is from genome assembly GCF_017316265.1 of Pseudomonas sp. Marseille-Q1929. Lineage (NCBI taxonomy): Bacteria > Pseudomonadati > Pseudomonadota > Gammaproteobacteria > Pseudomonadales > Pseudomonadaceae > Pseudomonas > Pseudomonas sp. Marseille-Q1929. Next base: position 103,982 of record NZ_JAFLWU010000008.1, read on the forward strand.
GAGGGCGTGACTGATGGCAGTCAAGTCCGCCACGGTCGGGCGTGACAGGCCGCGTTCGACCTGGGACAGGAAACCCACCGAGCGCTCGATTTTCTGGGCGAGCTGGGTGAGGGTGAGCTTCTTGTGCTTGCGCAGGTCGTGGATCAGGGCGGCGAGGGTGGCGAGTTCTTCTTGTGGGGTCATGAAATTTATGTCGAGAAATTTCATGAAAAACTACATGAATTATTTCATGTGGGCAATGGGCCTCTGCGATTGTAGAGTCCTCTGTGGCGAGGGAGCTTGCTCCCTCGCCACAGAGGCTTGATTGAATGATCCCGCGCCGCAGCGGTCGGAACCTGGGTACGCCCATTCATTGAAGGAGCACCCATGAAAGCCAAATCCCTCGTTGCCAGCCTGTTGCTCGCCACCAGCCTGTCTACCGCCAGCTTTGTGGCGCAGGCCGGTGATACGCCCCAGGAAACGGTGCAGCCTTCCAACATCAACACCCGTGACTTGAAAGAAGGCGATCGCGCGCCGGACATTCTGATGCGCAAGGAATCGGCCGTCAGCGATTGGAAAAAACGCGGCCTCAAGCAGCCGGAACAAGACAGCCAGTGGGCGCGGGTGGGCGATAAATTCGTGCTGCTCAAGACCACCAACGGCACCATTCTTGAGATCACACCCGTGAAGAAATGACCTTGCATTTTGTCCCTGCTCCTGGGTTAAGGTAGCCGGCTGTAGAGGCCGCGTTACCTTTAAAAAAGAGAGCAGGATGCTTGCCACAATAAGAAACTACCCCCGCACCGTGAACCTGTTGCTGTCCGCCACGTTGATGCTGACATTGGCCAAGGCGATTACCTTTCCCTACCTTGTGATTTACCTGACCAGCCACTTCGCCCTGGACATCACCCAGGTCGGCCTGGTGATTGGCAGTTCATTGATCGTCGGTTCACTGCTCAGCGTGTACGGCGGTTTTCTTGTCGACCGCATCAATAGCTACCGGCTGCTGCTCGGCCTGAGTGTGCTGTTTGTGCTGGGCTTTGTCGGTACGCTGTTCGCGCAGAACATCTGGGCGTTCTATAGCTGCCTGATCCTGATCAACCTGGCTTACGCGGTCATCGATATCGCCGTGAAGGCCGGCTTTGCCAGCCTGTTGCCGGAAGAGGCGCGCAGTGAAGTGTTTTCCATCAAGTACACCTTGACCAACATTGGCTATGCAGTAGGGCCGGCGTTCGGGGCAGTGGTGGCCAAATTGGATATCAGCCTGCCGTTTATCCTGTCGGCGCTGTTGGGCGCGGGGTTTTTCCTGCTGTACTGGCGCTGGGGCGATCGCACGCTGACCACGGTGGATGCGACGCAGAAGCCGGTGTCGTTTGTGGCCGTTGGCCGCGTGCTGTTGAAGGATCACCGTCTGGTGTGCTTCACCCTGGGCGGGCTGCTCAGTGCGGTAGTGTTCGGCCAGTTCACGGCCTACCTGTCGCAATATCTGGTAACTACCACCACTGCGCAATACACCTACACCGTCATCAGCGCCGTCCTTACTACCAACGCCGTGCTGGTGATTGCCTTGCAGTATGTGATCGGCCGACGCATTTCCCATCGCCACCTGAGCCAGTGGCTGATCTTCGGCTTGAGCATGTTCATGCTGGGGTTGATCGGCTTTGCGCTGTCCACCAGCGTGCTGTGGTGGGTGCTGGCGATGGCGGTGTTTACGGTGGGGGAGATTATCGTGTTTCCGGCCGAGTACATGTTTATCGACCGCATCGCTCCGGACCACCTGCGCGGCATGTACTACGGCGCACAGAACCTGTCCAACCTCGGTGCGGCCCTGGGGCCGGTGTTGTGTGGCCTGGTGCTGGCCAGCCTGCCGGCCCACTACATGTTCTACATGCTGGGGGCGTTTATCGTGGGCGGCGGGGTGTTCTATTTCATTGGGGCGTCGCTGAAGGCCAGTCGTCCAGCGTGAGTTTGCCGACGGTGTTGCTGTGCAGTTCATAGCGCAGCTCCTCCACCATCTTTTCCACTTCTTGCGGGGTCTGCAGCCGGTTGGTGCTGATCCCGGTGACCACCAGGTCCACCCGGCCGGTATCCAGGTCGTAGACCTTGAGGGTCAGCGATGCGTCCCGGCACAGGGTGAATTCACACGTCAGCGGCGACAGGCCTTCTTCGATGCAATTGCGCAGTTGAGAGAGGGTAAACATGCGGGTTCCTTCAGGGCATGAACTTCGACACCTGAAGGTTATTGATTGCCCGTGTGCGCCATAAGGCGAATTCGCACTAGGTGTACTAGTGCATTTGCACTTCAAACGCCTACTTTTTAAGCCGCAGTTCGCCGGCAAACAACCCGCGTTCACGGGCCCAGACGATGGCCGCGCTGCGGCTGTGCACACCGAGCTTGGAGTACACCGTGGCCACGTGGTTACGCACGGTGTTGGGCGCCAGTTTCAGGCGCGAGGCGATCTCCTTGTCGGCCAGGCCTTCGCAGATCAAGCCCAGTACATCCCGCTCACGGGCGGTCAGGTCGGTAAAGGCCACGTTCGGCAGGTTGGGGCTGTTGACGCTTTTGGCATTGGCCAGCTTTTCGATCAGTGTCTGGCTGAACCAGGAAGCGTCCTGCATCACTTCCTCGATGGCCGCCACCAGCTCCAGCTCCGAGCGTTTGCGCTCGGTGATGTTCATCAGCACCAGCAGGTAGCAGGGCACGTCCTCGATGATCACGGTGTCGGCCGAGACCACGCAGTCGATCACCTCGTTGCCTTTCTTGCGCACCTTGAGGTCCTGGCCGTCGAGGTTGCCGGACTTTTCCAGGGTGGCAAACAACTGCGCCCCCGCTTGGGGGCTGTCGATAAAGTCGATGTCTTCGATGGCTTTGCCGATCAGCTCTTCACTGATATAGCCGGTGATGCTCATAAAGGCTTCGTTGATGTCCACCACCTGGCGATTGTCGGCGCTGCACACCAGGGTGGGGACGGGGGTGAGGCGGAAGGACTTGGCGAAGCGTTCTTCACTCTGGCGCAGGGCGATTTCCGCCTTGCGGCGCGGCTCCAGGTCGGTGAAGGAAAACAGCATGCAGTCTTCCTCATTCATGTCCAACGGCTGGCCGGCGACGATCACCAGCTTGCTGCCGCCCTCGGGCAGTTTCAGCTCGGCCTGCATTTGCGGGATGGTTGCACCTTCACCCAGGCGCTGGATGGCCAGGTCCTTGCGCTCGGCCTGTTCCAGCACGTCCAGTTCATAAACGGATTTGCCGATCACCTGGTCGCGGTTGTAGCCGGTCATCTCCAGGAAACCCTGGTTGACCTTGATATAGCGCAGGTCGCTCAGGCGGCAGATCACGGCGGGTGCCGGGTTGGCATTAAAGGTTTTCTCGAAGCGCTGCTCGGCGCTGGCCCACTCGGTGGCGTCGCTGAGGATCAGCACCAGCAACTCCGGCGCACCGTGTGAGTCGCTGATCACCAGGCTGCGCAAGCGGTGGACCCAGGTCCTGTGCGCATCCTCGGTGGGCGTGACTTCCACCACCACGTCACTGAATTCATCGCCCGCTGCCGCACGGGCCAGGGGGTAGTTTTCCAGAAGCACGGGGTGGTTGTTGCGGTAACGCAGGGCGAAGCGCTCGGCGTATTCCTGGGTGTTGGCGCCCAGCGCCATCACGTCGGCAACGCCATGCATGCTCAGGGCCGCTTCGTTGGCCCAAAGGATGGTCTGGTCGACTTCGGCGAGGATGATCCCGTCGGACAGGCCGGAGATGATCTGCTGCAACTGGCGGCGGTTGGTTTCTTTGGCAAGAACGGCCTGGGTCATGGGGTCTCCGGGGATGGGCGCATGGAACTTACGACATCCGGGCTTCAGGATAGTGCAGGTAATTGCTGTGCGAATGTTTAACGCGGGGAACTGCTCCTCTGCACATGGCCACTAGTGGGAGGATCTTGCGGGTATCAGGGTTATTGACTCAGAAGTGGATGACCTGGATCGACGCCGGATAACTGCATATTTATTCGACAGGCGCTAAATAATCATGATGAACGTCATTCAACAATCCCATGTCCCCTTGCCGGTGTATTCCTCCCCCGAAAGCGCAGGGCACTCGAAACCTGTAAACCACTCAGCCACGCCGACGGCGGGCGCTTTGAGGGCTGGTACGGTGAGTGCCGTTGATGGAGGCACAGACCGCAAGCGCCAAATTGTCGAACTTGCCCGTCAGGCCATCCTCAATTTCGACGAACTGCGCGATGGTCGTGTCCCGGACACCATTACCTTCGCTGACCTGCAGTCTCGCGTAAACGGATTCAACTTTGCGGGCCGGCGAGTGACGCCAGAGATTGAAAAACTGGCGGAACAACTGCTTGCCAACGGCGACGCGTTTTTTACCGGGGGTGAGAACAACAGCCCGGTTATCCGTTGGGACGATCTCTGCATTAAAGCGGGCGAGTTTGGCTTGATAAGTGACCATGCGTTGATCGCGCAAGTTGACAAGTATTTTGATGAGTACGGCGGCGGCGACGCGTATGTGAACTTCAATGAATTGAGAGAAGCGGCGGGGTTCAGGAAGACCAGCAAAACGTTCTCTGCCGAGGCAAGGGATGTTGCAGGGGAAATTCTGAGTCGAGAAAAACTTCTAAAAAAACTGGATATTGGCGTCGGGTTTCTCGGTATGGATGGTTTGAATGACGACAGATTTGATCGCGTCAACATCAGGCATACGTTGGAAACGGCTTCGAAAAAATCGTCGGCGAGGGTGCGTTGATGCTGCGCTGAGGCCTCGCAGTGACGCAATCCTGGGGTTGCCAAACCCGCCCGATTCTGGGAAAACCCCACCCTTCACGCATCCTACGAGACCTCCATGAGCAACGATGAACTCCAGATCACCGACATCCGCCTGGGCGATGGTAAAACCGTGGTCAAAGGCGCGCTGATCACCACCCAATACACGGGCACGCTGGAAGACGGCACGGTGTTTGACTCGTCCTGGGAGCGCGGCAAACCCTTCCAGTGTGTGATCGGCACCGGACGTGTCATCAAGGGCTGGGATCAAGGCCTGATGGGCATGCAGGTGGGCGGCATACGCAGGCTGTTCGTGCCGGCGCACCTGGCATATGGCGAGCGCTCGATGGGCGCGCATATCAAGCCCGGCAGCAACCTGCGCTTTGAGATCGAATTGCTGGAAGTACTGACGCGGGATGAGTGAGGCGAGGTGAACATGGACGTTGATCGACAGGTGTTGCCGGCTTGCACCGCTGACGGTATTCGGGTGGTTGAGTTGAACGATCGCGATGAAGCCGAGTTGCAACGGTTTTTTGAACAGGCGCCAGCGTATTTCATCGCGGTCAATGGCGAGCCCGCCACGCTGACCGAAGCGCGTGAAGAGTTGCAGGGTGCGTTGCCGGCGGGGTGGAGTTGCACTCGGATGTACTGGCTGGGTTATCGCGATGGCGATGACCGGTTGGTTACCGTGGTGAACATCGCGGCGGATTTGTTGGCGGTCGGTGTGTGGCATATCGGCTTGCTGCTGGTGGATGCGCGTTTGCATGGCACTGGGCTGGCTCAACAGCTGCATGCGGATCTTGAATGCTGGGCTGCCGAGCAAGGGGCTCAATGGCTGCGGTTGACGGTGGTCATCGGCAATACCAAGGCCGAACGCTTCTGGCCCGGCCTTGGGTACGTGCAAGTGCGTACTCGTGAGGGGATCACGATGGGGCGGCAGGTGAACAGGGTGTCGATTCAGGTCAAGCCGCTGGTGGGTGGTCATGTCGAGGATTACCTGGCGCTGGTGGTGAGGGATCGCCCCTGACCCGCCTGGGTTCAAGGAAGTGTTTCCTGAACCCATTCTGAAGAAATTTCCTGTTCACAATACGGACACTTTCCTACGGTTTACTCTCCCGCAGTCGGGGCGTAAGCTTCGCGCGTTTTCATCAATAGCGGAGACCCTCAGTGGGTACTTGTTCGAGCGACAGTCGTCGGCCGGTTCTGGTAACCGGCACAGCCTTGGCAAGGTAACGCGCATTCTTGCGATGCCGTTGTCTCGCCCTGCAAGCGAGAAGCGGCATCCCGGCAGCAGCCAGTCCTGGCGCCTGCCTGAATCCCTCTCATCGACGCTGACCCACACCTGGGTAACCCTGGTATGTGGCCTGCTGCCCGAAACTCCCGTTTCTGCACAGCCGTGCGGCGGCATTTCCCATTTGCCGGCGCATTCATGGAGTTTTTTCATGCAAGCAATCAACAACATCAACCTCAATTCCCTGGTCGATACCCTGGTCAGCCTGTCCGCCGCGTTTATTCTCGGTGGCCTGATCGGTTTCGAACGCCAGTACCGGCAGCGCACGGCGGGCTTGCGGACCAATGTGCTGGTGGCGGTGGGCGCGGCGATTTTTGTCGATATGGCCAACCGCCTGGGCGGCGCGGAAGGTGCGGTGCGGGTGGTTGCCTACGTCGTGTCGGGCATCGGCTTCCTGGGTGCCGGCGTGATCATGCGCGAGGAAGGCAATGTGCGTGGCCTCAACACCGCCGCCACGCTATGGGCGTCGGCTGCGGTGGGGGCCTGTGCCGGGGCCGACCTGATTCTCGAAGCGTTGCTGGGCACCTTGTTTGTGCTGGCGGCCAATACGCTGCTGCGGCCGATCGTCAATAACATCAACCGCCAGCCGCTGGATGTGGTGTCGGCGGAGGTGACCAACATTCTGTATGTCATCGCGCGGCGTACCCAGCAAAAGGCGGTGCTGGCCTTGTTGGAGGCGGAGCTTGCGCGCTGCAACTACCCCGCCAGTGACGTTGACGTGCGCCCGTTTGGCAGTGAAGAGGTGGAGATCGAGGCGACCCTGGCGGTGACGTCTGTGGATGGTGATGAACTGGACGCGCTGGTGGCGCGTATTTCCACCTCGACCCTGGTCGTACAGGCGTTCTGGAGCCCAAGTACCACCGACTAGTACGCCGGCTGTCGGGCATAGCGTTGGCTATGCTTTTGTGAGGAAAAGTCCTACATGTGATCAGGACTATCCCTTCAGTTCAGGCATCACGCCGTTGTTAAGGTTGCGCGCTTGCCACTGCTCACCAGCAATGGCACGGCCTCGCGTTCTCAGTGGTGTTGTGAATTGGAGGGACCAGGCTCTGCCTGGCATGGGCCTTGATGGAGTGCAGCGCCGCTCGTCGGAACTGTCATTTCTCACAGGTGCCTGGGTCCCGTGTCATGTGTCAGGTTATTTCGTCCTCTCAGGTGGTTTTTATGAGCAAAGCTTTAATTGTGGATGATCACCCGTTTATCCGCGCCACAGTCCGCTATCTCTTGAAACAGGAAAGTTTCGATAAAATCTTTGAGGCAGGCAATGGCGCTGATGCCATGCAGATTGCACGGGAGGAACGTCCTGACTTGGTTATCCTCGATCTGGCGATGCCCAAGCTTGGAGGCTTGGAGGTGATCAATCGAATGAAGGCGTTGGGCTTGCCCTGCAAGATCCTGGTGCTTACGTCTTACCTGGCCATTTTTTTTTCTACTCGCTGCATGCGTGCGGGCGCCATGGGGTTTGTGTCCAAGACCGGTGAGTTGGACGAACTGCAAAAGGCGATAAAGGCCGTGATGTCCAACTACAGCTGCTTTCCCAGCCTGCCAACCAGCTCCGTACGGCGCGATGATTTGCAAACGACCGAGCGTGAGTTGGTAGAGGCGTTGTCGGATCGTGAGTTGATGGTGTTGCAGAAGCTGGCCTTGGGCCTGGGCAACAAGGAAATTGCCGACGACATGTTGCTCAGTCACAAGACGATCAGTACGTACAAGACACGCCTCAAGGAAAAGCTGCGTATGTCGTCTGTGGTGCATTTGTCCAAATTCGCCCAGCGCAACCATCTGATCTGAAATGAACACCCCTCGGCTGGTGAAACTCACGGCCATCCTGCTGATAGGGCTGTTGCCCTCAGCGGCGATGGCCCTGGATGAACCCCACACTCTGCGCCTGCTCGGCCATGCCACCCTTGAAAAGCCTGATGTACAGCTTGCTGAGGCGGATTGGCGCTGGCTGCGTGAGCGGCGCACGTTGGTGATGGGGGTGTCGGCACCTGACTATGCGCCGTTCGACCTCAGCAACGACAACAATGAACTTGAAGGCATCTCCGCCGATTATGCGGCGTTAATTGCGCAAGCGCTGCATGTCACGATTGAGGTTCGGCGCTACGACACCCGTGACGAGGTGATCGAGGCGCTCAAATCGGGCGCGCTGGATTTCTTGGGGTCGGCCAATGGTTATGAGGCGGCCGACTCACAGTTGGTACTGTCGCGGTCCTACGCCAATGATCAACCCGTCCTGGTGACCCGTGCCGGTGACAGCCAGTCGTTGTCCGCCGACCTGGCGGGAAAGCGCGTGGCGATGCTCTACCACTACATGCAACCCGATGCTGTGCAGGCCTTTTACCCCCAGGCGCAATTGCTGTTGTATGGATCGACCCACCAAGCCATCGGCGCCGTGGCATTCGGCCAGGCAGATGTTTACCTGGGGGATGCCATCAGCACCCGCTACCTGATCAACAAGAATCACCTCAATAACGTACGCATGGCGGATTTTTCTGCCTTGGAGGTCAACCCGTTCGGGTTCGCTTTCACCAAGGACAACGAGCGTCTGCGGGCCATCATCAATGCCGCGCTGGGCGCGATCCCGGCCAGCCAACATATGGAAATCCTGCGCCGTTGGAGTGCCGGTGGCAGTGGGTTCCTGGAAACGGATCGGTTGCGCTTGAGTGAAGGTGAGCAACGTTGGCTGGAAAAACATCCACGGGTGAAGGTGGCGGTGCTCGACAAGTTTGTCCCGCTGTCGTTTTTCAGCGAGAGCGGCCAATTCGAAGGGTTGAGCGCCGAGGTGTTGTCGCGGATCAGCTTGCGCACGGGCTTGAAGTTTGAGGTCGAGCAGGGCAGCTCGCTGCCGCGGCAAGTTGACCAGGTCAGCGCGGGCCAAGTGGACATGCTGGCGGTGATCACCCCTAGCGTCGAGCGCTCCGAGAAACTGCGCTTTACCCGGCCTTATCTGTCCAACCCCTACGTATTGGTGGTACGCGCCGATGATGAACACTTGGTCACCCTTGAGGATTTGTCTGGCAAGCGCGTGTCGTTTATCGGCGGCAACAGCCTCGCCGCGCAGATTGCCCGGGACTATCCAGGTATCGGCTTTGTCAATGTGGAGAACCCCGAACAGGCCCTGGAGTTGGTCGCCAAAGGCGGCGCTGATGCGACCATTGTGTCGTTGATCAGCGCACGCTATATGGTTGCGCGTGATTACCGTGATCGACTGCGAATTACCAGCACCGTGGGCACAGAGCCCGCGCGGATTACCTTTGGCGTCAACCGCAGCCAGCTGGAGCTGTATTCCATTCTCGACAAGGCCCTGTTGAGCATCACCCCGGAAGAAATGGACGAACTGACCAACCACTGGCGCGGCGAAGTGATCATTGGAGACAGTTACTGGTTGCGTCATCGCAATGCAATCGTTCAAGGGTTTGGCGTGGCCGCGGTATTGCTGCTGGTGACCCTGGGCTGGGCCATTTACCTGCGTCGCCTGATTCGCACGCGGGTCCAGGCCGAACGTGCATTGAGCGACCAGATGCGTTTTATGAGTGTGCTGATCGACGGCACGCCCCACCCGATTTATGTCCGTGACCGCCAGGGCCGGTTGATGGCCTGCAACAACGCCTACCTCGATGTGTTTGGTTTCAAGCTGGAAGATGTGATCGGCAAGACCGTGATGGAGACCGACACCGGCAACCCACCTCAGGCGCAGTCATTTCATGACGATTACATGCGGTTGATGGCGCAGGGCGAGCCGCAGGTTCATGACCGCATACTCAGGCTGCCCAACAGTGAAGTGCTGACCATCTACCAGTGGATGCTGCCGTACCGTGATGGCAATGACAGTGTGGTGGGCATGATTGCTGGCTGGGTCGACGTGAGTGAGCGTCAGCGCCTGTTGGGGCAATTGCAGGAGGCCAAGGACGAAGCCGACGCCGCCAACCGTGCGAAGACTACCTTTCTGGCGACGATGAGCCATGAGATCCGTACGCCGATGAACGCAGTGATCGGCATGATCGAGCTGGCCCTGAAAAACGCCGAACAGGGCCGGGCCGACCGCGACGCGCTGGAAGTGGCGTCAGTGGCCTCGCGCAGCATGTTGGAACTGATTGGCGATATTCTTGATATTGCCCGCATCGAATCCGGCCATTTGTCCTTGACCCTGGAGCCGGCGAACCTTGAGGCGTTGTTGGCCCCGGTCGTGCGAGTCTTTGAAGGGCTGGCGCGGGCCAAGGGCCTGGCGCTGCAGTTTGAGTTTGATCCGGTGATCGATCGCGCGGTACTGATCGATCCACTGCGCTTCAAGCAAGTGGTGTCGAACCTGTTGAGCAATGCCATCAAGTTTACGGCCAGCGGGCAGGTGCAACTCGGTGCCCGGGGCACGGTGGCCGGGGGCCAGTTGACGCTGCGGTTATGGGTGCAAGACACCGGTATCGGTATCAGTGCCGAAGATCAGCAGCGGTTATTCAACCCGTTTATCCAGGGCAGCAATGCCGAGCAGTCGGCACGCAGTGGGTCTGGCCTGGGGTTGGTGATCAGTCGCAGTTTGTGCGAGATGTTTGGTGGTCAGTTGCACTTGAGCAGCGTGATGGGGCAGGGCACGCGAGTCGATGTGCGCCTGGTGCTGGCGCTGTCGGCGCAGTTGCCGGCCCAGGCGTCAACGGTGGTAGAGGATGCGCCGCCGACCCTGGCGTTGAACATCCTGGTTGTGGACGATTATCGTGCCAATCGACTGTTGCTGGCTCGGCAACTGAGCTTTCTGGGACACCACATCACCACCGCCGACGACGGTGTCCAAGGGGTGCAACTCTGGCAAGCAGGGCACTTTGATGTGGTCATCACCGATTGCAACATGCCGCTGAAGAACGGTTACCAGTTGGCGCACGACATTCGCGCCCAGGAACGGGAGCGCGGTCTGGTGCCATGCCTGTTGCTCGGGTTCACCGCCAATGCCCAGCCGGAGGAGGCCGAGCGCTGTCGGCTCGCGGGCATGGATGGGTGTCTGTTCAAGCCCACTGGCCTGGATGACTTGCGCTCGGTACTCGCTTCTCGCGCCCTGAGCGTTGTCCCGGCGGATACAGCGGCGACGTTTGACCTGAGTACCCTGACGGCATTGACGGGGGATGACCATGACGCCCTCAAAGAGCTGTTGATCCCGCTGATTGAAAGCCTGGAGGTTGACCTCGCCTTGTTGCCGGCGCTGCAACAAGCGTTTGATTTTGCCAAGCTGCACGACCTTGCACACCGCGCCAAGGGGGGCGCACGCATGGTCAAGGCACACGGGGTGATCACCTGTTGCGAAGTGCTGGAGGCGGTGTGTGAGAAACAAGACCGGGAGGCGCTGGGTTCAGCCGCTGGGGATGTCAGTGCAGCCATCGGTGATTTGCATCAGGCATTGAGCGTTTATTGCAATCAACCTTGAGCACCGTTCGGCTGGTTTGGGAAAGCCCCTACGCAAAGGGGGAACATGCCTGATTTTGCCGACGGCCTACGTCTGGAAAATGGCCTGCACTCACTGTCGAGCACTGCCTACCCAGGGGTTTGCCATGCCAAACAAAGCACTGACCATCCTGATTGCCGATGAGCAGCATCTGCAGCGGCTGTACATCGAGAAAATGCTCAATCAACTGGGGTATCACCGGATCGTGCCCGTGCAAACCTTCGACGAGGTGCAGACGCTTGCCGCCATCCCGGTTGAGCCGTTCGATGTACTGATCATCAATGCGGGGCTGGCGACCCATGTCAACGGGCCACCGCCCCAGGTGCGCCATGCACTGGTCTACGACCACCTGGACCTGGGCAATCCCGCCGGTGTCACGTCGACGGTGCTGGTACGGCTGCCGGGCGTGCCGGATAACGTCAACCTCGAACACTTCATGGACATCATCGACCCGCCCGCGGCCACCAGCGGCCTGCGGGTATTGCCCTGGCTACGGGAGCTGTCCCGAACGCCTGTCGCCCGGGTTTAGTCCCACTGGGGCGCGATGCCCTTGGGGCTGGTCAGGCGATGGCCACGCTCCAGGCTGGCAATCTGCGCCATGTCTGCGGCGGTCAAGGTCAGCTGCAGCGCCTTGAGGTTGCTTTCCAGGTTGGCGCGCTGGGTGGACGACGGGATCACCGCGTAGCCCAGTTGCATCGCCCAGGCCAGTGTGACTTGTGCCGCAGTGGCCTGGTGGCGTTCGGCGATCTGCTGGATCAGCGGATCTTTCAGCACTTCGCCGTAGGCCAGGGTCATGTAGGAGGTGATGTGGATGCCGTGGGCGCTGGCGAAGTCCACGACCTTGCGGTTTTGCAGGTAGGGGTGCAGTTCGATCTGGTGGGTGGCGATGTGTTCTGCGCCCACGGCGGCAATCGCCTGTTTCATCAGGTCGTTGGTGAAGTTGGAAACACCGATCTGGCGTGTCAGGCCAAGGCGCTTGGCTTCCAGCAACTGGCCCATGAATTCGGCGACGGGCACTTGGTCTTCTGGTGATGGCCAGTGGATCAAGGTCAGGTCGAGATAGTCGGTCTGCAATTTGCGCAGGCTTTCGCGCAGGCTGGGGATCAACTGGTCTTCGGCGAAATGGGCGATCCAGATCTTGCTGGTGATGAACAGCTCGTCGCGCGGGATGCCGCTGTCGGCGATCGCCTGGCCAACCTCGGCTTCGTTCTCGTAGATCTGCGCGGTGTCGATGACGCGGTAGCCCAGTTCCAGGCCAGTGCTCACGGAGTCGATCACCACCTTACCTTGCAAGCGGAAGGTGCCGAGGCCGAAGGCCGGAACGGTTTGCGTGGGGGTAGACATCAGTAACTCCAGTAGGGCTGAACAATGGCGTTGAGTATCCGCCTGTCGTTCCCTCGGAAAAACCGTCAAGTCCGAAAAGGACTCTTTACCGCAGATCACGAATCGTTATAGCCGACCTTGGGAGGGCGCTTGTCGCACCGCCGCTCCCACCTGTTGGACTCAGCGCGTCATTTTGCCCGCAACCGCTCTGCCGCGCTGCGCAACAGCTGCTCGGTGGCGTCCCAGCCCAGGCAACCATCGGTGACCGATACGCCGTATTTCATCGACGCGCCCAGCGGCTGGCAACCTTCGAACAAATGACTTTCCAGCATCATGCCAATCAGCGAGGTGTCGCCTTGCAGGCGCTGCTCCAGCACCTCGTTGAACACCGCCGGCTGACGCAAGGGGTCTTTGCCACTGTTGGCATGGCTGCAATCGACCATGATCCGCGCCGCCACCTTGGATTTGGCCAGGTCGTGTTTTACCTGCGCGACACTTTGCACATCGTAGTTCGGCCCACGGTGGCCGCCGCGCAATACCAGGTGGGTGTCGGGGTTGCCCGGGGTCTGGATGATCGCCGGATGGCCTTGGCTGTCGACGCCGAAGTGGCGGTGCGGGTGGGAGGCTGAGCGCATCGCGTCACACGCAATCGCGACGCCGCCGTCGGTGCCGTTCTTGAAGCCCACGGGCATGCCCAGGCCGCTGGCCATCTCGCGGTGGATCTGCGATTCGGTGGTGCGCGCGCCAATCGCGACCCAACTGAGCAGGTCATCGAAGTAGCCGGCGGCCATGGGTTGCAGCAGTTCGGTGGCGACCGGCAGGCCCAGGCGCAGCATTTCGCGCATCAATTGACGGGACAGGGTGAGGCCGGCGGCCATGTCATCGCTGCCGTCCAGGTGCGGATCGTAGGCGAGGCCTTTCCAGCCGATGGTGGTGCGTGGCTTTTCGACGTAGGCACGGATCACCAGCAGCATCTGGTCACTGACTTCCAGGGCCAGTTTCTTCAGGTTGCGTGCGTATTCCATGGCCGATTCCGGGTCGTGGATCGAGCACGGGCCGACAATCACCAGCAAACGCTTATCTTCGCCATTGAGGATGGCGCGCACGGCTTGGCGATGGGCGTGGATCTGCTCGTTGAGGAACGGGCTGAGGGGCAGTTGGTGCTTGAGCTCATGGGAGCTGGGCAGGCGCTGGGACAGGGCTTCATTGGCGCTGTTCAGGGCAGAAAGAGGCAGAGCGGCGGTGGCAGAGTTCATATTCAAGGCTTCCTGGGCAAGCGGCGGGTGATTCCCGCACGCTTGGCCCTACTGGGGTGTTCGACAATTGGCCGTATCGGCTACGTGTGTTGGCTTGCCACCAATAGGTGACCGATCGGAGGCGGCAGGCTGTCCCGAACGGAGCTTGCTAAATCGCCATGCAGTGCAAGTGTCGTAGCGGTAATAGGTGGCGTAGTTCATGTCGTGATTCCTTGAGTGTTCTTACGAAATTTTTTGAGAGCCTGAAAAAACAAAACCCCCGGTCGGGGAGCCGACCGGGGGTTAGATTTCTCTGGTAGGCGACCCCTTGAGTAGTGGCCGCCGATTTCAGGTATCAGGCGCGCCAGTGGCTAAACCAATACCCAAAATAAAAGCTTACAGCTGCGCTCGAACCGCTCACACGGGAAGCCGACACCGAGCGCGGGGCGCTGGTAGCAGGGCAAACCGGAGTGTGGGTGAGTTGCAACATGGTGTTTCTCCAAATGATGGGGGGAGCTTACTAGAGGCACGCAGGAGGATTCAATGGGTAATTTCTATGGCGTGGGGGTACTCGGCGCTATTGGCCGCGATATGCTGTTAATACTTCACTATCGATTGCTTGGACGCGACCATGACCACCTTGACCCTTGCTGCTGCTCAATCCATTTCCATTGCGGGCGACGTACAGGCCAATATCCAGCGACACTTGGCGTTTATGCGTGTGGCCGCGGAGCAGGGCGTGCAGGTGTTGGTGTTTCCGGAGTTGTCATTGACCGGGTATGAACCGTCTTTGGCCGCCGCATTGGCGATCGCCCCAGAGGACGCGTTGCTGGCGCCATTGCGTGAGATGGCGCGGGAGTTGCGGTTGATTGCTGTGGTCGGAATGCCAGTCCGATTGGCCCCTGAAGCCGGCGTATCGATCGGCGCTTTGGTGTTGGGGGCGGATGGCTCTCAGGCGACATACACCAAGCAGCACCTGCACCCCGGCGAGGACGCGGTGTTTGTCCCGGGGCAGGGTGGTGCTTTGCTGGCGGTGGGGGACGAGCGAATTGCGTTGGCCGTGTGTGCAGACTTTTCCCAGGCAAGTCATCCACGCGCTGCCGCTGAGGCGGGGGCCAGTGTGTACGCCGCTGGTGTCCTTATCAGCGAAGGCGGCTACGCAACAGACAGTACGTTGCTGCAAGGCTACGCTGCCGAGCACGGCCTGTTGGTGCTGATGGCCAATCACGGGGGGCCGTCCGGCGGCTACGTGTGTGCCGGTCGTAGCGCGATCTGGGCCACTGATGGCAGTTTATTGGCTGCCACGCCGGGTGTGGGGGATGCCTTGGTGATAGCCCGCCGTGAAGGCGGGCGGTGGGCCAGCCAAGTGGTGGTGCTCTAATGGCGCTCTACCTGCGCGCGGCGACGGATCGCGACCTGACATTTGCGCGAACGCTGACCCACGAGGCCATGGGCCGCTACTACACGCAGTACGGTCTGTTGTGGTCCAACGACGGTTTCGATACCGCCTGGGCGGGTCGGGAAAACTGGCTGATTTGTCGCGACGAGAGTGTCCTGGGTTTTATTAGCCTGAGCCGTGATGGTCGGGCGTTGTACATCCGCGAACTGCATCTGCTCGAAGGCTGTCGCAAGCAAGGTGCGGGCAGTTGGGTGTTGGAACAGATGGCGCTGAAGGCCTGCGATCAGGGGTTGTTGCGCTTGACCGTCTTCAAGACCAATCCGGCGAGACGGCTCTATCAGCGCATGGGACTGAGCATCGTTGGTGAGGAAGACTGCTTCTGGCGTATGGAGCGCGTTTGCCCCTCAAGCTAAACCTGCGCCAAATTCTAATAAGCGCATACTGGGTTCAAGAGACGACTTCCTGATCGTTGTTTTGGCCATCAGCCTCAGAAAGGATAACTCCCTCTTTCATGCCCAGAAGGACCGCTACCTTATGGGCTTCCCCACGCCGTCCCTTTTTGCGCCCAGCGAGCACTTGATAGGTGGTTGCCGGATCAACGCCATGTTCACGGGCGAACGCTTGAACTGACTTTCCTTGATGTTCCAGCCAGGCCTTGGCTTGTGCGGCAGTACGGATTCCGGGCATAGTTCAAAACCGTTCAAGTTGGTTTAACAAAGAGATGAATGTGTCACCTCTTGGGGTGTGCAAAATAGGATCATACATCCAAATGAGTGGAATCGGTTCGCGTTTGAGGCAAGAAAGAGAGCGACTTGGCCTGTCGCAGAAAGTTTTTGGTGAGATAGGAGGCGTTGAAGCCAACGCACAAGGTAAATATGAAAGTGGAGGGCGTGCGCCTAAAGCGGACTACTTGTCTCGTGTCGCCGAAAGAGGAGTGGATATCCTGTTCGTGTTGACTGGGAATGCCACGCCGATTCAGTTGGAAAATTTGAGCCAAGTTGAAGAAAAGGTATTGGGCGATTATCGCGCAATGTTCAAGGAAGACCAGGATGCGATCCGTCGCCTGACATCCACCCTGGCCGAACACTCCGTTTCGTTGAATGGCAAAGCCAAGCCGCAGCCCGCGGATTCCTGAAGTTTTTGCCGGGCTAACCAGGGCGCCCGCCGCCAGGCGGGCGGGCGCGGCGTATTCAAGCTCTATATATATGACGCTTGCAGCTAGGTCTACGCCTTGGTTTTTTGCTAAGGTGTTCAGCAACCTATAAGACCATATCGCGAGGTGTCTGCTTGATTAGGGTGCTAGTAGTCGATGACCATGATCTCGTTCGTACAGGCATTACACGAATGCTGGCTGACATCGATGGCCTGCAAGTAGTCGGCCAGGCTGAGTCCGGGGAAGAGTCCCTGATCAAGGCGCGGGAGTTGAAACCCGATGTGGTGTTGATGGACGTCAAGATGCCGGGGATCGGCGGTCTTGGTGCAACGACCAAGTTGTTGCGCAGCCACCCGGACATCAAGGTCGTGGTGGTGACAGTGTGCGAGGAAGACCCGTTCCCGACACGCCTGCTACAGGCCGGGGCGGCGGGTTACCTGACCAAGGGCGCAGGCCTGGCCGAGATGGTCCAAGCCATCCGCCTGGTATTTGCCGGCCAGCGCTACATCAGCCCGCAGATTGCCCAGCAGTTGGCGATAAAATCCTTCCAGCCCGTCAGTGATTCACCCTTTGACGCGCTGTCGGAGCGGGAAATCCAGATTGCCTTGATGATTGTCGGCTGCCAGAAGGTGCAGACGATCTCGGACAAGCTGTGCCTGTCGCCCAAGACCGTCAACACCTACCGCTATCGCATCTTCGAGAAACTCACCATCAGCAGTGATGTTGAACTGACCCTGCTCGCGGTACGCCACGGCATGGTGGACGCCAGCGCCTGACATGACCACGCCGTTTGATCCGAGTGCCTTTCTCTCAACCTGCAGTGGCCGCCCTGGCGTGTACCGCATGTTCGACAGCGAGGCACGCCTGCTTTACGTCGGTAAAGCCAAGAACCTGAAGAACCGCCTGGCGAGCTATTTTCGCAAGAGCGGCCTGGCGCCCAAGACGGCGGCATTGGTCGCACGTATCGCCCAGGTCGAAACCACCATCACCGCCAACGAGACCGAAGCGCTGTTGCTTGAGCAGACGCTGATCAAGGAATGGCGGCCCCCCTACAACATCCTGCTGCGCGACGATAAATCCTACCCCTACGTGTTTTTATCCGACGGCAACTTCCCACGCCTGAGCATTCACCGTGGGGCGAAGAAGCAGAAGGGCAAGTACTTCGGCCCTTATCCCAGTGCTGGCGCGATCCGTGAAAGCTTGAGCCTGCTGCAAAAGACTTTTTTTGTGCGCCAGTGCGAAGACAGCTTCTACAAGAACCGCACCCGGCCGTGCCTGCAATACCAGATCAAGCGCTGCAAGGCGCCGTGCGTTGGCCTGGTTGAACCCGCCGAGTACGCCGAAGATGTGCGCCATTCGGTGATGTTCCTCGAAGGACGCAGCAATGCGCTCACCGATGAACTCTCCGCCGCCATGGAGCAGGCTGCCAGCACCCTGGATTTCGAGCGCGCCGCCGAACTGCGCGACCAGATCTCCCTGCTGCGCCGCGTGCAGGACCAGCAGAGCATGGAAGGTGGCACCGGCGACGTGGATGTGATCGCCGCCTTCGTCAACCCGGGCGGTGCCTGTGTGCACCTGATCAGCGTGCGTGGCGGTCGGGTGCTGGGCAGCAAGAACTTCTTCCCGCAGACCGGTATCGATGAGGACGTGGCCGAAGTCATGGCTGCGTTCCTTGGCCAATACTACGTCAGCAGCCCTGAGCGCGACTTGCCATCCGAGCTGATCGTCAACGTGGTGCACGAAGACTTCCCCACGCTCATCGCGGCGATTCACGAACTGCGCGGCCGCGAGCTGGACATCAGCCACCGCGTCCGCGGCACCCGTGCCCGCTGGCAAACATTGGCGGTGACCAACGCCGAGCAAGCCCTGAGTGCACGCCTGGCCAATCGACAGCATGTCGCCGCACGGTTCGACGCCCTGGCCGAAGTCCTCAACCTGGACGAGCCACCACAGCGCCTGGAGTGCTACGACATCAGCCACTCCAGCGGCGAGGCCACCGTGGCTTCCTGCGTGGTGTTCGGGCCGGAAGGGCCGATCAAGTCCGACTACCGGCGCTACAACATCGAAGGCGTCACTGCCGGCGATGACTACGCCGCCATGCACCAGGCCCTGACACGGCGTTTCAGCAAGTTGAAGGACGGCGAGGGCAAGTTGCCGGATATCCTGCTGGTGGACGGCGGCAAGGGCCAGCTGTCCATGGCCCGTGACGTGCTCAACGAGCTGGCGGTGCCCGACCTCATCCTCCTCGGCGTCGCCAAGGGCGCCACGCGCAAGGCCGGCTTCGAGACGTTGTACTTGAATGATGCCGCCCATGAGTTCACTTTGAAGGGCGACTCACCCGCACTGCACCTGATCCAGCAGATCCGCGACGAAGCCCACCGTTTTGCAATTACCGGCCACCGCGCCCGTCGCGGCAAAACCCGGCGAACCTCAACCCTGGAAGGGGTGGCGGGGGTTGGCCCGACGCGACGTCGCGACTTGCTAAAACATTTTGGTGGCTTGCAAGAGCTCTCCCGTGCCAGCATTGACGAAATAGCCAAAGCACCCGGTATCAGTAAAAAGCTCGCTGAGCTGATTTATGCAAACCTGCACAGCGAATAGAATGCCTTTCCACCTCGTAGCCAGTTGTGCCGATGAATATCCCTAATCTGATCACCGTTCTACGCGTCCTGCTTATTCCGATTTTCATTCTGTTGTTCTATTTGCCGTACGAATGGAGCTATGCCGCGTCCAGTTCGGTATTCGCCTTTGCGGCCGCCACCGACTGGCTCGACGGCTACCTGGCCCGCCGCCTGGAACAGAGCACGCCCTTTGGCGCGTTCCTCGACCCCGTGGCCGACAAACTCATGGTGGCCGTGGCCCTGGTCCTGCTGGTGCAGGAACACGGCAACCTATGGCTGACCCTGCCGGCCGCCGTGATCATCGGTCGCGAGATCGTCGTCTCGGCCCTGCGCGAATGGATGGCCGAAATCGGCGCCCGCGCCCACGTCGCCGTGTCCAACATGGGCAAGTGGAAAACCGCTGCGCAGATGCTCGCCCTGGTGATCCTGCTGGCCAACCCATCGGACTTCTCGTTCTGGGTCCTGACTGGCTACGCCTTGCTGCTGATCGCGGCGGGCCTGACGCTGTGGTCCATGCTCCAGTACCTGCGTGCCGCCTGGCCTCATCTGCGCACCACCGTTGAAAAGAAATAAAACTTTTTTGAATCAAAGGGTTGACCGGTTACGAGATTTGTATAGAATGCGCATCACCAAGCGGGAATAGCTCAGTTGGTAGAGCACGACCTTGCCAAGGTCGGGGTCGCGAGTTCGAGTCTCGTTTCCCGCTCCAAACATAGGTCTACAGGCATCCGCTGGATTCTGGAGATCAGCGAAATAGACGCTTCGGCGTCTTTTTTCGTTATTTCGACTTTCATCGAAATCCACCCGATTCTGGACTAATTCAGTCCAGAATCCAGTCCATCTAATGGGCGGGTTTCGACATCGGATTGTCAGCGGAGCCCGGCGAATCATTTGCTGAACATCTAGCCCTGAATTCAACCCTCAGGAGGCTAGAAAATGGCTCTTTCAGACGCGGCTATTCGGCACGCAAAGCCTACAGGCACAGACTACACACTCGGCGATATCGACGGCCTCTCTTTGGCGGTTGGGTCTTCGGGTGGGCGTTCGTGGCACTTTCGCTTTACCTGGCACGGCAAGCAAAAACGCATGTCTCTCGGTACCTATCCCGAAATTACCTTGCGTGAGGCGCGTGCTTTGCGGGATGAGGCGCGCAAGTTACTCGCTCAAGGGATCAATCCTTTGACGCAGCGTCGGCAAAAGCGCGAAGCTGACCGACTTGCCGAAGAAAACACCTTCAAAAGCACTTACGATCAGTGGCTGGCGCATCGTGCGCTTCCCCTCAAGGAAGGTCGTCAAAGCACCCTCTCGCAAATTCGCCGCATCTTTGACAAGGACGTAATGCCCATTCTGGGGCTGTGCTCAATCGGCGAAATTCAACGCCCTGACTTGCTGAGGGTGCTGTCGAATATCGAGCAGCGCGGTGCGCCCACCACTGCCGAAAAATGTCGAACCTGGTTGAACCAGTTGTTTCGTTTCGCCATGGTCAAGCTTCCAGGCCTAAACCAAAACCCGGCCACGGATCTGGATGTTGTCGCACTGCCCAAGCCGCCGGTGAACCATCAACCCTTCCTGCGCATGCCCGAAATCCCCGCGTTGTTAAGTACCCTGAATGGCTACGGCGGTATGCAAACCCGGTTGGGGATACGCCTGCTGCTGTTGACCGGCGTGCGCACGGGAGAGCTGCGCTGGGCGACACCCAGCCAGTTTGATCTCACGCGAGGCTTGTGGACCATTCCGTCCGAGGTGGTGAAGCAGTTGCAATTGAAAATGCGCAAGAAAAATAAGCGTGCTCAGGATATTCCACCCTACATCGTACCGCTCTCGACCCAGGCAATTGAGATAGTGCAGCAACTGTTGAAGCGGGTTCGGCCGGCACAGAAATACTTGCTGGCTGGTCGTAATAACCTGCGCCTGCGGATCAGCGAAAATACACTCAATCTCGCGCTACATCGGCTGGGATATGCCGACCGGCTGACGGGGCATGGTATCCGGGCGACGCTGTCGACGGCGTTGCATGAGATTGGTTATCTCAAGCCTTGGATTGATGCGCAGCTGTCGCATGCGGATCCGGATAAAACCAGTGCTACTTATAACCATGCTGAGTATGTCGAGTTGCGGCGGCATATGATGCAGGATTGGGCTAATCGGTTGGATTTGCTGGAGCGAGGTAATCTGGAGGCGGCTTGTACGCGGTTGATGATTCGTTTGGAGGGGGTGCCTGCGTTAGGGGAGGGGGTGGAGCTGAATGGTACTGCGGCATGGTCTGTGCGCGCCGGTTAGTACGGATGAATGTAAGTGTGTCGGCAGGAGTTGAGTGCTGAGTTGGTTTGACCAGGGCATCTAAACAGTAATGGGAGATCTCATTTGGGTGGGGGGGCACAACGCGATGATAAAACCGCTGTTTCGGAGACCGTATCATGGCGGTCCGATTTCCCGGCTAACAAATATACAAATCCCAAGAGCCAAAGGCTCTGCGAGATTTTGCCCGCAGTTTGCGGGGCTACCTACTGATGTGTTGGCATTAATTGGAATGTGTTTGGCCAACGGGGGTAGGATGGGTTGCTGAAGGAGCATCGCCATGTTGCATGCGCCTCGCGGGTGTTGATGCTGGAATGCCTGCAATGAGCGGCCTAGGGGCGCCTGGCTCGTCTGCCGTGCGGCACCTTTTGGCGTCCTGACTTCTGAGACGGTGGCGCACCGCCAAGCAGTGACCTGCGCTCAGTTGAGGTTGTAGCCCAATGTTCGCGTCATCAGCATGATCTTCCAGTGGCTTTCACGTGCATCAATCTCTTGCGGTATGGAATGACGGTCGGCGATCTCCAGCAG
This sequence comes from Pseudomonas sp. Marseille-Q1929, assembly GCF_017316265.1. Classification (NCBI taxonomy): domain Bacteria; kingdom Pseudomonadati; phylum Pseudomonadota; class Gammaproteobacteria; order Pseudomonadales; family Pseudomonadaceae; genus Pseudomonas; species Pseudomonas sp. Marseille-Q1929. The sequence goes on from NZ_JAFLWU010000008.1 coordinate 125,998, forward strand.
GGTAAACAGAAAATCCTGCTGACGCTCCACGGCAACGCCCAACTCCTGAACCAGTGCTTTGTTATGGCCGTGACCGTTCGCGGCATAACTGCACCATCGCCCCCAAATGCCGTATTCACCATCCGCCTTGCCCACGTAAAGCTGCCGGTCTGGGTATCGGTGATGAGGTAGACGCCTTTACGGCTGACAACGCCGTGCGCCAGGACTCCAGGTTATGCAGCACGATCAAGTCCAACTCGGCTTTGGAGAGGTTGACGCGTTTGAATCCGGGGAACTGGCCCATACTCCGGCGTTCAGGCAGCAGTTGTTGAAGGGTCAGATCTTGGGCAACGGTTTCGCCATAGACATAGGTTTGTCGTTCCTTGTCACAAAGCGACAGTGAGATGGGCCATTCTCAACATAGTGATTTCGACTCTAATCTCGCTGGTTATCACCAACTGGTCTTCTCTGAAAAGCTCGTTTCTGGCTATCGCTGCGGGTTGACGATTGGGGCGTTCGGCTTTAATGAAGTTGGGCGCTCATTTCGCCCAATGCCTGCGAAACATGATGCTTGCGCAGGGAAGTGGCGCATCGCCACTTTCCGGCTACGCTGAGGCGCTATGCCCACCGTAGAAATGGAATCCCCGCGATGCACTCTTTGAGCAAGATACACATCAGAAACTTCCGCTCGTGCAAGCAAGTGTTTTTACCTCTAGGTGATTTCACCCCGCTGGTTGGTCAAAATAACGCGGGGAAATCCACCATCCTAGATGCGATCAGGTTGGTGCTAGCACCAAAAGCATTTGCGAAGACAGACGCTAATGAACCCAACGAGCCAATCATTATCAGCGCCTGCGTATCGGGGATCACAGAGGAGCTGATTGCGCAAATTCCTGAAGCCAAGCATCGAGCGGCGATTACTCCCTACTGCATCAACGGTGACCTTTGGATCAGGATCTCTGCGTCAGGCTCCACCAAGCCGACCACGGAAGTCTGGGAAAACGCCGATGTGGATGAGCATGGTCTCCCCACCTCCTGGCGCTCCTATCCGACAGGTCTTCCTCAAGCCATTTCAGCATTGTTGCCTGAAGCGTTGCATATCCGTGCTATGGACGACGTTCAGGAAGACTTGGGTAAAGGCAAAGCTGGCAGCACAATCCGAGGGCTGCTGGATGAAATCATGGCACCTATTCTGACGGCTCACCAAGAGGTTCAGGATGCGCTCACAGCAGTCAGGAATATCCTGGGATCTGACGGTGAAAACCGATCCCCGTTACTGGCTCAGTTCGACACCAGTGCCAACAATGCCTTATCAAGCTTTTTCCCAGGGTTACTTCTGAACCTAGACGTACCATCAATCGACGTGAAGGAGTTCTTCAAGAGCGGTGATTTGAACGTGACCGATGAGATATCCGGTCAAACCAGGCGATTCGACACCTTAGGCAGTGGTGCGCAGCGTGCGATACAAATGGCTTTAATCCGGCTTTTGGCCGACATCCGGAAATCCCGCGATCAAGATCTTGCCCGTCGTCTACTACTGATTGACGAGCCGGAAATTTTTCTTCACCCACAAGGTGTCCGAGGCCTAAGGGAAGCGCTCCATGTGCTTTCAAAATCTGGTTACCAGGTCGTGTTCACCACCCACTCGCCATTGATGGTGAGCAGGGATAACGCTCCTGAAACGGTGATAGTGCGCAGATCACGGGAGAATGGCTCCGAGGTTCGTATTCCGATGGGGGCGGCGGTCGCGCACGCTATGGCTGAGGCACAAGCCCAATCACGAACTCTTTTTGAGCTCGGAAACATTGCGGAGATCTATTTCGCGGAAAAGGTAATTCTCTGCGAAGGCAAAACCGATCAGAGGCTGCTACCACTCATCTACGAGAAGCTGTATGGAGTCAGGCCTGAGCTCGAGCGGATCTGCTTTGTTGCACTCGGTAGCTGTACTTCTATACCCAAGGGTTTTTCTGTCCTGACAGCGATGGGGATCAAATGCGGTGTGATCGCTGACTTAGATTTTGCATTCACTCATGCCAGGGGGCCTTGGCTACTGAAGGAATGCGAGGAGATGGATAAGGTCAGATCTGTGCTTCAAGTGGTCGGCCAAACCGAAGGCTTTCAGATCGGTGGTAACGGCATGCCTCAGAACTCCAGAAGCGGGTCAGCAGCTGACTGCTGGGCCGCCTTTGCGAAAAATGCTGACGGCAAAGTTCTTGCGAATGCTGCCCACGAGGCAATGAAGGGCTATGCAACCTGGGTCTGGCCAATGGGCTGCATTGAGGATGCATTGAATATTGAGGAGAAGGGAGAGGCAGCCATCATCGCTCAGGAAGACAATATCCGGAGCTGGGAGCCGGAGATTATTGATCAAGAGTATCCCGTTTTTCGACGTACCCTAGATTGGATGCGAGCGATCTAACAGCCCACCTCATCGTAATGCTTCCAGTTGGAAGCATTACTTCAGCTTGACCTAGGCACTTACTACCACATCATTACTCCCGAGATACCTAGGGATGGAAGTCCCTGGCAGTTCGGGTTGAAGGCTTGAAAAGCTTAGCACGGGAGCGATGAGGTTGAGTCCTAGGTCGACGACGGCTGACGGTTGAGAATTTGTTTTATAAGGTGGAAGTCAGAAGATAACAGTTAAGGGGGCGGAAACACGACGTCCGAATTTAAGTGCGATGATGATCGCTGATAACTAAGACCCGATATGGGGTTCAGGTTCGTCTAGGCGAGCCTCCAAAAGAAGCTCGCCAAGGTTGGCGATCTAAAGTGTAAGCAGGGCACCGATCAGCGGCACGATCAATGCCGTACTGATCGCCATCGACATCACATTCCCAATATACGGATGCATGTACCGCGGCAGCCTCCCTGCAATCGCGCAGGCCAAGGGTGGAGCGAGCAACGCACCCAGCAAGGCACTGCCCGCTATGACGATCGGGCTACCGCCATGCACTAAAACCGCCGCAGGCACCACCGACACCAACGGCACGTAGGTCGGATACCACCCACGCTTTTGCCACTGCCGCCGCCATAACAGAATGCCCAGCAACGAAGTCAGCGCCTGGCCGACGACTAGTTGCGGCAACCAGCCTGATCCATACGCCGGGCTCAGGGGATTTAATGCGTAAGCGAGGAAAACCCCTGCGATCAACCCCAGGCTCGCCCACTCATTGCCAAAAAAAGGCGCTTCGGAAAAATCCGCCAACACCCGCCGGAATGTCCAGCGTATGCCGTAGTCAGGCGTTTGCTGGGGCGTGGGCAGAGGGGAGTCTTCCATGACTTCCGGCTGACGACTGACCAACCCCGGCAACGCCCGACACAGCAAAAACGCCACCACGCTCCCCAGCGCCATGCCCAGCACATTGCCGATCACCACCGGCAATCCAAGCGGAACACACACGAAATTAACGATCAGCAGGCAACTTGGCGTCACCAGAACCGCACCCAGTACGGCGCCATTCAGCGTAACCTTCCACCCGCCGCCAAACAGCAACACCATCGCCGCCGGCAACGACACAAACGCCGCAAAGGTGGGTTGCCAGGACTCAGCCGTCACCGTCCAACCCCACAGCAGATTACTCAGCAACAACCCAAGCAATGAACTGGTCACCAGCCAAGGCCACAGCCCCGTGCCATAGGCGATGCTGAAACCCTGCCAGCCCTGGGCATAACGACTGGTCCAATAACCGAAAGCTCCGCCCAGCAGCAGTCCCACGGAGGCAAACTCGTGTTTGTAAAACGCCACTTCACTGATATCGCCGACTACCCAACGCAACCAGGCGGTGGGTGAGGGCAGGCTGGTCACCATGTCGTTGTAGCCCGGCCAGTAAGCCGCTGCGGAGGCTGAATACAGCACCGACAAGGCGACGATCAGCCCGAGCACGGCGACTGTTACCGCAAGCAAAATCACCAGGTAACGAGCAGCCGCGCCCGATGACGGATTTGCAGAAATTGAGTCCATGATCGTAGCCCCATCAGCGCGGCAGGCACGGGTGTTGGCAATAGCCGAGCATGCCGTCATAGAGGTCGACACGGCGGTCTCGTTGAAGATCGTTCAGATCGTTCCAAATCGGCGCACTGCGTGCGCTGGACAGGTCGATATCCGCATATAAAATCGCCTGTTCATTGGGCGACGCGACCTTGCCGATGGGCCAGCCGTTGGTGCCGGCAATCAGCGAGCAACCGAGGTAACGCGCGCCATGTTCCTCGCCGATCCGATTGGCGGCAGCGATGAACACATTGTTGACGTGGGCGGCGGTCATGGTCAGGTACGAGGCCATGCATTTGCCGGCTTCGTCGAACAGCGGTGGTGGGGTCCATACCCAGTTGTTCAGGCTGCAAATGATATCGGCACCCTGCTGGGTCAGGATGCGCGGGACTTCGGGGAACCAGATGTCCCAGCAGATCAGCAAACCGATGCGGCCGATGGGTGTTTCAAACACCGGAAAGCCCAGATTACCGGGTGTGAACCAGAGCTTTTCCTTGTTCCACAGGTGCGCCTTGCGGTACTTGCCGATCAGCCCATCCGGACCCAGCAGCAAGGCGGTGTCAAACAGTTGCATGCCTTCGCGTTCGGCAAGGCCGGCAACCAGGTAGACCCTATGGTTCTGCGCAAAGTCCATCCAGGCCCGTGTGCTCGGCCCATCCGGAACGGGCTCGGCATGCTCGAAGGCATCCTGGCGATTGCTGAACAGGTAACCGGTATTGGCCAACTCCGGCAGCACGATCAAGTTGGCCCCATTGTTCACGGCTTGCAGCGCTAGGCTGAGGCTGGTGTCGAGGTTGGATTGGCGATTTAGGGTGCCGACTTGCGGATCGAATTGCACAACGGCGACGCGGGCGAGACTGGTAGCTTCGTTCATGGTTCATGACCTCTTTTTATTGTTATGGCTCCGCTGCGGTAGGCGGATGCTTAAGTAGAAGGTCTTTTTGGCGTGGTCGTCAGTAGTCTGTTTCCGCTAGAGGTGTAGGTTCTTGCCGTAAAGCTTGGGCGTGGTAGATGGGGTAGTCGTCCAGGGTAAAGCCACCATTGAAGTTGGCACGGGTGTTGTTGCAGAGGTGAATGACTGCGTCGATTGCGCCGCGCAGACAGGGTTCGGTCCAACCGGCATCGACGGAGAACGATTCCCCCGACAGATAGAGTCCGGACACGTGAGCGTAATCGCGGTTGTACTTCAGCAGGCTGACGGCGTCGGAGTAAGTGCCGGCGCGGTAGAGTTTTGCGCAGCCCAGTGCATTTTTGTCGGTCATCCAGCGTTGAACGACAGCGTTCTGGGTGGCGATGTAGGGGGAAATCGGCGTTTTGACATTGGAGGACCGCAACAGGATGCGGTCGAGTTCGGCGACGCATTTTTTGACGAGCGCTTGATCGTCGAAAGAAGCCAGTTTTGTAGCGTCGTCTTCCCAGGTGTAACTGAGCAGAATGCAGTCATAGGGATAAGCGTCGTGATAGCGATAGGTGTACACGTCGTGGATAAAGCTGTCGGTGACCATGATCTGGGGGATCTTTTTGTTTTTCGACAGGAAGCTCTTTTTCAACGGTGCATAGACCTTGCAACTGGTTTCCCAATGCGCGGTTTTGTAGGCGTTGGTGATGGCGTACGGCAGCATTGCCTGACTGAAATTCTCCAATTGGATGTGGGTTTCGATGATCCAGGAGGGTAGGGTCATGATCACGGCGTCGAAGTCTTCATGGCGCTCGGATTTGCCGCTGGGATTGCTGGCATTCCAGTCGTAGGTCACGCGAATCTGGCCGTTTTCAAGCTTGGTCAATCGGGTCACTGAACTGTCAGTCAGGAAACCTTTACCGCGCTGTCGAGAGTAGTCGTAGAACGAAAGACCATTGACCTTGGCTGGCGTAAATAACAGGCACTCATCCAGCGCCGCAAGGCCAAGATAGCGTGGCGGATCGAAGTTCAGCCCATTGCAGTCTTCAAGCGTGGGGGTGCCCAGGTAGGGCGATGGAACAGGATTGCCGTTGTTGTCGGTACGTCCATGCACCAGTTGTAACTGGCTGCTGAAACCAAAGATCGCCGTGCGTAAGGGGTAGAGGCAACAGACGTCATAAAACGCGCCCCAACTGCCATCTCCGATACCTATGGAATAGAAAATGGTGGACTCTTCAGCGCTCATGCCCAGCCCGCCAAAGTCTCCGGGGGCATCGGCAAGCCATGCCTGACTCGCCAAGCCCACCAGGTCACGAAAGGACAAACTCTGATAACGCGCGACGATGGCGGCCCACATGGACTCCCATTGTGGCGTGCCGTAAGCCTGTGCGACTTGGCGAGTCATCTGGTCAGCAAAGTGGCGCCACTTGGCGTACACCCGTTGAAGCTTTTCTGTTGGAGGTGGCGTGTCACCCTTTGGATTTTTCCAAATCAGCATTTGTGGTTCCGACTGCCCTTCCAGCAAACCTTCGCGCAGGTAAATGCCAGTGCTGCTGACATACTGTGTGCCTGGGTTGGGGAAGTCAGATAGCCGCAGGTCAAAGCGCTTGCAGTAGTAAGCCAGTAGCGACTGGCCCTCCAGCGGTGGCTCACCCGCACGATTGAACAGGGGCATGCGCATTGCGCCCATTTCGAAGGGCGTTTGGCCTAGAAAAGGGGATTGCCCGGAGTTGAGCACGCTTAAGTGGCGGCCGCCAATTCGCTGGGATTGTTCCAGCAATGTCACGTTGTTGAATCCGCATCGAAGTAGCTCCCGAGCGGCGGTCAACCCTGTAACGCCGGCACCGACGATGCAGATCTTGTAGTCGGGCTGGGTCGCGGTGGCGATGCCAAATTCGTGCTCAACCAGCTTTCGGTAGTTGAAACACAGGTCCGGCGGACTGGGAAAACGGCCTCGCCATGCAGAGGGCTCATCGAGTGGCAACCGATTGGCGATGAGGGCAGGGTAGTCGTAGGTGGATCCGATGGTCATGGTTCACGCTCCAGAGTCTGCACGACCGGGAAAGGCCGATGGCAATGGAGGGTGAATCTAGTCAGTCGGCTGTTTGCCGGGGTGGTAGATGGTTGTGGTGATACTTGCTCGATCGTTTTGTCGAGGGAAGGGAGATCACTCATGACGATTCTGAATCCACCCTAGTTTTGTATTGTGTTCCAGGCCACAAGTGAGGCTTGCTAAGCGCTACGTAACCGTCCGTTTTTGGCCGGTTTCTGCCTGTCACCAAACGGCAGGAGTCGGCCAAAAGCGGACGCCAGGGGTCGTTCAAAAAACAGGGAGAGCCTGTTCGATATTGGGCCATGGTAGCTAATCTATAGCCACAGCAGCTCTGCTTCGCTGACCGAGCGACTCGTGGTGGTTGAAGGACAGTACGACTGATCTCAGTTGCTACTCCTGACTTCTTGGCGAAATGGAGTGGAGCCTCGTTCGAAACGATACATCGTGATTAATTTAGCCCAAGATCTGAAGTGCTTTTAATAAGGAGATTTCATGATTTCAAAAAAAGAAACATCTATATTGGAACGTATTTTTGAGGCCTGCGTGCTGGATCGTTCAGTATTAGAAGCCCTCCCTCCCTTATCAGCAGCCGGCATGGTCGAAGATGTGATAATAAAGACCGATGTTGAAGCCTTCAATAAGGGAGTTTCGGATTTTTTAAAAACCAATACGGGGAAGAATCTTTCTAGACAGATGTTGTTGACAGTCATCCGCTCATCGCATGTCTTGTGTAAAAATCTTGATGACAGTATCCTCGCCGAAAAAATTGCAAAGTTTATTGATCTTTTCAAGGCTTGTGAAGTTAAGGGTCACACTACTTTGAAAACACTTTACGGGGCGGACTCTACTAGCTTATGGGAGCCAAAGACAATTGGTCCAATAACTATTTACGCAGTTCCGAGACACGCAGATCAAATCGAGTCTCTTTTCGAACGCTGCAAGCATCAGTTTACAGAAGGGACTGACAGAGTAGTTGTTGAGCATCGATCAATGGTCAGAGATCAAATAAAAGCCTTAGAAGTTGCCAACAAAGCATTCAATACACTCGACTTGTTAATCGCTTTTCTGCTTGGTGATAGTAATAGAACTCATGCTGCAGGCATTATGCACTTACGCTTTGATCCATTTCAGCGTGCCACAATTACGAGCGTTAATGGATTTTTTGGTGGGGAAGAGGAGTTTCAAGGGTTCAGGGAGAATGTTAATATTCATGACTTATTTAGCCCCAATCTTCGTCATGGTAAGGTTGCATCATCGGAATTAATATCAAGCGTGATGGATCCGGTCGACGAAATCGGAAGAAAAATTTCAAGGGCTGTTGAGTGGGTAGGCGAGGCTTACATTGAAAAAAATAAGGCAAGCGCATTTCTTAAGGTGGCAGTTGCAATGGAAGCACTGTTGAAATCTAATGAAAAAGGAGTAATCAACGCTTCTATAGTATCGACAATAGCTGAGCAGTGTGCATTCCTTTTGGGGGGCGATCCCGACGACTGCATTGAAGTTGAAGATAAAGTAAAAGAAATGTATGGCGTCAGGTCTAGCATTGTCCATAGTGGAAGCAGCTCAGTTGATGACTCAACTCTTCAGGATTTTCTTGATTTAATTCGTCAAATTATCTTCAAAGTAATGGAGCTTAAGTCTTCACTCAACCTAAAATCCATGAGCGAACTACAAGCGGTGCTCAAGAAAAGAAAATACCATGGCCATTTTTAAATCAATAAAAAATGGTGACGGCTTAGAGACGTGGCTCATACCAATGGAACGATCATTTTTCCCAGTCAGGATCTGAAATATCTGCATTATAGGAAGCTTATTTCTTCTAGAGTTTTTGATGGCAGAAGTCGTAACTGATTGTAAGGATCCGCGCGGAAAAGTCTGCCTTGGACCGATTCCTGCCCTTCTCAAAGGGCAGCTCTGGTTAGAAAGTTGACCATTACGGTCACATGAGACGCCTCGCTCATGAAGGGCCAATCTTGGCCGGTAGCCGTCTGTTGCAGTGAAGCAAACGCTAGCCATGCCGCAAGCGAGGATAGCGGCCGCTCGCGGCGTGGCGCGCGATTGCTGGCCCCACATGAGTGATGTCACAATGTTGCGCCACGCCTTGCACGCTCAACCACGAGCGCGATTCACGGACTCTCACGATGCCCAGCCTCTGTTGCTGTTCTAACGCGCTCAACCGGCCGGAGAGATCTCTGTTGGTTCGGCTGCGTCGACTGCTGTGTTTTGTGTTGCTCTCGGCTCAGGCTGCGTGGGCGAGTCCGGTCACTCAACAGAATGGCACCGAACAGGTGATTGATGTTCAGCTGCGTTGGACGCATCAGTTCCAGTTCGCGGGCTACTATGCCGCCATCGCCCAGGGCTATTACCGCGAAGAAGGACTGGACGTGCGCTTGCACGAAGGTGGCCCCAACGTCACGCCGGTCGAAGAAGTGCTCTCTGGGCGTGCCCAATACGGCGAAGCCAATAGTGAATTGCTCTACGCACGCCTGCATGGCAAGCCCTTGGTAGCGCTGGCGGTGATTTTTCAGCACTCACCTTCCGTGCTCGTGGCTCGCACAGACCAAGGTGTTCGCACTGTGCACGACCTGATCGGCAAGCCGTTGATGCTGATGGATGCACAGACCGATGCCGATTTTCTGGCGATGTTCCGTAGTGAGGGTATACCTCTCGAAAAACTACAACTGCTACCCAGCAGTTTTCAAATCGGGGATCTGGCCAGCGGTAAAGTTGCGGCGTTCAACTCGTACCTGACCAACGAGCCCTTCTACCTGCAACAGCGGGGCGTGGAATACAACATCATCTCGCCCGTCACCTATGGGATCGACTTCTACAGCGACATCCTGTTCACCAGCCAGGCCGAGATTGACGAGCATCCACAGCGGGTCGAGGCCTTCCGCCGCGCTACCCTGCGCGGCTGGCGCTACGCGATGGATAACCCCGAGCAAATCATAGACCTGCTGCTCGATCAGTATTCGGTGGAGAAAAGTCGCGCGCACTTGCAATTCGAAGCTCAGGCCATGCGTCCGCTGGTGGTATCTGACCTGATCGAGATCGGTCATATGAACCCAGGGCGCTGGCAACGTATGGCTGAAACTTTCCTCGAACTGGGCATGGTCGACACTATCGCCGGTCTGGAAAACTTCATTTACGATCCCAACCCGCCGCAACTCGTCGAGCGGCTGCGCAAGACCATTGTGCTGATCAGCATCGGCTCTGTGCTTGTCCTGATATTCGCTCTGGTTCTGTTGAATGCCCAGCGCCATCTACGCAACGAGATCAAGTTGCGCAAACTCGCCGAAGAGGAAGTACACAATCTGGCTTTCTATGACAGCCTGACTGGCTTGCCCAATCGCAATAGTTTTATTCCCTTCGCTAGTCAGCGGCTGCTCGACGCAAAGAATCGTGGAGAGCATCTGGCCCTGTGCTATATCGACTTGAACCACTTCAAGCAGATCAATGATCGTTATGGCCACCAGGCGGGCGATGCCATGCTGATCCACGCAGCCTCGGCGATCAAATCCAATATTGGCGAGTTCGAAATAGCTGCACGCATGGGCGGTGATGAATTTATCGTGCTGCTCGACGGCGCGCGTCACAGAAGCGATATCCAGCGCATCACCGGTGAAATCTGCGAAGCCGTCGCCTTGCCCATTCCATGGGAAAACAGCCAGATCAAGGTTAGCGCCAGCCTAGGGGTGGCGTGGTATCCGGAAGATGGTGAAGGCCTCGACGATTTGATTTTCAAGGCTGACACCGCCATGTTCCAAAGCAAAGCCAGTAACGCTGCGCAGGCTTGAAGCTGCTGGGTGGTGCCCCTGCGAAAAGACTTGGTGGTTAGAAATCAGTGCGCCACGGCGGTGTGCGTCGTCATTCGCATGAGGCTTCTATCCAGCGCCGTTGACTGGCCCGGACTGTGAAAGCTGAATGGCTACTTTTGGCCGGACCTGTTGAAAAAAATCGGATTTTCAGCTCGCCTGAACTCAGGCACGGCTCCAAAATTGCCGTTCTTGCGCTCGGTTTTGTCCCACACCGGCACGTGCGGTTCTATGTCTTTTTCCTCCACCATCCAGGCCAGCATCGGCGCTAGTGGTCTATTCAATTCTTTGCCAGCACACGCAATTCAAGCCCCTCAAAAATCAGCATGCCCACCAGCATTGCCAGCGTGAATACGACCACCTGCCAATGCCCCGTCAACAGCAATGCCAAGGCCGGCCCAGGGCAAAGCCCCGCAATCGCCCAGCCCATGCCAAACAGCAGGCTGCCCAGCACAAGCCTGCGGTCAATTTTCCTGTTGGTCGGTATCTGAAGGGGCGCACCCAGCAGCGAGACCTGGCGACGCCTGGCGAAGAAGAACGCCACGCTGCTCACCGCAAGGGCGCCGGCCATCACCAAGGCCAGTGACGGATCCCAATCGCCGGCCAGGTCAAGGAAGGCCAGTACTTTCGCCGGATCGGTCATGCCGCTGAGGTAAAGGCCGAGTCCAAAGATCAAACCGGCCATCAAGGCAGTGAGTTTGCGCATGCTCAGGCTCCCAGCAGATGACGTATGACGTAGACACCGGCAAACCCGCTGCCCATGAAGCAGGCGACCGCAACCAGCGAGCGCGGCGACAGGCGTGAGAGGCCGCAGATGCCATGTCCGCTGGTACAGCCGGCGCCATACCGTGTGCCGATCCCAACCAACAGCCCCGCGATGGCCAGCGAGTAGCCACTGGCCTGGAACGAGGCTTCGGGTAACGCGGCAGCGAGTGACCAGACCCAGGGGGAGGCCAGCAGGCCAGTCAAAAACAGCCATTTTTCGGCGCGCCCGTCGTCGCGTTTGGCAAACAGGCTACCCAGCAGGCCACTGATACCGGCAATACGCCCGTTGAGCAGGATGAACAGGCCTGCTGACACGCCGATGAGTGCGCCGCCAAGCAGCGAAGCCCAGGGGGTGAAGTGAATGGAGATGCTCATGTCGAGTGCTGCCTGGATCTAAAGTGATGAGTTATATCGATATCACAATTTGTCGGACAGACATCGTGAAAGATTGTCGTTGCATGCCTTTACTTCATGTCTCTGGCCTGCACCCACAAAACCGCATCCTGGGACAGCGGTTTGCCCTTGTGGGTTTTGGTGCTGCCGATGTCGAGCGCCGCAATACCCCACCAGCCGGCCCGGGGCAGGCCGATGGTCAGGACGCCCTGGCCGTCTGTGTAGGTGCTCAAGGCCTTGAAGGAGGCTTGCGGCGCCGTGACGTAGTCTTGCTGGCCGAAGGCGTTGTTCTCGACATCGACGGAGTGGTTGAGGTATTCGATTTCGACTTCGGTAAAGGGCACGGGCTTGCCGTCGGCCAGTACCACGGCGCGGAATACGCTGCCCGTCCAGTTTGCATAGGGTTTGCTCAGTGGCTGGATTTCCACGGGCAACCCCTGCGGTTCTGACCAGTTGCCGGGCACACCGCCGACATTCACGATCAGCTTGGTGAACTGTTGGATATAGACGTCTTCTTCCGTTTCCAGATAGGGCTCGGGCTCAAGGACGAAAATGTGGTCACCCAATGAACGTACCAACTCGCGGGGAATCGACGCGCGATAGGCGGTCGTTCGGTTGTCGCGGCTCTGCCATTGGACGGGACGCAGGTAGTTGCGCAGGTCGATTTTTTCGCCACCGTGCGAACTCGTGTGGCTGAACGAACGTGGTTGATCCATCAGCATGGTCGGGCCGCCGGAAAACGGGTGCGTGAACACCAGCGCAAACTCCAGGTTTTGCGCACGCGCCAGCGCGGTGTCCTCCACGTAGAGCATCTGGAAATGGGCCTGGGCGGCGCCGGTCAAACCACTGAACGCAGCAACGGCAAGGGTTTGCAGCAGTCGTCGTGTTGTGATTGGCATGGTCGATTTCACCTTGAGATGTCGGAGGACTGAATCGTTGCGTCATGGGCGTCTCCACCGAGGAACACCACGGAGTAGTGGTCGGCAGGCGCCTGGAACGTATAGGTGTTGTCCTGGCCTATGCTGCCTTCGAGCAACACTTTGTTGCTCGCATTCCGGACATGGACTTTTCTGCCAACAGCAGGGCTGCCGTCGGTGTAGCCAGCCTCGCATTTCACCTGGTCATCGTTCTCGAGGTAGCAGTCGAACACGGGGGCATGGGCCAGGGCGGCCTGACAGAACAGCAAGGTGCCTGCGATCAATAGTTGAGTTGCTGAACCTAGGGTGGGCATGGGTTTGAGTCTCCAGGGTCGAGTGTCTTCATTGGCGTACTGGGAAGGCCGCCAGCAAGGCGTTCAGGTTGGCAACCATCAGTGCGTAATACCCGTTGGCCGGGTCGGCGAGCACTCCGGGGTTGCCCGTGTCGAGAATCAGCAGCTGTGCGCCTGCGTCCTCAATGGCCTGGACGATCCGCGCGTCCGGCGCCCACTTATGGACCACCACGCGAATCTCACGCTCGCGCAGGTACTGGGTCAGCGCTGCACGGTCGGCGTCGCTCCAGTCGATGTCCTGGCGGATAAACCAGCCGTCGACGTAGATGCCGAATTCGTCGAACAGGTAGATGAACTCACTGGCCAGCGACAGCACGCGCAGGTCCGTGACGTGCACCAGCCTGGCGCCATACTCGGCCTTGAGCGCACGCAAACGGCCTTCGAGTCCCCCGAGGTTGCGCTCAATGCGGGATGCATCGCCGGGGGAAAGGCGTGCCAGGTCGGCCGCGATGATCGCTGACATGCGCATGGCGTTGACCGGGCCGAGCCAGGCATAGGGTGACAGGTCGCCCTCTGCTTCGTGCACGGCAGCCCATGGCACATCGTTCGCGGGCGCGCGAATCGCAGCGACGCCTGGCTTGATGCTGTCCCAGGCGTGCGAAGCATCGATCTCGACGATCCGCAGGTTGTGGCGACGAGCCGTTGCATACAGCGGGTCCGCACGCCACAGACTGCTCAAGGTGACCACGGCCGTCGCCTGCTGGAACACATCAGGGGCCAGGCGCGACAGCGTGTGGGCCTGGCTTTCCATGGGCACCGCAGCGTCCTGTGGCACGCGCACGACCTCGATGGCCGTGCCGTCGCTGAGTACCGAGGTGAGCGCATACACGGCGGGCAGCGCGACAAGCACCTGTGGCCGGCCGGCGTCGGCGAAGGCTGTCAATGAGCTGCCCAACAGCCAGGCCAGTATCCAACGCCGTTTCATACGCTTGCTCCTCTGAAGCGCGACGCGGACGCGCGAATGACCACGGTGAGCAGGAACACCAACGCCGCCACGATCACAATGGCGCCTCCCGTCGGCACCGGAATATGAAATTGCATCGGCGCCAGGATGCCGACCACGCAGGAAAACGTGGCGATCAACACCGCGCGGGCGACCAGCCCCGGCAGTGAATGGCTGATGTTGCGTGCGGCTGCCGCCGGTATCAGCAGCAAGGCTTCAACCAGCACGGCACCGATGATTTTCAGGCAGGCCACCGTCACCAGGGTGACCAGCACCACGAACAGGTACTCGACGCTGCGCACCGGCACGCCACGCGCATGGGCCAGGCTCGGATTGAGGCTGGACAACAGCATGCTGTTGTACAGCGGCAGGCCGAGCAGCGCACAGGTGGCGGTGACCACCAGCAGTACGTTCATGTCGGTATGGTCCACGGCCAGGATGGAGCCACACAGCACGCTCTCCATCACGTGGGTGTTGATCTTTGCCGACACGAACAGCAGCAACGAGGCGCCGATCGCCAGCGAGATAGACAGGAACACCCCGATCAGCGTGTCGTTGGCCAGCGTGGTGCGGTGTTGTGTGTACTTCAGCGTCAGCGCAAACAGCAGGCAGAAGCCGAACATCGAAAAGTAGGGTGAGGTATAGGACTCGCCGATCAGCACGCCAATGGCCACGCCGGTCATCGCCGCATTGCCGACGGACTGGCTGAAAAAGGCCATGCGCTTGATCATCACCATCGAGCCCAGCACACCCAGCAGGGGGCCGATCAGCATCGCACACAGCAGCGCATTGATCACGAACTCGTACTCGAACGGCTGTGGCAGCAAACCGTTGGCGGTGAGCGCCTGCAGTTGGATGCGAATGAAATCGTACAGGGCGTTCATCGCAGGTTCTCCCAATGCTCGCAGCTGCCATGGAACAGCAGCCGTTGATTGATCACGGTGACCGATTGCGCGACGCGCCTTACTTGTTCCAGGTCATGGTTGATCCAGAGGATGGTGACGCCCTGGTCGTGCAGTTCGGTGACTAACTCCTCCACCAGGCGCACACCGGGTTCGTCGATTCCGGCGGTTGGCTCGTCGAGAATCAGCAGCCGGGGCATCGGGCTGATCGCTTGGGCGAGCAGCACGCGTTGGCGCTCGCCTCCGGACAGGCTGCCAAACGGCTTGGCACCCATTGCGCCAACCCCGGTGCGATGCAGGGCCGCGATGCGGGTTGCCTTGGCTGAGCGGGATGCGCCGAGGAATGCCGGCCTGCGCTGGCTGAGCAGGGCCATCACGTCGTTGACGGTCATCGGCACATTGCGGTCGAAGTCCGGCAATTGCGGCACGTAGCCCATGGGCGTGCTGACCTCGCCCTCTAGCCGCACCGTGCCCGTGTGCGGCATCTGGCCCAGCAACGCGCGCACCAGTGAGGTCTTGCCGCCCCCGTTCGGGCCGACCAGGCAGTGGAGGGCACCGGCCTCGACCCGGAAGTTCACGGCGTCCAGCACTTGAGTGCCGCCCAGTTGCAATGAGACGTTATCGAATATAACGGCAGGTCCACGCACGGCGGGTCGCTCCTTCATGGCTGGGTAAACTCGACGGCTTCGGCCAGGGTTTCGAGGTTTTCGCCCATGGCCACCTCGAACTCATCCGCGCTGTAGGCAGTGCCAGTGATATGCGACAGCGCAAACACCTTCACGCCGGTGGCGGCCTCGATGGGCTTGGCCAGGTCGAGGGAGAAGTTTTTCTCGGCGAACAGCACACGCACATGGGCGTTCTTGATCGCCTCGATGGTGTTGGCCAACTGGCGTGCCGTCGGCGCGACGCCATGGCGCGGTTCAATCACCGCGCTGACGAACAAACCGAATTCCTGCATGAGGTAGTCGTAGCCGGCGTGCGTGGTCGCACAGCGAAAGCCGGACAGGTCCAGCGCAGCGAAACGGCTCATGAAACGCGCGCGCAGTTCGCGGATACGGGTGGCGTAGGCCAGGGCGTTGTGCCGATAGGTCACGGCGTTGGCCGGGTCCAATTCACCCAGCTTGCGGGCGATCTCGAACACCTGTTGTATCGCGGCGGTGGTGGAGACAAAGGTATGCGGGTTGACCACCTTGACGCCGCCCGGGTCGCCGCCCACGGGAATCAGCGCGACCGAGGCATTCGCCTGGATGATCGGCAGTGTCTGCGTACGGCCGGCCGCCTTGACGATCTGGAAGGCCCATTCGTCGTGGCCGATGCCGTTGACGACCAATGCATCCAGGCTCATCGCACGGGTGATATCGTCGGGTTGCGGTTGGTAGTTGTGCGGGTTCGCCTGCGCGGGGATGAGCGGCACCACCTCCGCGCGGTCACCGACGATATTCGCCACGAAACTGTAGTAAGGGTGCAGCGTGACCCCGATTTTGAGCTTCTTGGTCGAATCGGGTGCCGCGGCCGCCAGGGCGATGACGGGGATCAGTACCAGCAGCGCAACGCAGCCGCGCCACAGTGTGCGAAGTGAGGGAGGGGCAGTCATGGCTGGATTCCTTTGACGCGTTCGACTTCGCTGGCGCCGTCGTAGGGGATGACCTGGCGCCAGCCGGCGCCGACCAGCGACTCGGGCTTGACGATGCCAGGGTAGGGCGCGTTCGGGTCGCGGTGGACCCAGATCGTCGCCTGGTTGGCCCACATGACGCCGGCATGCGCATGCCCGATGATCAGCAGGTACGCGCTCTGCCCCGGCGCTCGACCGGCAGCACCGTAATACACCGTGGCGCCTTGGCCTTGGGTGGCTTGTGACACGCTGCTGGCGGTATCGGCTGACGGGTCATGGGCCTGATGAGTACCGGGCAGGATCAGTTGCCAGTGCACTTGGCCGTTGGTTTTCCAGAAGACGTCACGGTAGAAGGGCGGCAGCAACAGCTTCTGCGCATATTCCAGGGTGATCCAGCCACCGGTGTCGTTGTTGAACCAGATGATTTCTTCACCCGCCGGCAACAGCGCGCTGTGAATGGCTTGGTCAGCGGCGCCCAAGCCATCAAAGGAGCGCACCTGCCAGCTCAAGGGCACGGGCGGGCCGACGCGTTCGGGACGCAGCATCACGTAGCCCAATACGCCGGTGGTGACGGCCAGGGTCGCCAGCAGCAGGCCCAGCGATTCCCATCGACCGGAAGCGGGGCGCACCACCTGGATGGCATTGCTCACGCAGGCCATCAGAGAAACGCAATCCAGCGGCCGAGGACAATCACCCCGGCCCACAACGCCAGCGAACTGAAGCCCGCGACACGTGCCTGGCCGGGTGGTGGCAGCGAGGTGTCCCATTCACCAATGCGGCGAAACGCGCCCAGGTGGAATACCCCCATGTTGAGCCCCGCCAGTACCAGCAGGCCCATCTTCCACAGGAAGGCGGTGTTTTGCACATAGGTGGTGCCGTTGGCGCAGAACATCAGCAGGCCGGTGATCACGCACACACAGAACGCGACCCAGGTGTAGGGCAGCAGGTCCTGGATCAGCCTCAGCGCGCTGCGTCGATGGGCCGCCACACCCAGCAGGCGCAGGTCGACGACGGCAATGGTGCCGTACACGATCGCGATGCCGATCACATGCAGCGATTCGAGCAAGGGAAAGGCTGAGCCCGACTCTCTGATGAAGCTGGCGACGGCGGTGTCCTGGAGGATTTGCAGCAGGGCTTGAATGTCCATGGCGAGTACCTGAAGGCTTGGGTTGAAAACGCTTAGATCGTGTAGGCGATCCAGCGGCCGCAAATGATCACGACGCACCACAATCCGATCGACACCCAGGCCAGCGCCTTGATCGGGCGTGGTGCGGGCTTGTCGGCTGCACGCAGCAGCGGGCGCCGCAGCAACAGCGTCAGGGTGAAGGCCGTCACCACCAGCGCCATCTTCAGCCAGAACGTCGTGTTGACGAGTACCCGGTCGGGCTCGGCGATGACCATGATCAGCCCCGTGAAGAGCAGCACGATCAGTGCATTGCGCATCCACGGGTAGTAACGGCGAACGACACCGCGCAAGGGCTCGTCGGTGGCCAGCACGCCGGCCAGGCGGAGGTCGGAAACGAGCGCCGAACCGAACAGCACGGTGATGGCGAGGATATGAATGCTCTGGACCGTGGGAATGACCCAGAGGATGTCTCGGATGGCGGTGCTCAAAGGCGTCGCATAGAGCCAGGCAATGATGAATGACGATGACATCGGCTTTCCTTCCTCTTGGGGTTAGAAATCTTGGGGTTTAGCGACCGGCTGCAGGCCCGCCGCATCCTCTGGAAGCAGGTAGCCTTCCTTGATCGACACGGCTTTGGCCTCTTCGAATTGCTGTGCGTAGCGGTTGAAGTTTGCGTAGTGCCGGCCAAGCACGTCCTTCGCGTAAGCCACCTTTGTGTCGTAGATCAGGCCGCAACCGGTCTCTTGGTCGGTGAGGTAGACGGCGCTGGGCACCTGCACCCAGGGGGGGCGCACGCCGCCTTGCAGGTTGCCGGTGGCAGGCGCACGTGCGGCGGTCTTGCCGTCGCGCACCACCCGTGGCGCCTCTGGCATGGGGGTGCCTTCGCGCACCCAACGGTCCATGCGATCAAGCAGCGCCGCCGCCACCAGCTCAGCCGGTTCGTCGTACAGCGTCTGGCACCGTGGGTCGTCGCCCTTGCCGATGTCGGCGGCGAGCCGTTCGGTGTGGTCTGTGCCCAGGTCGGCCAGGCGCAGATGGGGCATGCCGGTGACTTCGTAGTAACGCACCTGCGGGCTGTCGGTGTCCGCGGGCAGGGCAATGCCTTCGATTACGTCGTGCATCAATTCGGACTGGCTGTAGACCGTCACGAACGGCACGCCCTCGGGCATCTGGCGCGGCAGCCGTATCACCTCGCCGCCTACCTCTCCGTACGCCATGCGGCCGGTCATGTAGGCATCGATCAGCGGCGTATCGTCCGGCATGCGCCATTGCTGGTGCCGGCCCTGGTCGAGGTAATCCATCCACACTTGTGCCGTCACGGCCCAGCTATTGACGTAGATGCGCTGCACGCCGAAGCCCGCCAGCGGCCCCTGCGCCGCAGGGGTTTTCAGCAGCAGCGCCAACTGCGCCGCAATGCCTTGGGACTGTGGCGGGAACGGATCGGGCGCTGTACCCCGGCTGAAGTGCTCCGGGTCGTAGTAAGTACCCAGGGGGGCATAACGTGCGTAGTCGTAACGGCGCATGAAGTCGAAGTTCACGATCCGCCCGTATTGGGCAATCTGCTCGGCCTCGGCGGCGGGCGTGTCGGCCATGAACTTGGGATCGACGCGCGGCTGGTTGGTGTTCAGCGTGTAGCCGACATAGGCGTAGCCACGGCGCAGCAAATAGTCACGGGTCAGGATCCAGCCGGCGCCACGCTCGCCAAACCAACTGAACGGCTCGATGATCACGGTGCCGTTGAACCGCGCGGGGTCAGCCGGTTTGCGCACCAGAATCCGCGTGGTGTAGGGCACATCAAAACGGTTTTCACCGGCGGCGGTAATGGCCGGGGCGATACCTTGCAGGTAAAACTCTTCTTCGCGGTAGCCGTACCTGTCGAGGTCGCTGTATTCGGTGCCGGGACGTTTCGCCGACGACAGCGGCAGTTGGCCCGACGGCGGCACGGCAATCGCCGTGGGCAGGCGCGGCACTTCTGCACCCGCGTTCGACGCCAGGACCAGTGCCAGCCACAGGCCGCCGAGGGTGATCGAACGCGCCATCCGGCCCACCTCATTCAAGGCTGAGGGACGCCTTGCCCTCGCTGTCGATCACGATCTGGTTGTTCTCGCAGACATACTCCTGGATGGCGTAGCTGGAGCGCTTGTAGTCGAACGTGAAGCGATACGGCGTGTTGAGCACCTGCGGGTCTTCGATCACGACCTGGTCCTCCAAGTGGTCCGGCCCGCGCAGGCGGATGCGCTCGGTGATCTTCATGTCCGGGCCGTGGGGCACGTCATAGAAACGCACGTCGGTACGCACCCGTTGGGTCTGCACCACCAACGTATCGCCTTCCCAATGACCGCGCGAATGGCCCTGATACAGCGGGTCGAGTTTCTCCTTGGGCGGCATCGGCTGGTTCAACAGAACCCGGCGCACCTGTTGCAGGTATTCGCCCAGCACGATCACCTGCTTGTCGTCGTGGATGATCTGGATCGGGAACAGCGCGGCCATCATTATCGGCATGCCTTCAGGCAGGCATTTGGCGCTTGTGGTCGCGAGCGGCGTCCCGGCTTCGTTGGCCGCCGCCTGTTTTTTCTTGAGCGCGGCATAGTCGGCGGCATAGGGCGCCTTCAGGTCCATCGGCCCGCCGGGGTGCACGGGGTCGTCCGGGTTCTCACCAAACCAGTCGTCCGGGGTACGTTCCCAGGTGCCGCTGATGTCGGGCTTGGGTGTGGGCATTGTCGCGGCGTTGCCTAAACCGGTGACGGTCGCGAGGGCAAAGCCCAGGCCGATCATGGCCGTGTGCAAGGTGCGTGTCGGTTTCATAGAGACGTCTCCACGTGAGGGTGCTGTTCGGTTGGGGCGGCTGAAAGGGTGCGTTCAACCGCCGCCCGAGAGCACCACGTCACCGATCTTGATCTCCACCAGCAGGCCGCCGGGCTCACCGTTTTTCAGTGGTTTGAAGGACACCTCGGCGTTCTCGCCAGCCTTGATCGAGTCCGCGCTCCAGCCGGTGCGTTGCAATGCGTTGACGCTGCCGGTCTCGATCTTGTAGCGCTGGGCCGGTGGGCCAGGGGCATCGAGGTAAATCGTGATGTGCGGGTTGGTCCAGGCAAAGCGCTCCACCACACCCTTGACCGTCACGGTGCGGGTCTGGTCGAACAGTGCGAAGGAGTGGTGGGCAGTGGCGACTGACGACAACGCGCTGCAGGTAACGAGCGTCAGTAGACAAAGTCCCTGACGTAACAACGGGGAAGGGGGGAATACGGTCATGACGGGTGCCTCGGGTTCTTATGGTTCTTATGCCGCCAGCATAGGGCGCCAGGGAACCCGGGCCGTAGCCCAAAACGGCAACCAATGGCCGTGATGACCGGTAGTTTTTGAAAGACCCTGCACATGCTGATTTGGGTTACCGCTTGCCCAAGCCGAATCGGAACACTCGTGTCTCGCCTCATAAATATAAAAACAGGAGAGACGTCATGCGCACCCCACCCTATGCCCCGTTATTGTCGTTGGTCGCACTTTGTGCATGTGAGCCGCAGGCACACGCCTACACGCTCTACAACGAAGAGGACGGCGGCACCGTGTTGAACGCTGAACTGGGCGCCGGCTTCGGCTGGCTCGGCAGTACCCGCAACTACCTCGGCGACCCCGAGCGCGTGCCCGGCAGCATGCGTTGGCAAGAGGGCTACGCCAAATACGGCCTCAGCGGCACCACCGACAAGCTCACCGCCGGCTCGCTCTACGGCGGCTTCAGCCTGCTCAGTTCCGGTTCATGGGGCGACGGCGACACCGGCAAGATCACCGCCGGCAACGAGCGCCGTACAGCCGTTGAGGACGCATACCTGGGCTGGCGTTCGGGCGAGCTGATACCCGCCCTGGGCAAGGACGGCGTGGATTTCTCGTTTGGCCGCCAACTGGTGACGGTGGATGGTTTCCTGATCACCGACGATGGCTTCAACCCCGGCAAGGCCTTCAGCCCCATCGAAGGCGTCAGCGATGGGCGCTTCGACCGTGGCGGCGCGTTTTACCTCGGCCAGCGCCTGGCGTTTGGCAATACGGCGGTGCTCAAATTGGGCGGCACAGAGGGCTTGCACGGCAGCCTTATCTGGCTCAAGTCGGATAACCCAGGGCAGTCCAAGACCGAAGTCGCTGCGGCTACCGTCGACTACACCACGCCGTTCGGCTCAATCGGTTCAACCTATGTGCGCGGCCTGGATGTGGAAGAGCGCTACGCCTTCGGGGACCGCATGGAGCGCAAGGGCATGAACATCTACAGCTTGCGCGGCCAGGGCAATGCGGGGATCGAAAATGCCGACTTTGCCTTTGAAGTCGCCCGCCAGGAAAAGCGTTCAGGCTCACAGCGGGCGATGTTCTTCGACGCGGGCTACACCTTTACCGACGTCAAATGGCAGCCGACGC
Organism: Pseudomonas sp. Marseille-Q1929; assembly: GCF_017316265.1. Taxonomy (NCBI): domain Bacteria; kingdom Pseudomonadati; phylum Pseudomonadota; class Gammaproteobacteria; order Pseudomonadales; family Pseudomonadaceae; genus Pseudomonas; species Pseudomonas sp. Marseille-Q1929. The sequence goes on from NZ_JAFLWU010000008.1 coordinate 148,146, forward strand.
TGAGCTATCGCTACACGCGTTATTCCGAAGGCTGGGACTTCCTGTTCCAGGGTGGTTTCCGCAAGCGTTACCAGGGCGAAGTCGCGGTCAATTACGCCGGTTCCGTGACGTCGAACATGCAGATCAACGACGTGCTGCTCTCCGTGCGGCCGACCGACAAGCTGACGCTCAACGCCATGGCGTTCGACTATCACCAACTGTCCCGTCGGCAGCAACAGAACTTCAGTGCGCGCGAAGTCGACTTCTTCCTTGATTGGATGGTGACGGACAACATCACGCTGTCGCCGTTGATCGGCTTCTACAAACCGCAAAAGTGGCTGGGCAATGGTGGGCTTCAGAGTGGCAGTGCATCCACCAACACGTACCTGCAGTTCATCGTGTGGGTGACATTCTAGGAGAGGGGCACAAGGGCAGGCGTTGGCAGCTTGTGCCAACGCCTGTTTGTCAGAGCATGCGACGCAGTACGTCGTTGCGCGGGTCTTTGTCGTAGAAGCGGTGTTTGAGGGCGCCGGCGATGTGCAGCACGATCAGCGCAAGCAAGGTATAGGCGAACACCTTGTGCAGCAGTTGGAACACCACGAACCAATCATCATTTTTCGGCAGCAGCTCGGGCAGGTTGACGCCAAAAAAGAACACCCCATCGCTCAGGGTGAACGTGCTCGACATGGAGTAGCCCATCAGCGGCACGATCACCAGCAGTGCATACATCACCCGCTGGATCAGCCTGGACAGCATCTGTTCATAAGGCATCAACGTTGCCAGCGGTTGGGGAATGTTCGGGGTGAAAAAGCGCACGGCAATCTGCGTCAGCACCAGCAGGAACGCCAGCACCCCGAAGGATTTGTGCCAGGGGTAGTACAGCTCGAACTTGCTCGCCACTTCATCATTCATGCCGGTCATGTGCCAGCCGGCCCAGAGCAGGCCGGTAATGATCACGGCACGCACCCAGTGCAGCAGGCGCAGGGACGTCGGATAACGATCGATTGTCGTTTGCTTGTTTGCGTTCATCACGGTCTCTCCAACGCTCATCAAAGACACCACCCTCGCTGAAAGGGTGGTTCGCTCAGTGCAGGGGGTCAGGTGGGCATCAATACCGTGATGACCTTCTCCTCGGTGTAGGCCAGTGCACCGCTGAAACCGCCTTCGCGGCCGATACCGCTGGTCTTGACCCCGCCCCAGGGCAGGTTGGCATCCAGCGGGCTCCAGCAGTTGATCCCCACGGCACCGGCCTTGACGGCTGCGGCGACGCGGTGTGCACGCACCAGGTTGGTGGTCCACACGGTCGCCGCCAGGCCGTAGGTGGAATCGTTGGCCAGTGCGACGGCCTCGTCTTCAGTGTCGAAGACGATCAAGGTGCCGACGGGCCCGAAGATCTCGTCCCTGGCGATCGCCATGTCATTGCGGGCATTGGCGAAAATGGTCGGGCGCACGAACCAGCCCTTTGTCGACGTGGACACGCCGCCGGCCAACAACGTCGCGCCTTGGTCGATGCCCAGCTGGATGTAGCGGTTGACGCGGTCAAACTGGGCTTTCTTGGCCACTGGTCCCATCTGCACGCCAGGCTGCTGTGGATCGCCCACGCTGACCGCTTGCGCCGCCTCGGCCAGCGCCGCGCCAAAACGTTCGGCGATACTGCGCTGGACCAGAATGCGCGAGCCGGCGGCACACACCTGGCCCTGGTTGGCGAACAGGCCCAGGGCACAGCCGCGCAGGGCGTCTTCAAAGGCTGCGTCATCGAACACGATCTGCGGGCTCTTGCCGCCCAACTCCAGGGCCACGCGCTTGAACAGCACCCCAGCGGTGCGCTGGATTTCGCGACCGGCTTCGGGGCTGCCGGTGAAACTGATCTTGGCGACGTCCGGGTGTTCGCACAGGGCGCGACCCACTTCGGCGCCGTAGCCGGTGACCACATTGATCACGCCATCCGGGAAACCCGCTTCCTGCGCCAGTTTCGCCAAGTGCAGGGCTGACTGCGGGGTTTCTTCCGAAGGCTTGATCACCACGGTACAGCCTGCCGCCAGCAACGCGGCAAGCTTCCACACGGTGATCATCAACGGCGAGTTCCACGGCACGATGGCTCCGACCACGCCCACCGGCTCGCGCACGGTATACGAGAGGGTTTGAGTGCCAAAGTAGCCGCCGGTGGGAATGGTGCGACCTTCCAGCTGGTTGGCCCAGCCGGCGGCCGCGCGCAGGTTGGCGATGGCGTTGGGCAGGTCCATGCGGCGGGGTTCGATGGGGGAACGGCCGATGGCGTTGGCGTCCATGTCGGCCAGTTGCTCGGTGTCGCGTTCCACCAGGTCCGCCAGTTTCGCCAGCAGCCGGCCACGCTGGGCGCCGCTGAGTTGGCGCCACTCGCCACGTTCAAGTTGGTGCAGCGCTGCGCCGACGGCGGCATCGACGTCCTCGGCCGTGCCGCGTGCGGAGCTGGCATAGACCTGCTCGGTCACCGGGTTGATCAGGTCGATGCGGCGTTTGTCCGAGGCGGCAACCGACGCACCGGCAATGAAGTGATTCAACTGTTCAGTCATGTTGTGCTCCAGGGGTCAGGCCTTGAGGGAGGCCAGGGCATCGCCGAAGATGTCCAGTGCCTTGAAGAACAGCGCACGCGAGATGGTCAACGAAGGCATCACGCGCATCACGTTGCTGTAGCGACCGCAAGGAATCATCAGCACACCGTGGTTGATCAGGTAGCCCATGAGCTGGCCGATTTTTTCGCCGGCCAGGGGCGCCTTGGTGATCGGGTCTTCCACCAGCTCGATGCCGATCATCAGGCCGCGCCCGCGCACCTCGCCGACGAAGGGGCTGTTGAAGCCACGGATGCGTTCCTGGGCTTCCAGGCCCAGGGTGTGGGCACGGTTGAGCAGGTCGAGCTCCGGGTCTTGCAGGATGCTGATGTTGGTCAGTGCCACGGCCGACGACAACGAGTTGGCTGCGAAGGTGTTGGGCATCGAGCCGTCTGGGATCTTTGCCGCCAGGTCCGAGCGCATGATCAGGCCGGCCATGGGCAGGTCGCTGCCGATGCCCTTGCCGAAGGTGAGCATGTCGGGCTTGACGCCGGAGTGCTCGACCGCCCACATCTTGCCGGTGCGCCCGGCGCCGGACTGCACCTCGTCGACAATCAGCAAGACGCCGGCGCGGTCGCAGGCCTTGCGCAGCAGTTGCAGGAACTCGGGTGAGGGCGGCACGTAGCCGCCTTCGCCCTGTACCGGCTCGACGATCACGGCGGCCACGTCATCGGCGGCGGTGTACGGGGTGTTCAGCAGGTAGTCCACATAGTCGCCGGCGATCTGCTCGGCGCTTTGGTGGGTAGTGTCGAAGGGGAAGCGGTAGGCATACGGGTAGGGCGCGTGAATCACGCCGCCCATCTGCGCGCCATAGCCCTTGCGGTAAGCCGTGCCGGTGGTGAGGGCACCCGACGCATTCCACACCCCGTGATAGCCGCCATGAAAGGCAATGATCTGATGCCGCCCGGTGATGCGCTTGGCGAACTTGATCGCCGCTTCCAGCGCATCGCTGCCGCTTTGGGTGAAGAAGGTGATGCAGTCACCGCGCAAACCGTCCGGCGCGATCTCGGACATTTTGGCCGCCAGTTCGGTGCGGCGGGTGCTGTTGATCTCCAGGGCATGCATCAGCACTTCGGATTGCTCACGGATGGCCTGCACCACTTTCGGGTGGCAGCGACCTACGCTGCTGACGCCCACGCCGGCGGACAGGTCGATATAGGTGTTGCCGTCCGGGTCCTTGAAGGTTGCGCCGAACGCGCGGTCCATGGCCACCGGCATGCGCCCGCCACCGCGTGCCATCGACTCAGTGCGTGCCGACAAGGCCAGGGCCTCGCTTGCCTTGGGGCCAGGCAGGGCGCTGGAGATGATGCATGGGGCATCTGCGAAGTGCAGGGATTCAAGTTTGGATTCACTCATGACGGTCTCTCTGGAATGTCGATTTTTGTCAGTTGGATCATCTGCGTGGCGGGTTCCAGGCCGGTAGCCCGAATCGGCAACTGCGCGTGCAGACAACGCCGGTCGAGCGAATTCCAGAAACAAATTGCAGGATTTCTGCTATGTGCGACTATCGAGCGCAGCGGCGATCAAAAAACAAGAAATATGGGTAGAGGCTTTCCACACCATGAGAAACCAGACGATCAGCCATTTTCGCGACATCCACGTGCATGCTGCCACCGTCCAGCAGTGGAACCAGGACTACAGCCAGCTGACCGCCGGCTGCGCCGAAAGCACGCTGATGCAGCTGACGACGACGGGCTGCCACTTGTTTCTTGAACAGATCAACCAGCGTGTCGTGCAGAACGGCGTAGCCCCCCGGGGCAAGATGTGCTTTGCCGTGCCAATCAATGTGCCTGGCTCGATCCGCATGCAGGGCCGCGATGTGGACGACAGCAGCCTGTTTTTTCTGCATGGGGGCGAGGAATTCATGTTCCATATGCCGATGGGTATGGAGCTGCTGTCCATCACCTTCGAGCGCGACCTGTTTGAACAGGCACTGGAGCAGATCGCGTCAGCCAAAGAACTCAACCAGTTGCTGCGCCAACCCGTGATCAAGGTGTCACCCCTGCGCTTTGCCCAGGCGCGGCGGCGATTGGTGGCCTTGTTCTCCCAGGCACTGATGTACGACGAACTCGACACCACGTTGGATCGGGAGCGCGAGGTGGCGCTGGAACAGGCCATGCTCAGTGAGCTGTTGCAGCTGATGATCGACCCCGACTGCGACAAACAGCAGCGCAGCCCCAGTTCCACTCGCAGCTTTATCGTCGAGAAATGCCACCGCCTGGCGACTGCAGAACTGCTCAATGTGCCCAGCGTGAACGAGCTGTGCCAACGCTTGCAGGTCAGTCGGCGCACGGTGCAGAACAGCTTTCGCGCGGTGGCCGAGACCACTCCGCTCAATTACCTGCGCTCCGTGCGCCTCAACGGCGTGCGCCGCACCTTGATGACGACCCGCGCGTGCGATCTTTCGATTGGTGATGCCGCCGCACGCTGGGGTTTCTATCACCTCAGCCATTTCGCGGCGGAATACCAGGAGCTGTTCGCGGAGTTGCCGTCCCATACCGCACGGGCGGCCTTCAAGACCTGACCGTCTTCCTCCGCGCGAAGGGACAGACTGAGTTGCATGACCGATTTGGGATATCGGGACGTTCATGAGCAGGCATAGGATCGAATCCAGCATGCGACAAGAACGACGAACCCTCCAGCGATTGCCTCATACAATAAGGTCAAAAAAATGAGTGTACCTCTCCCGGTCAATAGCTCCACGGAGCTCAAGCGTGGCGCCCTGGGTGTCGGCTTTATCATCTTCTTTGTGGTGTCGGCGGCCAGCCCGTTGAGCGTGATTGCCGGCGGTTTTCCGATTGGCATCATGCTTGGCAACGGCGCGGGCACGCCGGCACTGCTGATCCTGGCGCTGTTGGTGTTGTTGGCGTTTTCGGTCGGCTACACCACCATGTCCCGGCACGTGACCAACGCCGGCGGGTTCTACGCGTTTACCTCCCGTGGCCTGGGTGGCCTGGCCGGTGGTGCGGCTGGGGTGCTGGCGATGTTTGCCTACAACATCCTCCAAGTCGGCTTGTACGGCATGTTTGGTGGTGTGGTCAGCGGCACCATGGCCAGTGTGTTTGGCCTTGAATTGCCCTGGTGGGCCTACTCGCTGTTGGCGATGGCCAGCGTGGCGATCCTGGGGTATCGCAAGATCGACCTGTCGGCGCGGGTGCTCTCGGTGGTGGTGATTGCCGAATACCTGGCGATCCTGATCCTGGATTTCGCCATCCTCAAATCTGGCGGCGACAGCGGTATCAACCTCGACGCGTTCAACAGCACGCATGTGTTCAGCGGTACGCCGTCCATTGGCCTGCTGTTTTGCTTTGCGGCGTTTATCGGCTTTGAAGCCACCACTATTTATGGCGAAGAGGCGAAAAACCCGCAACGCACCATCCCCATTGCTACGTACTGTTCAGTACTGCTGATCGGTGGGTTCTACGCGTTGTCGGTGTGGGCGATGGTGGTGGGTGTGGGGGCGGACAAAATCGTGCCGCTGCTGCAGTCGTTGCAAGACCCGACGACCTTTATCTACGGCATGTCCGACCACTTCGTCGGCCCGCAGCTGACTCAAATTATTCGTGTGCTGTTCATGGTGAGTATCTACGCCGGGCTGCTGGCGTTCCATAACGCCGCCGCGCGGTATTTTTATGCGATTGGCCGTGACGGCCTGCTGCACAGTCTGTTGGGCACTACCCACCGCGTGCACCAGAGCCCGCACATGGGTTCGGCGTTGCAGAGCCTGATTTCGGCGGTGGTGGTGCTGATCTTCGCGGCGATGGATGCCGATCCGATCCTGCAACTGTTCGCTTGGTTGTCGAACCTGGCGACGCTGTGCGTGATCCTGCTGATGGCGCTCACCTCCGCTGCGGTGCTGATGTTTTTCCGCCGTCACCCCGAACTCAAGGTCGGGCTCTGGCGTGGGCAGATCTTCCCGGGGTTTTCGTGCCTGGCCCTGCTGGCGGTGTTGGTGCTGGCGGTGGTGCATTTTGACGTGCTGACCGGCGCCAGCGTGGCCTTGTCCTACGCCCTGTGCGCGATCATCCCGGCGGCCCTGCTGGGCGGCGTGTACCTTGCCGTGCGCCTGCGCAAGACCTCGCCGCAACGCTTCCTGGCCTTGGGCAGCCACAAGCTTTAAGGCTGCTTGCTGGGAGCTGTTGCAGATAGCTCCACCGATCCCCTGTGGGAGCAGGCAAGCCAGCTCCCACATTTGACCGTGTTCACAGATCAGAATGTGGGGGCTTCAAGAAGGAGTCCGGTGCTTCTTCACACGCGAAAATGGCCGACCAACTGCTGTTGGTGATTGGCCATGTCGTGCAGGGAATCGCTGGCCCGCGAGGCATCGTGCATGCGCGTGGCCAGGGTTTCGCTGATGCCCCGAATGTCACTGACCCGCTCGCTGATGTCTTCCACCACGGTGCTTTGCTCCAGGGCGGCGCTGGCGATTTGCTGGTTCATTTGCTCGATCACGTCCACGGCCTGGGAAATACCCGCCAGCGCCGCACGGGTCTGCTGCACCTGCAGCACGCTGCTGCTGGCCTGTTCACGGCTCGCTTGGGTGCTGTGTACCACCGCCTGGCTCAGCTGTTGCAATGTCTCGATCACGCCTCGCACCTGTTCGACCGAGTGTTGGGTGTTGCTTGCCAGGTGTCTGACCTCATCGGCCACCACCGCGAAACCGCGTCCCTGTTCACCGGCCCTGGCGGCTTCGATAGCGGCGTTCAACGCCAGCAGGTTGGTCTGCTGGGCAATGGCGCTGATGACGTCGAGCACCTGGCCGATCTGCGCGCTGCTGTCGGCCAGTGCGTTTACCTGGCTGAGGGTGGCGTCCAGGCGCTGATCCAGGCTTTCGATGCTGCGCTCGGCCGTGGCGAACACCCCTTGGCCCGCGCTGCTTGCGCTTTGAGCCGCGCTGGCGGCGTCGGCGGCGCTGTGGGAGTGACGCGCCACTTCCTGGGCACTGGCGCTCATTTCGTGCAGAGCGGTCGCCGCCAATTCCACTTCGCGGTACTGGCGTTGCATGCCGGTGCTGACTTCGCGGGCGATGCCGGACGAGGTGTCGGCATGGTTACGGGTATCCACGGCGGCGCTTTGAATCGCGCGCATCATCGGCTGCAGTGTGTCGAGGAAGCGGTTGAAACCCTGGCTCAGCCGGCCCAGTTCATCCTGGCGTCCGGCAGGCAAGCGTTGGGTCAAGTCTCCGTCGCCCTCGGCGATGGCCTCCAGCAGGTTGGCCACCTTCAATAGCGGCCGGGTCACGCCGTACGCCGCCAGCCAGATCAGCAGCATGCCCAGGCTGCTGGCCAGCAAGCCCAGGCCCAGGTTGAACCAGTTGGCGTCGCGGCTCTTGCGGTCCAACGCGTTCTGCATTTGTCGGGCGGGGGCCTGGACCAGGGCCTGCGGCACTTTGAGCTGCAACTGCCACGCCGGGTTGCCCGCGACGGTCTGCACGGCTTGGCGGATATCGACGGTAGGCCCCTCGGCGACGCCGCTGCGTCCCGCGATCTGATCGGCGGGGGACAGGATCGTCACTTCGCTCGCGCCCGCGTACAGGTCCTGGCCCAGGTTGGCGGCAAGCTTTTGCAGCGTCTCGAGACTGACGTCGATGCCGATCACGCCGAGCACGTTGCCATTGACGATCAGCGGCACGGAAATACTGCTCATCAGCACATCACGGCCTTCGACCTGGCTGGTATACGGCTCCACCACGCAGGTACGCCGCTGGGTTTGCGGGCAGCGATACCAGTCGGTGTCCGGATCGGCGCCGGGGAGGGTGTGGTTAGCGGTGATTTGCGCTTCGCTGAGCACATCCTGCACCAATTGCCCCGGCTGGCTTTGTGACCAGTACAACGCAAAACGCCCGGTTTCGTTGCCTGCCAGGGCCGGTTGCGCGGCAAATTCCGCGTCGGCGGCCGTCGGTAGCAGCACCACGAACAGGCCCAGCACGTTCTCGCGCTTGAGCAGGGTCTGGCGAGTGACATTGACCAGCGCCTCGCGCAATTGCGTGGCGTTGAGGCGGCCCTTGACGGTCTGCTCACGCAGTTGGGCGACCTGTTCGGCGAAGCCTTCGATATACAGCGCATTTTCGTTGAAAAACCGCTCGACGCGCTGGCCATGGGCAACCGCCTGGGCTTGCAAGCGTGCCTCGGCTGCTTGCCCCAGCAACTGACTGCTCTGCTGCTTGAGCAGGTCGGCGCTTTGCTGGTTTTGGTACACGCCGGCTGCCAATAGCGCGCCGACCACTGCCAGCAGGCAGAGCCCGCTCAAGAGGGTGATTCGCCATTGGAGGGAGAGATGAACTAGACGCATGACTGAGGTTCCTGCACAAGGCATTCGGGGAGCGAGCGGGGTGAGGCGAGCATGCGGGGGGACGGGATAAGCGGCTATCCCGAATCGGCAAGCGCTGTCGGCTGGCCGAGGGTGGCTTGACCTGTTTTGGGGCGACGTCTTGGATGCTACCGATTTGGGATAGCGAGCAGTTTGGGCGCGGGCATAGGATCAAATTCAGCGCGCAACCAAAACAAAACGCTAACGGGCGCCGATGCGACTTGGTCGGGCCCACCCAACAGCGACTGCCTCATACAACAAGGTCAAAAAAATGAGTGTATCTATCCCGGTCAATAGCTCCACGGAGCTCAAACGTGGCGCCCTGGGTGTCGGCTTCATCATCTTTTTCGTGGTGTCGGCGGCCAGCCCACTGAGTGTGATTGCCGGTGGTTTTCCCATCGGCATCATGCTCGGCAACGGCGCCGGTACGCCGGCATTGTTGATCCTGGCCTTGCTGGTGTTGCTGGCGTTTTCGGTGGGTTACACCACCATGTCCAAGCACCTGACCAACGCTGGCGGTTTTTACGCGTTTACCTCCCGTGGCCTGGGTGGCCTGGCCGGCGGTGCGGCCGGGGTGCTGGCGATGTTCGCCTACAACATCCTCCAGGTCGGGCTGTACGGCATGTTCGGCGGGGTGGTCAGCGGCACCATGGCCAGTGTCTTTGGCCTTGAATTGCCCTGGTGGGCCTACTCGCTGTTGGCGATGGCCAGCGTGGCGATCCTGGGGTATCGCAAGATCGACCTGTCGGCGCGGGTGCTGTCGGTGGTGGTGATTGCCGAATACCTGGCGATCCTGATCCTGGATTTCGCCATCCTCAAATCCGGCGGCGATAGCGGTATCAACCTCGACGCGTTCAACAGCACGCATGTGTTCAGCGGTACGCCGTCCATTGGTCTGCTGTTCTGCTTTGCGGCATTTATCGGCTTTGAGGCCACCACCATCTACGGTGAAGAGGCAAAGAACCCGCAACGCACCATCCCGATTGCCACTTACTGCTCGGTACTGCTGATCGGCGGGTTCTATGCGTTGTCGGTGTGGGCGATGGTGGTGGGGGTAGGGGCGGACAAGATCGTGCCGCTGCTTCAGTCGTTGCAAGACCCGACCACCTTTATCTACGGCATGTCCGATCACTTTGTCGGCCCGCAGCTGACCCAGGTTATTCGTGTGCTGTTCATGGTGAGCATCTACGCCGGGCTGCTGGCGTTCCACAACGCCGCCGCGCGCTACTTCTATGCGATTGGCCGTGACGGCCTGCTGCACAGCCTGTTGGGCACTACCCACCGCGTACACCAGAGCCCGCACATGGGCTCGGCGTTGCAGAGCCTGATCGCTGCGGTGGTGGTATTGATTTTTGCCGCCATGGACGCCGACCCGATCCTGCAACTGTTCGCCTGGTTCTCCAATCTGGCCACGTTGTGCGTGATCTTGCTGATGGCCCTGACCTCAGTGGCGGTGTGCGTGTACTTCCAGCGGCATCCCGAACTGAACGTGGGACTCTGGCGTGGGCGCATCCTGCCCGGTTTCTCCTGTCTGGCCCTGGTGGCGGTGTTGGTCCTGGCGGTGGTGCACTTCGACGTGTTGACCGGGGCCAGCAAAGTCCTGTCCTACGGCCTCTGCGCGATCATTCCGGTGGCCTTGATCATCGGCATCTATCTCGCCGCACGGCTACGAAAACTCTCGCCGCAGCGTTTTCACGCGCTGGGCAGCCACAAGCTTTAACGCCGTACTCGATAAGCCAGACAAAACGGCCTGCCGCCTTTCGGCATGGCCCGTCAGTGTGTGAAAGGAAGGTTTCCAATGCAGAACTACAAGATGCTGATCAACGGTATCCAGGTCGCCGGTGACAGGGGCCAGTTTGATGTGATCAACCCTGCCACCGGCAAGGCGTTCGCCCAGTGCCCGTCGGGCTCGCTGGCCCAGCTCGACCAGGCGGTCGACGCCGCGCAAGCCGCGTTCAAGACCTGGCGTAACAGCAGCCATGCCGACCGTTGCCAACGCCTGCTGGCCATCGCCGCCGATATCGAGCATGACGCCGATGCGCTGGCCCGGCTGATTGTGCAAGAACAAGGCAAACCGCTGGAGCTGGCATTCTCCGAAGTCATGGGCGCCGCTGCCTGGACCCGCTATGCGGCCGGGCAGGAAATCGCCGTGGAGTTGGTGGAAGACACCCCCTCGCAACGCATCGAACTGCACCGCAAGCCGTTGGGCGTCGTGGCATCGATCACCCCATGGAATTGGCCGTTCATGATCGCCGTGTGGCACATCATGCCGGCGCTGCGGGCCGGCAACTGTGTGATCAGCAAACCGTCAAGCCTGACGCCGCTGAGCACCCTGGGCCTGGTCGAGATCATCGCCCGCCACGTGCCCCAGGGCGTGATCAATTGCGTGACCGGCGAACAGGGTTTCGGCAGCGCGATCACCGCGCACACCGGCATCCAGAAAATCGTGTTTACCGGCTCGACTGCCACCGGCCAAAGCGTGATGCGCGGCGCCGCCAGCAACCTCAAGCGCCTCACCCTGGAACTGGGCGGCAACGACGCGGCCATCGTCTTGCCCGGTACGCCGGTAGACGCGGTGGCCGAAGCGATTTTCCAGGCGGCGTTCCTGAACATGGGCCAGACCTGTGCGGCCCTCAAGCGCCTGTACATCCATGAGTCGCAATACCAAGCCTTTGTCGATGCGCTGACGCAGATTGCCGCGCGCCAAGTGGTCGGGGATGGCCTCGACGCAGGCGTCACCTTTGGCCCGGTGCAGAACCTTGAACAACTGCAACTGGTGGAAGCACTGGTCGCCGATGCTCGGGCCCACGGCGCGCGGGTGTTGTGTGGTGGTGCGCGCCTGGATCACCCCGGCTTCTTCTATCCGCCCACGCTGGTGGCAGATGTCACCGACGGTCATCGCCTGGTGGATGAGGAACAGTTCGGCCCGGTATTGCCCTTGATCGCCTACCGCGATGTCGAGGACGTCCTGCAGCGCGCGAATGCCGGTGACATGGGCCTGGGCGGGTCGGTGTGGGGGCCGGACGTGGCGCAGGCCCAGGCCTTGGCCAGCCGCCTGGAAAGCGGCGTGGCGTGGGTCAACTGCCACGCGCAGATCCAGCCGAACACGCCGTTTGGCGGCAGCAAGATGTCCGGCTTCGGCGTCGAGTTCGGCCTGGAAGGGCTGCTGGAATTCACCGGCCAGCAACTGCTGTTTGTGCGCAAGGGCGCGACTGAATAAGGAACATGACCCTGTACGAGAAAGACAAAAGCGCCAGCGTGAAGGCGGCGTTCGCGCGCTGCGGCTGACACCCGTGCACTCGGTGCAGCGAGGCTGCACCGAGGTTACATCCACTATCCAAGACAGCCTTCAAAGGCGCACCCCGAGGAGCTTGAGCCATGCGGTATCCATCCCGTCGTCCCGTTTTTGGTAGCACGCTGGTGTGCACATTGGCGCTGTGCGCCCTTAACCAGGCCCAGGCCTACGAGCTCTACAGCGATGACAGCCGTCATCTCAACGCCGACATGACCGCCGTGTTCGGGCAGTTCAACAGCCGCAAGAACTACGACGGCAGCCCCGGCGGTTCCACCTGGCGCGAAGGTTTCATCAAATACGGCTTGAGTGGCGACCAGGCCCTGGCGGGAAACGGTACCGCGTATGGGGCCTTTGCGCTGCTCAGTTCCGCCACCTGGGGCGATGGTGATCCAGCCGGCAACACCCTGGGCAGCGAGCGCACCACCAAGATCGAAGATGCTTACCTTGGCTGGCGCTCCGGCGATCTGTTTCCGGCATTGGGCAAGGACGGCGTGGATATTTCCGGCGGGCGCCAAGTGGTCAAGCTGGGGCGTGGATTCCTGATCAACGATGACGGCCCGAATCTGGGCAAGGGCCCCGCCGACGGCAAGCTGAACCGGGGCGGCGCGTTTTATCTGGCGGCGCGGCATGCCTTCGACCAGACCGCCTATGTGCGCCTGGGCGGGCAAGAGGGGCTGCATGGCAGCCTGCTTTGGCTCAAGTCCGACAACCGCGCCCAGGCCGAAACCGAACTGGCTGCCGGCACCCTGGACTATACCGCCACCCCCGGGACCCTCGGGCTGACCTGGATTCACGGTATCGACGTGAATGATCAGTGGGCCAGCGACTTTCAACGCCAGCGCAAAGGTATGAATGTCTACAGCTTGCGCGGCGAAGGCGATGCGGGCATTCCCAACGTCAGCCTGGCGTTCGAGTACGCCTGGCAGGACAAGGACACCGGGCCGGAAAAAGCCTGGTACGGCGAAGCGGGTTACACCTTTGCCGACACTGCCTGGGCACCCAAAGTGACCTATCGCTACGCCCGCTACTCGCAGAAATGGGATTCGCTGTTCACCGGTCTGAGCCTGGGCTACGGCACCTGGTTGCAGGGCGAAGTCGCCAGCAACTATTCCGGGCCCTTCAACAGCAATACCCGTGTGCAGCATGTCGGGTTGAAGGCGACGCCGTTGGAGAACCTGACCCTCGGCGCGCTGTTCTTCGATTTCGATACCGTGCGCAAGGCCAACGCACTGAACCTCAATGCCCGCGAGCTGGACCTGTACGCCGAGTGGGCGGTCAACCCGCACCTGATCATCACGCCGCTGATCGGCCTGTACAAACCCGAACAGGATGAAACCAGCGGCGGTAACCAGGTGGGTGGCAACGGCACCAATGTGTACAGCCAGGTGACCGTGGCCGTGCCGTTCTGATTGGCTCAGGCCGCAGGCGGGTTGCGCATGTTCTCGGCGATCCGTCGCGTGGTGTCCATGACCATCTCGACCACGGTTTCCTGGCGCAGCAGCTTGAAGCTTTGCGTGCTGCCGACCGCCGAGAGGCTGCCGACCACTTCGTCCAGATCAGTCTGGATGATGGGGGCGGCGATACCGGTGAGGCCCAGGTTGAGCTCGTCGTGGGTCAGGCAGTAGCCGTCCTTGCGGATCTTTTTCGCGGCCTTGTTGAACCCCGCCCAGTCGTAGGGGCTGGTGGGGTCGTTGGCCAGGTGCTCGTCGAACAGGCGTTGCAGGCGACGGCCCTTCTGGTAGGCGATCAACACCTTCGACTGCGCGCCGCGAAAGAACGGCAGCGGCTGCCCACGCCCGAACGCAAAGTGGTAGGTGTCGGTGGGTTCGGCAATGTAGGTGTTGATGATGCGCCCGTCATAAAAAACGCTGGCAAACACCGCCAGGCCGATCTGCGCGGACAGCTCGTGCATCAGTTCGCGCCCGGCGAGCAGGATCGGGTCGTACTGGCGCATTTTCCAGTCCAGCTCGATCACCCGTGGGCCAAGGCCATAGCTGCCCGCGTCCACGCGGGTGAGCAGGCCGGCATCACACAAGTCCTTGACGTAGCGGTACACCGTCGCCCGCGACAACCCCATGCGCTCGGCGATGGTGTCGGGGTCGATCTTCAACGTCTGCGGACCAAACAGGTCCAGGACGCTCAGCAATTTGCTCAGGCTGCTCATTTCGTTCCTAAAAAAAGGGGGCACGTGCTGCGTTCTGCTGGCGCAACACTACCGGAGTGCAAGAAAAACGCAAGATTTGCCGCTTTATCCAATCAATAAAAATCGTTTAAATCTCATTAAGTGAGACAAATGAAAATAAAATGCTTGGCGAATGAATTTTTGTGTGTGATAAATCTCAGCATTGAAAACGCTCAAGCAAGAGGGCTGAAAATGAACGGTGCGCAACTGATAGTGAATGCGGCAGCGGCAAGCGGGATCGAGTACTGCTTCGCCAACCCCGGTACCACCGAAATCCCCTTGGTGGCGGCCATGGCCAGCGCACCTGCACTCAAACCGGTGTTGTCGCTGTTCGAAGGGGTCTGCACCGGCGCTGCCGATGGCTACGGGCGGATCGCCGGCAAGCCGGCAATGACTTTGACCCACCTGGGCCCAGGCTTTGCCAACGGCATCGCCAACCTGCACAACGCTCGCCGCGCCAACACGCCGATCGTCAATGTGATCGGCGACCACGCTTCCTGGCACGTCAACTACGATCCGCCATTGGCCAGCGACATCCAGGCCCTGGCCGGTGCGGTCTCCGGTTGGGTGCGCACTTCGCGTACCGCGTCGGGCATCGGCGAAGACCTGCAGGAAGCGATGCGCGCGGCCTGGCAGGCCAAAGGGCAGATTGCGAGCCTGATCCTCCCCATGGACCTGCAAGCCCACGAAGTGACCCACAGCGGTGTGTTTGCGCCGATCCGTCCGCCGGTCCGCCGGTTTGCCGGTGACCGTATCGAGGCAGTGGCGAAGGCCCTGCGCGACGGCCAGCGCCTGGTGTTTATCGTCGGCGACGAAGGATTGTCGGTCGCCGGCCTGGAAGCGGCGGGGCGCCTGGCGCAACTGCCGGGTGTGCGTTTGTTTGCCGAGACCTTTCCACGCCTGAGCTACCGGGGCGGTGGCTTGCCGGACCTGGATCGCCTGCCGTACTTCCCGGAAGTGGCGATTGAAATCCTTGAGCAGTACGACCTGGTGGTGTGTGCCGGTGTCGTCGAGCCCATCAGCTATTTCGGCTACGAAGGTATCCCGTCGCGCCTCGCCGAACGTGAGCGCCTGTTGGCGCTGGCCGATGTCGGTGAGGATGTGGCCGGTGCGCTGACGGCGCTGGCCGATGCCCTTGAGGCGCCGGCCTATGTGCCGACGCCGCAGGGCATCGAGTTGCCGCCCGGGCATGCCGAAATCACTCCGCAGTCGGTGGGCCAGGTACTGGCCGCCTCGTTGCCGGACGACAGCATTGTCTCGGTGGAAGGTGGCACCTGCGGCTATCCGTTTTTCACCGCTTCGGCCCGCGCCGCACGGCACCGGGTCCTCACCAACACCGGTGGTGCCATCGGCCAGGGCATTCCCGTGGGGTTTGGCGCGGCCTTGGCCGAGCGCGGCAACCGCGTGTACTGCCTGCAATCGGACGGCAGTGCCCAGTACACCATTCAAACCCTGTGGAGCATCGCCCGCGAGCAATTGCCGGTGGTGATCCTGATCGCCGCCAACCATCGCTACGCGATCCTGCAGAACGAACTGCGCCGTTTCGGCATGACTGAACTGGGCCCTGAAGCCCTCAAGTTGACCGTGCTCGACAGCCCGCGCATCGACTGGAAAGCCCTGGCCAAAGGCTACGGCGTACCGGCCTGCACCGTGCAAACCAATGCCGAACTGCAACGGGCGCTGGCCAACGCCAATGCCAGCAACGGCCCGTGCCTGATCGAGATGGCGCTGTGAAGGAACCCATCATGAAAACGTTCGACGTACTGCCTGCGGTGCAGGCCTTTCTCGCCCAGCCAGGTCGCCTGTTTATCGGCGGCACCTGGCAGGACGCCGCCGATGGCCGCCGCTTCGCCGTGGAAAACCCGGCCACCGAAGACACCCTCACCGAGGTCGCCCAGGGCGGCGCCCGCGATGTGGACGCCGCCGTTGCCGCTGCGCGCGTCGCGTTCACCGGCGCCTGGGCGTTGCAGTCGCCGGCCCAGCGCGGCCTGCTGCTGTTCCGCCTGGCGGACCTGTTGGATCAGCACCGCGAAGAACTCGCGCAACTGATCACCCTGGAAAACGGCAAGCCCATCGCCAACGCGCGCGGTGAAGCGGCCAGCGCGGCGACCATTCTGCGTTACTTCGCCGGCTGGCCGACCAAGATCGAAGGCAGCACCTTGCCGGTGTCGCCGGCCAGCGGTGCGCCGATGCTCAACTACACCCTGCGTGAGCCGGTGGGTGTGTGTGCGCTGATCGTGCCGTGGAACTTCCCGCTGAACATGTGCGTGTGGAAGCTCGGCCCGGCCCTGGCGACCGGTTGCGTGGCGGTGCTCAAGCCTGCCGAGCAGACGCCGCTGGTTGCGATCCGCCTGGTGCAGTTGATCGAGCAAGCGGGCTTCCCCGCCGGCGTAGTCAACCTGATCACCGGCCTGGGCGCGGAAACCGGCGCGCCGCTGGCCGAGCATGCCGACGTCGACAAGATCGCCTTCACCGGCTCGACCCAGGTTGGCCGGCTGATCGCGCAAGCGGCTACGCGCAATATGAAAAAGGTCTCGCTGGAACTGGGCGGCAAGTCGCCGAACATCATCCTGCCCGATGCCGACATCGTGCGCGCCGCCAAAGGCGCTGCCGACGGCATTTTCTATAACCAGGGCCAGGTGTGCACGGCGGCGTCGCGCCTCTACGTACACGCCAGTGTGCTGGATCAGGTGCTTGAAGAGCTGGAAAAACATGCCGCCGCCCACGTATTGGGCAACGGCCTCGACCCGGCCAGCAGCATGGGCCCGTTGGTGTCCGGGCGCCAACTGAATACGGTCAAGGGCTACCTGCAACGGGGCCAAGAAGAGGGCGCCGAACTGATCTGCGGTGGTGGCCGCCCGGACCATCTGGAACGCGGCCACTTCATTGCGCCCAGCGTGTTCCTTGACCGTGCCGAGCGCGCCTGTGTCGCCCGCGAAGAGATCTTCGGCCCGGTGCTGACCGTGATGAGCTGGACCGAAATCGATGACCTGGTGCTGCGCGCCAACGATTCGCCCTATGGCCTCGCCGCCGGCCTGTGGACCCGCGACCTGCGTTCGGCGCACCGCATGGCCGCGCAACTGAAGGCCGGCTCGGTGTGGGTCAACTGTTGGAACGTGGTCGACGCGGCCTCGCCGTTCGGCGGCTACAAGCAATCCGGCTGGGGCCGGGAAATGGGAAAAAACGTGATCGATGCCTACACCGAGACCAAAAGCGTGTTTGTCGATCTGGCCTGAACTGAATAATCACACGAGGTAGTTGCTATGGATCTGGAATTGAAAGGGCGCGTGGCCATCGTTACCGGTGGCGGCATGGGCATCGGCAAGGAAGTCGCACGTTTTCTGTCTGAGGAAGGTTGCAAGGTGGTGATCTGCGCGCGGCGCATGGCGTTCCTGCAACTGGCTGCCGAGGAGATCACCGCACAGACCGGCAACGAGGTGTTGCCACTTTTCTGCGACACCAACGAGATGTCCGCCGTGTCGGAAATGGTCGAGGCCGCCTACAAGCACTTCGGCCGTATCGACATCCTGGTCAACGGCGCGGCGGCCCCGTCCGGGGTGGTGCGCAATGACATCGAGCACGCCGGCGACGATGAGCTGCTGTCGGACCTCAACACCAAGGTCATCGGCTACTTCCGCTGCGCCAAGGCGGTGACCCCGCACATGAAGGCCGGTGGTTTCGGGCGCATCATCAACATCGGCGGCCTCACCGGGCGCAGCAGCAAAGTGCTGTCGGGCATGCGCAACCTGGCCATCGCGCACATGACCAAGACCCTGTCCGACCAACTGGGTGCTTCGGGCATCACGGTCAACCTGATTCACCCGGGCGTGGTGGACACCCCGCACATCCAGGAGCTGTACGAGCGTGAAGGGGTCAAGCAAGGCAAGACCCCGGCGCAGGTCGAGCAGGGCTACATCGACGCCACGCCGATCCGCCGTACCCTGGCACCGATTGAAATGGGCTGGCTGATCGGTTTCCTGGCATCCCCCAAGGCCGGTGCGATCACTGGCGAATCCATCGGCATCGACGGCGGCTTGACCCGCGGCATCTTCATCTGAGGAGCATCAGCCATGAGTAATGGAACCCTGTTGGTGGCCACCGTGGGCCAGGCCGTGATTCGCAGCGCCGACGATGGCCGCACCTGGCATCGCCTGGGCCTGGGGCAGGACCTGGAGTTCGACGCCATCACCCGCTCCTTGAGCGTGCATCCCGAGGCGCCGGAAGTGATTTACGCCGGCACCGATGTGGGCCTGTGCGTGAGCCATGACACCGGTGGTCATTGGCTGCGAGTCGATTCGCCTTTCAACGGGCAGACGGTGTGGAAAGTCGCCGTCGACCCGCAGGACGCCCAGCGGATTTTCGTCGGCACCGGTGCGCCTTCCCGTGCGGTGTTGTGGCGAACCCTCGACGGCGGCCTGAGCTGGGACCGTGCGCCGGTGGAAATCCCCGAGTTCTGCGACGGTGTCAGCCGCCCGCGCTTGCTGGCCTTCGCCTACGACCCCACCGACCGCAACCAGCTGTGGTTCGGCCTGGAGGAGGGTGGCCTGTTCCATTCCCGCGACGGCGGTGACAGCTGGACCCGTGTCGATGACCGCTTGCTGTGGGACTACAACTCGGACGTGCACAACATCCTGGTGCTGCCCAACCACGGCCAGAAAGTCATCGTGGTGGTGTGTGTCAACGCGGTCTACCGCAGCCTGGATGAGGGCCTGACCTGGACCGGTATTGTCGGTCGCGAAGCCTTTGGCCTGTATTACATCCGCGCGATGAACGCGCCGCTGGGGACGCAAAACGAGCTGTACCTGAGTATTTCCGACGGTACGCCGGGGACCACCAGCAAGATCCTGGTCTCCCGTGACGCAGCACAAAGCTGGGAAGTGCTGCCGCTGCCGCAGCAGCCCAACTCCTGCGTCTGGGCCATCGCCTTCAACCCGGCCAACCCGCGCCATATCGTGGCGGGCACCAAGTACGGTCACCTGTTTACCTCCGAGAACGGCGGTGAAGGCTGGCAGAAACAGTGGCGCGATTTCAGTGAGATCGCCGACGTGCTGTGGACGCCCGCCGTGGCGCAGATCAAGGCCGGGCATCAATCCATCGTCAAGAAGAACTGAGGGCCATGCGATGAAAATCGACATCCTGCGTACGCACTTGTCGCTCTGGGTCAGTGACCCGGACGTGTCGGCCCGTTGGTACGCCGACATCCTGGGCATGCATGAAAGCGCCAGGGGCGAGAGCTGGGTCATGATGGCGTTTGGCACCAAGCATCACGACATTGCCTTGATCCAGGCCGACCCCGGCGCCCACCAGGGTGGCATGGGGTTGCAGCACTACGGCCTGGAAATCGCCGGGGACATGACCACCTTGCGCCAGCTCTACGGCATGTTGTTGGGCAAGGGTGTCGAGGTGGTGAAGATCACCGACCACGAAATCGGGCATGGCGTGTACTTCAACGACCCCGATGGTAATCGCATGGAGTTCTTCCTGGAAACCGAACACGACGACGCGCGTGGCAAGGCTCGCTTCAAGGCCGCCGGTGCGCCGAGCCGGCATTTCAACCTGGACCCACTGGACCCACTCTGAGGAACACCCGATGAAAAGCGCAAATTTCGCGACGTATCACATCCGTAAGTGGTACAGCTTTGTCGAAGAAACCCTGGCCAACGAAAGCGGCCAGTTGGCCGATGGCGAGCCGTTGTTCAAGTATGCGGTCGCGGCGGTGATCGCCAACCCTTATGCGGGGCGCTTCAGTGAGTCGCTGGCCGAGCTGGTGGAGCCGTCGCCGCTGCTGGGTGAAGAATTCGGGCGCCGTATCCAGGCGCTGGCCGGCCAGCGAGAGATCGTCAGCTACGGCAAGGCCTGCCTGGTGGGCAGCCAGGGCGAATACGAACATGGCAACGCCTTCCTGACCAACCCGGCGGCCGATCCTGTGCGCCTGGCGTTGGGCGGCGGCAAGTCCTGGGTGCCCTCCACCGGCAAGCGCGGCGGCCCGGGGACGACCATTGATGTACCGTTGGCGCACAAGGATGCCCTGTATGTGCGCTCCCATTACGACAGCCTGTCGTTGATGTTTGGTGACGGGCCGGCGCCGGATGAGGTGATTGTGATCTGGGCCTTTGCCACACGCGGGCGTTTGCATGCACGCCTGGGCGGCTTGCAGGCCGACGAGGTCAAAGGGCTGGATGGGCTGCACTGATACACGCGTGCGGCTTTGGCGGCGCAGATTAAAACCACAACAAGAAAGCGGTGATAAGCGATGAAGCAGGAGAAGACCCAAGTTGTCATTGTCGGCGGCGGGCCCAACGGGGTCACGGCCGCACACTATATGGGGATGTACGGTGTCGACTGCGTCGTCCTTGAACTGGCGGATTGCATCCTGCCGTACCCGCGTGCCGTGGGTATGGATGACGAAGCCCTGCGCGTGTTGCAGGGCATCGGCATCGCCGAGCTGGCCGCGCGCGACATGATCTGCGATGTGCCGCTGCGTTATTACAACGCACGCGGCGTGTGCTTCGCCGAGGTCAAGCCGAGCACGGCCCATTACGGCTGGCCGATGCGCAATATCTTCATGCAGCAGTTGCTGGAAGGCACGCTGCGCGAAACCCTCGGCCAGCGGGCCAGTGTCGAGTTGCGCCAGGGCCATGAAATGCTCGAACTGGAGCAGGACGGCGAGGGCGTGACCTTGCAAGTGCGCGATGCCCAGGGCGAGATTTATCAACTGCGCGCCGATTACGTGATCGGGGCCGACGGCGGACGTTCCACTGTACGCAAGAAGCTCGGCATCGAGCTGCTGGGCCTGACCCATGCGCGCAAGTGGGTGGTGGTCGATACGGCCAACGATACGTTGGACGCGCCATACACCGCCTTGCATGCCGACCCGCAACGGCCCTTTGTGTGCATCTACCTGCCGTACCAGCAGCGGCGCTGGGAGTTCATGCTGCTGGAGGGCGAGGATGAGGCGAAGATGTGCGAAGAGAGCACCATTCGCGACCTGATCCGTGGGCATATCGGCGACGCGGTGGATTCACTCAACATCATTCGCATCCGCGCCTACACCCACCATTCCCGGGTGGCGGCGCGGTTCGTACAGGGTCGTGTTGTGTTGGTGGGCGATGCGGCGCATATCTCGCCGCCCTGGGCCGGGCAAGGTCTCAATTCCGGGCTGCGGGACGTGGCGAACGTGGTCTGGAAACTCGCCGCAATCATCCAGGGACGTGCTGGCCACAGCATTCTTGCCAGCTACGACCAGGAGCGCCGTGGGCATGCCACGGAGCTGGTGGCCCTGGCCGACAATATGGGCACGGTGTTGGGTTTGACCAACCCATTGATGGCCGGCGTGCGTGACTGGTTGTTCCAGGCCGTGAACAGCGTCGACAACCTGCGTTCGCACTTGCTGGAGTTCAAGTTCAAACCCAAGGCCACCATCACCAAGGGCCTGGTCCATCACGAGCGTGCCGAATTGCGCGAGGACGACCTGGTCGGCCAACTGTTTGTGCAGCCGTGTATCGAGGATGCCCAGGGCCAGCGTCGGCGTCTGGACGATGTGCTCGGACATTCGTATGCGGTGCTCGGTTATCGGGTCAACCCACGCGAGCATCTCAGTGCCGAGACGGCCGCTTACTGGGCGCGCTGGGACACGCAGTTCGTGCAGGTCAACCGGTCGCGCAGCGGCCTCGGCCGTCACCAGCCGTTGACGGCCACGGACGCGGTCAGCGTCGAAGACGTGGATAACCGCTTGGGCGAATGGTTCTCCAAGGTGCGCGACTGCATTGTGGTGGTGCGCCCGGATCGGTTTGTCGCCGCCATTACCACCCCCGAGCGCCTTGAAGGCGTACTGCGCAAACTGGCGGAGCAACTGTCATGAACGGCAATAACGAACTGCTCAAGCGCTTGCAACAAGCCACCCGCACCCGGCAACCCTTGCCGCCGCTGCCACCCGAGGCGCTGGACCCGTATTCCGGGTATGCACTGCAGCGCCTGGGGGTGGATTGCCGCATGGCGGCCGGGGAGCAACTGAGCGGGTGGAAGATCGCCTTCGCCGGCAGCGCTGCCCAGCAACGCTTTGGCCTCGACCAGCCGGTGTATGGCGCGCTCACCGACAGCATGTGCGTCCAGCCAGGCGCGGTGGTACCGCTGTCCCGGCTGATCCAGCCCAAACTGGAGGTTGAGGTAGCGATTGTCATGGGGCTTACCCTGGCGCCGGGTGACTACAGTGACGCGGACATCCTCGGCGCCATCGCCGAGGTAGCGCCCGCGTTCGAGATTGCCGACTGCCGTTGGCAAGGCTGGGCGTTCGGCGCCGGGGCCTTCCTGGCCGATAACGCCGCATCCGGGCTGTACTGCATCGGGCCACGCACGGCGTTTGATCCGGCGCTGCACACCCGCGCGGATTACCGCTTGGACTGCGCGGGCGTGTCAGGCGGGGAGGGCAATACCGAGGAACGTGAGGACACCCCGCTGGCCAACCTATGCTGGCTGATCCGCCGCCTGCTGGCCGACGGTCAGCCGGTGGAGGCCGGGCAGGTGGTGTTGTCCGGGGCCTTGCTGGCGCCGATGACGATCCAGCCCACCACCTACCGCCTGCAGATGTTTGGCACGGAACTGGCTTTGGTTTTCACGGCTGATACCGCCCCTGAGTGAATGAGCGTGGCTGTCACGGACGGGGCTACCGAGGAACGACGACCATGCTGGCTGAAGCACGAACCTTCAATGACCCTCAACAACACGCCGGGTCCATCCACGGCTGGCGGCAGGTGTATGACCAACTGGGGCGTGGCTGCCTGACGAGCGAGCTGCGGCAGTTGGCCGCCGACCGCTTCCAGGTGTTCCAGGAAGTCTTGGACAAGCGCGTGGTGCAGCGCGGTTACGCGCCCAAAGGGCGGCTGTGCGCCGCCATGTCATTGGGCGGCGCGCCGGTGGTGCAGGGCCAGCAGGTGGGCTCCCACAGCGTGGTGTTGTTGCGCGATGGCGAGGAGTTTGTGTTGCATGCGCCCGAGGGCACGCACTTCTTTGCGTTCAATATCGACACGGTACGTTTCGCCAAGCTGGCGGCGTTCGAGTTGTCGAGCGAGCAACTCAAGCGGCTGAAAACCACGTCCCAACTCAGCGTGGACGATGCGTTACTGGCGCGCATCCGCCAACGTATCTACCCATTGTTCTGTCACCTTGTGGAACAGTCCGACGCGATCGGCCCAACCGCCGAAAAAATGCTCGAGGACGAGTTGCTCAACGCGTTCCTCGATCTGTTCAGCAACGCCACCGATGAGGTGCGTTGCCGGCGTGGCAATGTCTCTGTCAGTGCTTACCTGGTCAAGCGTTGCCAGGACTTGATCGACGCCAGTGGTGACAATCCGTTGAGCATTCTCGACCTGTGCGAACACCTGCGGGTGAGCCGGCGAACCCTGCAGAACAGTTTCCAGGCCGTGACCGGCATGCGCCCGGTGGAATACCTGCGCAACCTGCGCCTCAATGCCGTGCGCCGACGCCTGAACGCCACCTCGGCGTGCACCCATAATGTTGGCGAGATCGCCGTGGCGATGGGCTTTTTTCATCTGAGCCACTTTGCCACGCATTACCGTGAGCTGTTTGGCGAGTCGCCGTCGGAAACGCCTAGGGCGATACGCTGAAGCGCAGTGGCGGCGGGTTCAGCGGGGCGTGTCGCCAAGCCCGGGGTCAACGCGCTTGCCGATGTCCTTGAGCCGGGCCAACTGGTCGACCATGCTCGGGGCTTCATCCAGGCAACTGACAAACGTCCATAAATACGTCATCACCGCGTAGATATGCCCGGCCTTCACCGCAGGTGCGAGGGACAACTGCGTAATGGCGATCACAAACAGCAACGCCGCCAGCAAGCCGATGGACAGGAAGGCAATGGCTTCACGGTCCGAGAGCCAGATTCGCAATCGCGACAGCACTTGATAGTGGCGGCGCAGGGTGTGGGCGCCGACGTTTTCCACCAGGCCGATTTCCTTTTCCAAGCGGTTGTTCAAGCGCTCATGCAGTTGCTCGTTGCGCTGGGCGAAGCCTGGCAGCACGGTCACGCATAGCACCAAGGCCACCAGGCACGCCAGGCCGACCCACGGCTCGATCACCAGCAGCATGGCCGCCGCGCCGACAATGGAGACCAGCGCGGTAGCGATGATCGGCACATGTTTTTCAAAGAAATCCACGAAGTCCCGCGCCAGCACCACCCGCGCCGCGGCCTTGGACGTGCTGTGGCGCTGCTGGCGCTGGTTGAGGATCACCGGTACCGCGAGGTCGGCGTAGATGCGCGTAAACGTGCGGGTGTCCAATGCCCGTCGCGCCGCGCCCACCACCCAGAACCCCAGCACCACCAGCGCATAGAACAGGGCGTTAGTCCCATCGCCGCGGATCATGGCGTCCACGGCGAACCCGGCGAACAGCGGGTAGGCGAGCAGCAGTGCGTTCTCCAACGCCACCAGCGACAAGGTGGCAAACAACTTGCCAGGATAGGCCCTGGCGATGGCCTTGAGGGTTTGACTGGCGGATTGCTGGCCGAGGGTCTGGGCCTGTTCGATTACGCGTTGCGGTGTGGCGGAGGGCATGAGGCACCTGTGTGGAGCGCTGTAGGGGGACGAAATGAGTCGGTATACAGACCGCGAGTGATGTCGAGCAGGTAACGGGCCTCCTCGCTCATCAGCAGCAGGTCGATCTGCATTTCCTCGATGACGATCTCGAGGACAATCAACAGGCAGATGGCCGGCGCGGTGAACATCCAGTGGGCGTACGACTGGGTGAACAGCGACGCCGTCACCCCAAGCACCCACAGCACCATCACCAGGCGCGGTGCCTGTTTTTGCAGGGGGATCCAGAAGCGCTGCAACTTTCTGAGCCTGGCGCTATACAGCCTTACCGAGTCTTCCAGTTGGGCCAGGTCAATCAGGTTTCGACTGCGATGGTTGAGGGGCATAGATGCAATCCGTGTGTGAATCACAAAGGTCGGTTGACGCAGCCAAGGCGCCCGCAGGCAACGCCCGGTTCAACCAGGCGAGCTTGACTTCGTTGACGTGTACCCACCTGCCGTTCTGTGGCATCCCTTCGCAGCTCTTGAAAGCAATACAGCGTCCGTGTGTGTCCAGTAAGGCAAAGTGGCGATAGGGTGTGGCTCTATTGAAACCAAACATAGAGAGGCGCATGCCTTCACCTGGGCCGGTTGAATTCAGAGGTCGGTGGGGTGGTCGGGCCAGCTCAGTTCGAACAACGTGCCGCCGCTCTCCAGGTTGCGGCAGGTCACGCTGCCGCCATGGGCCAGGGCAATCGCCCGCACCACGGCCAGCCCCAGCCCGCTGCCACCCTGGGCGCGCGAGCGCGAGCTTTCGCCGCGCTGGAACGGGTCGAAAATCTGCGCGACGAAGGCTTCATCGATCCCTGGGCCTTCGTCCGCGACACTCAAGGTGTTGAGGCCGTCCGAGCTGCCCAGGCGCACGGTGACATTGCCGGGCGTGGCATGCCGTCGAAGGTTGTCCAGCAGGGCCAGCAAGGCTTGGCGGATTCGCGCCGGGTCGCACTGCACGGGGTGCTTGAGCAGGTCCAGGTGCAGGGTAAATCCACTGGCATTCAGGCTGGGCTCGAACAGTTGCGCGTCGGCCTCGATTTCCTCGGCCAGGTCGGCGTGCTGGATGTGCACTTCCAGGTAGCCGTTGTCCGCCAGGCCGACGACACGCAAGTCTTCGATCAAGCGCGTCAGGCCTTCAACCTGGGTGAGCAAGCTGTAGAACTGCGCCTTGTCCGGCTCGAACACACCTTCCGCCAGCCCCTGCAAGCGGCCACGCAAGATGGTCAGCGGGGTGCGCAGTTCATGGGCGATGGCGGCGTTCCAGAACGACTGTTCTTCCGCCATGCGTTGCAGCCGCTTGGCCATACTGTTGAAGTCATCCACCAACACGGCGGTCTCTCCCAATGAAAGGTCGGGCGCCACGGCCCGCGCATCGAGGTCGCCGTCGGCCAGCCGGCGCAGGCTGGCAGCGACGGAATTCAGGGGCATGAGAATGCGCCGGGACAGCTTGATCGCGACCACGGCACCCACTGCCAGGCTGATGCAGGTGGTCAAGCCCATCCACGCCCATTCCATGCCGGTGGGCAGCCACTCATCGACGTCAAGGTCCGACGGTGGCCAGAACGTCCACAGCACCGCGTAGAACACGTAGGAGCCGACCACCGCGAGGGCAATCACGCACAGCACCACGGCCGACATCGACACAATGATCTGCCGGCTCAACCCATTGACGACCTTCATGGGTGGCTCCCGAACCGGTAGCCGACGCCACGGATGCTGGTCGGTACGCCTTGCACGCCGAGGTCTTCGATTTTTCGGCGCAACTTGCTGATGTGGCTGTCGACCGTGCGTTCCAGGCTGTCGCTTTCGGGGGCACAGAGGGCCAGCAGTTCGGCGCGGCTGAACACGCGCTTGGGCGCCTTGGCCAGTTGCGCCAACAGCCGGAACTCGGTGACGGTCAGGTGCAGTGGATGCTTGTGGGCATCGATCTGCACGCTGACTTCATGGTTGTCGATATCGATCTCAAATGCCTGCACGCGCAGCACGCGCTGGCCGCTGCCGTAGCCATGATCGACGCTGCGGCGCAGCACGGCCTGGGTCCTGGCGACCACTTCCGCCGGGTTGAACGGTTTGACGATGTAGTCGTCGGCACCGATGCGCAGGCCCAGCAGTTTGTCCATGTCCTGGTCTTGTGCGGTGAGCATGATCACCGGGGTGTTGCCGCGGTGGCGGATCTCGGCGAGGACCATCCAGCCATCCAGCTGCGGCATCAGCACATCGAGCAGCACCAGGTCGGGCTTGAGTGTCTGGTGCAGTTCCAGGGCACGGCGCCCGTCCAGTGCATGGGCGGTCTGGAAGCCGCTGCGCTTGAGGTAGGCGGCGAGGATGTCGGCGATTTCCGGCTCGTCTTCGGCGATCAGCACCAAGGCCTGGTGTTTGCCGGTGGAGTCCTGGGGTGTCGATGCAAGCGGCGATTCAGTCATGGCGGGCTCGGGTCTGGGTCAGGTGCACTGGGATCGTCGCAGTATGACGAATCACCCAAGGGCAACGAAGGCCAGTGTGCACCCCAAACGTGCGCTTTCATGGGAGGTTTTGTGGAGAAACGATGGAGACGCGAATTTATTCGCGAACCGCGTGATCAGGCGTAGCTGATGCGGTCGGTGTAGGCGTTCTGCAGCATTTGGCGCTGGTAGTCGCAGGGCGTGGTGCTGACCAGCTTCTTGAAGTCGCGCAGGAAGTGCGACTGATCGGAAAACCCCAGGTCGAGGGCCAGTTCGCAGAACGACACGTCGGGCTGGGTATTGAGGGCGTCCAGCGCCGCCTGGCACCGGATGATCCGGCAGAACGCCTTGGGCGACAGGCCGGTGTCCTGGCTGAACTGGCGGTGCAGGGTGCGGCTGGTGAAACCGCTGAGGTCTTCGAGCTGCTGGATGCGGATAGCCCCGCGATGACGCAGGGCTTGTTGAATCACCATGCTCGTCAGGTTCGAGGACTTGCCCGTCAGCCGAGGGGCCAGGTAGTCATTGAACAGGCGCATCTGTTCCGCCAAAAGCGGTGCCTGGACGATGTTGTCGAAGATGCGTTGCGCAAACCGCGACACTTCCAGCAGGTTGAGTTCGCGCTCGGTCAAGTCGGCCGCCAGCACGTCGATGAAACCCGGAATGACACCGGGTGAAAAACGCACGCCGAAGTAATGGTGGCCCTTGTGCAAATCCACTGCCTGCGCCGTCAGCGGCGTGCCGCAGATCTTGGCGCTGGGGCGGCTCGCATCACAGTCGAAGACAACGTCCACACAGCCATCCGGCACCGCCAGTACGGTGGACGATTGCGCCACGTCGAACGCATAGAAATGCGAGATGGCCGGGTGTGCAGAGGGCATGACCGAATAGCGTGAAGAACCCAGCACGAACCAGGGTTGTTCGTTCGCGGTGTGGGGACGTGACGTCGTGATGTGCGGCTTGATCATGTCGGCATTTTCGGTCGGTGGTGAGGCAGCAAAAATCACGCAGGATTCGCGCCAACTCGCGCTGCAAAATCGCTGCGTGCGTGTCCGAAATCTACAATACGCGCCGGCATCGCCGCCTCGATACTCGACGTCGACAGCGTGGAGCTGCGCCTACCGCAG
Organism: Pseudomonas sp. Marseille-Q1929; assembly: GCF_017316265.1. NCBI lineage: Bacteria > Pseudomonadati > Pseudomonadota > Gammaproteobacteria > Pseudomonadales > Pseudomonadaceae > Pseudomonas > Pseudomonas sp. Marseille-Q1929. Next base: position 176,637 of record NZ_JAFLWU010000008.1, read on the forward strand.
CGCGATCACCTTCGGTTCGGGAACGACTATGGCGACTACAACAAAAATCGATTTTATCTACCTCTCCGAGCAGGACATGATCCGCGCGGGCGTGACGGATATGTTGGCCTGTGTGAACACCATGGAGGAGATGTTCGGTTTGCTCTATGCCGGCGACTACCGCATGGCCGGGCCGAACAATGATTCCCATGGCGCCATGGTGGTCTTTCCCAAGGACTCACCGTTCCCGAACATGCCCAAGCCCACGGCCGACCGGCGCATGATGGCCATGCCGGCCTACCTGGGCGGCAGCTTTGGCACCGCAGGCGTGAAGTGGTATGGCTCGAATATCGCCAACCGCGACAAGGGCCTGCCGCGCTCGATCCTGATGCTCACCCTTAATGACCCCGATACCGGCGCACCACTGGCCCACATGTCGGCCAATCTGCTGTCGGCGTATCGCACCGGCGCGATCCCCGGCGTGGGCGCTCGCCACCTGGCCCGTAAAGATTCAAAAGTGGTCGGCCTGCTCGGGCCGGGGGTGATGGGCAAGACCACGCTGTCGGCCTTCATGGCGGTGTGCCCGCAGATCGATACGCTGAAGATCAAAGGTCGCGGGCAGAAGAGCCTCACGGATTTTATCGCGTGGGTGAACGTCACCTACCCGCAAATCACCACACTAACCGTGGTGGACAGCCTCGAAGCGCTGGTCCGCGATTCAGATCTTGTTACTTATTGTAGCTCCGGCGAGACGGGCGACCCCTCGATCTACCCAATAGTGCGGCGCGAGTGGGTCAAGCCGGGCACGTTTTTGGCGATGCCGGCGTCCTGCTCACTCGATGACGGCATGGAACAGCCCGACGTGCGCAAGGTGCTGGACAACACCGGCCTGTACCAAGCCTGGTTTGCCGAACTGCCCAAACCCGCGCACCACAATGTGCCCGTGATTGGCGTGCGCTTCATGGACATGATCGCCGAAGGCAAGCTGCGCCTCGAAGACGTCGAAGACATCGGCAAGATCATCGCCGGTGCCGCGCCCGGACGCAGGAACGATGAGGAAATCATCATCCTGTCGGTGGGCGGCATGCCCGTCGAAGACGTGGCCTGGGGCACGGTGGTGTACCGCAACGCGATTGAAAAAGGCATCGGCGTCTCCTTGAACCTGTGGGACACCCCGGTGCTGCGCTGAGCCACCCGACACATACTCTGAAGAGGCATTCGACATGACCAACATCATCAAGCTCAAGACCGGTTCCCCCTACGAAGACATGGGCAGCTATTCGCGCCTGGTGGTCGTGGACAACTGGATCTACGTGTCCAACACCGCAGGTCGCAACCCGCAGACCAAGCTGATCCCGGAAGACATCCTGGAGCAGACGCACCAGGTCTTCGCCAACATCGAAACCGCCCTGGCGGCGGTGGATGCAAGCCTGGCGGACGTGGTGTGTTCACGGGTGTTCATCCAGGACCCCAAGGACGTACCGGCGGTGATGGGCCTGATCGGCGAGAAGTTTCGCGGCGTCGACCCGGCCAGCACCGTGACGTGCCCGCCGCTGGGGTCGACGGTGTACAAGGTCGAGCTGGAAGTGACGGCCTATCGCAATGCGGCCAAGGCCCAGGTTGAAGTCATCCGCCTGGCGCCGTAACCGCCCAGCGGTCGCTCCTTTTCTCCCATCACCGAGTCTTGATCATGGCACCGACTATTGCGCCTGTGAACACATCCGCCGCGTTTCCTGCTGCCACCAGCGTTGTCATCATTGGCGGTGGGATTATCGGCCTGACCGCTGCATTGACCTTGGCCGAGCGCAACATCCCGGTGGTGGTTCTGGAAAAGGGCCGTATCGCCGCCGAGCAGTCCTCACGCAACCTGGGCTGGGTGCGCAAGACCAGCCGGCATGCCGCCGACATTCCCCTGGCCCTGGCCGCCGACCGCTTGTGGGCACAGATGCCTGAGCGGGTGGGGGCGGATGTCGGCTATCGCCAGGAAGGCATCCTGTTTGTCGGGCGCACGCCGGAGCAGATGGCGATGCATGAAGGCTGGCTCAAGTCCGTGGAGCACTTGTCGCTGGATTCGCGCCTGCTCAGCGCGCATGAGATCGACGGGTTGGTACCCGGTGGCCGAGGCGACTGGGCCGGCGGCATCTACACGCCGTCTGATGCGCGTGCCGAACCGACCTTGGCCAGCAGCGCCATTGCCAAGGCGGCCATGGCCATGGGGGTGGTGATTGTCGAGCAGTGCGCGGTGCGGACCTTGCAGATGGCAGCCGGTGTGGTCAGCGGCGTGGTCACCGAGCGAGGCGAGATCCGCTGTGATCACGTGTTGCTTGCCGGGGGCATGTGGTCGCGCCGTTTCCTCGGCAACCTGGGCGTGGCGTTGCCCACCTTGCCGTTGACCTGCTCGGTACTGCGCACCCACCCCATGGAAGGGCCGACGCAGATTGCCGTCGGAGCGCCGGACTTCTCGTTTCGCAAGCACAAGGACGGCGGGTTCATCATCACCCAGCGCGGCAAACTGGACGCCTTCCTGACCCTGGATCACCTGTTGCTGGCCAAACAGTACATGCCGCAATTTCGTGCGCAGCGCCATGTGCTGAATGTGTCGTTGGGCAAACCTTTTCTGGATGACCTCAAGCTTGCACGGCGCTGGCATGCCGACAACGTCAGCCCGTTCGAGCGGGTGAGGGTGCAAGACCCCGCCGCCAACCCACGGCTCAACAACGCTGCAATGACTAACCTGATAGCGGCCTGGCCGGTGTTCGAACAGGCGCGGATCGCCCAGGCCTGGGCCGGCACGATCGACGTCACGCCGGATTCCAACCCGGTGATCGGACCGGTTGCGCAGATCCCCGGGCTGACCGTGGCCACTGGTTTCTCCGGACACGGCTTCGGCACTTCGCCCGCCGCAGGTCACCTGGCGGCGGATCTGGTCAGCGGCGATACACCGATCATTGATCCAAGCCCCTATCGCTTCGATCGTTTCTGAATTCAAGGAATCAACCCATGGCTTCTGACAGCTGTTTCTTTACCAATCGCTCAGGCCTGCACCTGCATTTTTTGCACTGGGGAGACCCCAGCGGGGTGCCGTTGGTGTTGTTGCATGGCTTGCGGGCCTATGCGCAAACCTGGGAGTCACTGGTGCAATCCCTGGGACCGGGTTACTGCATCTACGCCCTGGACCAGCGCGGTCGCGGACTGAGTGACTGGGCCAGCCCCGACACTTACCACACGCAGTCGTATGTCGAGGATCTGGAAGATTGGGTTGCGCATCTGGGGCTCGCGCGTTTTGTGTTGCTGGGGCATTCCCTGGGCGGTGCCAACGCCCTTGAATATGCGCGGCAGCACCCGGGTCGGTTGCTGGGTTTGATGATTGAAGACATCGGTCCCGGCTCTTCCAGCCAGGGCGATGGCGCGGCGCGTATCCGACGCGAGATGAGCCAGACACCCTTGCAGTTCGAGAACTGGGAGCTGGCCCGCGCTTTCTGGCAGGCGTCACGTCCTGGGCTGTCGGAGCAGGGACTGACCTCCAGGCTTGCGCATTCGATGAAGGAGAGCGGCGATGGGGTCACCTGGCGCCATGATCAACAGGGCATTGCCAAGGCGCGCCTGAGTATCGAGCCGACGGACCTGTGGCCAGCCGTGCGCGCGCTGGATTGCCCGAGCCTGTTTATTCGTGGCGGCCGCTCGGATTTCCTGCCGGCGGCGACGCTGCAGGCCATGACCGCCTGTAACCCGAATATTCGCACCGTAGAGGTGGCGGACGCGAGTCACTACGTGCACGACGATCAGGGCGAGGTGTTCAATGCGCTGGTTTCTGGGTTTCTCAGGGAGCTCAAGTCCGATGGTTTAGAGTGACCTCCAGCCGCCACCCCCCGGCCCGCTGGCGCTCCCTCCAGAACCCCGCATACCGGCCATTCTGCCCCAGCAACTGCGCATGGGTGCCGCACTCCACCAACCCCCCGTCATCCAGCACCAGGATCTGGTCGGCCGCCATGATGGTCGGCAGGCGATGGGCAATCACCAGCACCGTGGCGCTGTGCATCAGCGTGCGGATAGCGGCTTGCACGTAAGCGTCGTTTTGCGGGTCGAGCGCCGCAGTGGCTTCGTCCAGCAACAGGATCGGCGCGCGTTTGAGCAGGGCCCTGGCCAGGGATACGCGCTGGCGTTCGCCGCCGGAGAGGCTGGCGCCGCCTTCGCCCACGGGGGTGTGCCAGCCTTGGGGCAGGCGGGCGATGATTTCATCGACCCCCGCCAGGCGCGCCGCTTCGGCCACCTGCTGCGCACTGGCGTCGGGGCTGCCGACGCGGATGTTGGCTTCCAGGCTGTCGTCGAACAGGTACACGTCCTGCATCACTAGGGACAGTTGCGCCATCAACGCTGCATTGGACAGCTCACGTACATCCACGCCACCCACCTTGACCTGGCCCTCGCTGGTATCGAAGAAGCGCATCAACAGACGGGTGATGGTGGTTTTACCCGAACCCGAGGCGCCGACGATGGCGGTCATGGAATGGGCCGGGACGTTGAAGGTCAGGTCCTTGAGCACCAATGGGCCACTGGGATAGGCAAAGCGCACGCGTTCAAACGCGAGGCTGCCGGGCGCCGTCAGGGGCTGGCTGCTGGCCGGTTCTGGCAGGCCGGGTTCGCGCAGGATACCCACCAGTTGATCGAGGTCGTTGCCGGCCATGCGCAGCAGGCCACTGCGCGCGGCAGCTTCGGCCAAGGGGCCGACGAAGCGGGCGGCGAGGGCCAGCAGCGCGACCAGTTGGATGGCGTCGATTGCACCGGTTGCCGCCAGGGCAATGCCGACGCCCACCAGCAGGGCGAAGGCCAGTTGCACCGTCAGGCCACCGGCGAGCAATTTGGGAAAGGTCTGCGCCAGCATCGAGCCGCCCGCGTGTTTTTGCGCCAGGTTGGCCGCGTGCAACGGTGCATAGCCGCCCTGTGCCTGGCCAAAGGCGCGCAGCACCGGCTGGTAGCGGGCGAACTCGACCACACGGTTGCCGGCAAGTGTTGCGGCGGCTTCGACGCGCTGGTCATTGGCTGCAATGGCGTTGGCCGACCAGTGATGGGTGGCGTAGATCAGCGGGGCACAGAGCACGGCGGTCAGGCCCAGGCGCCAATCGAACACAAACAGCGTCAGGGCCACCGTGGCCGGCACCACCACCCCGCACACCACCGGCCCCAGGTAATGGGCAAACAGACCGGTGACCATCAACGTGCCGCTGGTGGCGCTGCGCGACAGGCGCCCGACCTTTTCCGGGTTGAACCAGCCCAGGGGCAGGCGCATCAGGTGTTGGCCAAGGCGATCATGCAGGGTCGTCAGCACCAACAGTGCCAGGGCAAAACCCTGCATTGCCTGCTGATAGTGGGCGATGCACGTCAGCACCACCATCGCCGCCAGGGCACACAGCCAGGCGAGTGCCGTCGGCAAGTCGCCGGCGAACAGTGCGCGCAGGATCGGCACCAACAACGCGACGGCCAAGCCTTGCAGCACGGCGCTGGTCACCAGCCAGGCGAGGTAACGGTAGAGGCGCGCGGCATGGGCCGGGCCCAACAGGGTGAGCAGGCTGCGGATCACAAGGACATCTCCAGGTCGGGGTGGGTGGCGCGCCACAAGCGGGCGTAGGCGCCATCGGCGTGCAGCAGGTCAGCGTGACGGCCGCACTCCACCACGCGGCCGTGATCGAGGACGACGATTTGATCGACCCCGCGGATACTTGCCAGGCGATGGGCGATCACCAGCACCGTGCGCCCTCTGGCCAGCGCCGACAGCGCGTCCTGGATCAGCGCTTCGGATTCTGGATCGGCGTGGGAGGTGGCTTCGTCGAGGATCAGCACTGGCGTATCGGCCAGCAGCGTGCGGGCGATGGACAGTCGCTGGGCTTCGCCGCCGGAGAACATCGCGTCCTCGCCAATCACCGACTGATAGCCACGGGGCAGCGCCTCGATACGCGCGTGGATCTGCGCCATACGCGCGGCCGCCTGCACGTCCGCGTCACTGGCCTCGGGGCGGCCCAGGCGCAGGTTGTCGGCCACGCTGCCGTGCACCAGTTGTGCGTCCTGCAGCACAAAGCCGACGTGCCGGTACAGTTGGTGCGGGTCGATCTGGCGCACATCGACACCCCCGACCAATACGCGGCCAACGTTGACGTCGTGAAAGCGCGGCACCAACTTGGCCAGGGTCGACTTGCCTGCTCCCGATGCCCCCACCAGCGCAGTGACAGTGCCCGCTGGGCAATGCAGCGTGATACCGTCGAGGATCAAGTGGGCGCGGTCATAGCCAAACTGCACGTTGTCGAAGGTGACGGCGCTGCCCTCGGGCAACTGGCCTGCCGTCGGGCTTGGCAGTTCGTCGATATTCAGCAGGGCTTCGATACGTGTGGCAGCCGCCAGCGCGGTGCGTTGCGCGGTCAGGCTCTGGTTGATCACCAACAGCGATTGCGGGATCACCACCGCCACCAGGGTTTCGGCGAACAACTCCAGCGGCGTGACCCAGCCCCGCGCCAACATCAGGCTGCCGACGCCCAGGCTGACCAGCAGAATCAGCGGCACGCTCAGGGCCATCGACGACAACGCCTCAAGGCGCAGCAACGGGCGCACCCAACCGGCGTACTGCTGGCTGAACTGGTTGACCGCCTGCTGATAGCTGCGATGAGCCTGGCCGCTGCGCCCGAAGGCCTTGACCACCGCAATCCCGTGGACGAACTCGACAATCGCCGCGCTGACCCGGGTCATGCTCTGGTCCAGCAACTGCATCTTGCTGCCGAAGCCGCGCATCATCAGGGCGTAGGCCAGCGCATAGACCGGCAGGGTCAGCACCGCCAGCCCCACCAGGTAGCCGTTCAGGCTGGCCAGCCACGCCAGCCCGGCGAGGGGCGTGACGATCGCGGCGGTGAGTTCCACGGCGTGATGGGCGACCAGGTGGTGCAGGTCTTCGAGGTCATCCTGCACTACTTTGCGCACCGCGCCGGACGTGGTGTCGCTGTACCAGCCGAGGGGCACGCGCCCGAGTTTGCGCACCATCGCGTCGCGCAAGCCGGCTTGCAGGCGATGGTCGGCCACGTGGGTGAGCCACAGCGCCACGCCGTTGGCCATCCAGCCCAGGCTCAGGGCGATCACCACCAGCGCGGCCCATGACCACAAGGTGTGACGCGCGGCGTTGCCGGCCAGGAGCAGCCGGGCCAACTCGGTCAGGCCGACAAAGGGCACCAGGTTGACCAGCGCGCCAATCGCGGCAAACAGCACACCCAGGCGAATCAGCGGGTTGACCGGGCGTTTCAAGGTGTCCAGGGCAGTTGTCATCAGGGTTCCGTAGGGCCGTGGCGGGGCCAACGATGCTAGTCATTCCTGAGGGGTGGGCTACCCGCATCGGGTCGATTTAGCCCCGCATCCAGGTGCCGAGGCGTACCGGTGGCGCGATACGGTTGGAAAATGACTTGAATCGGGTAGAGGCCCGTGGGTGGCCCTGGCTACCGTTCCAGGCTGCCTGTTTCGCGGGCAGGTATTTCCCCCAACCGGTGTCCTTGGAGTGGCAGATGTCAGTCGATTCAGGTTTACAAGTGCGCAGCCTGCGCAAGCGCTACAACAACGGCGTCGAAGCGCTGCGCGGCGTGGACCTGAGCGTGGGCCCCGGCATGTATGGCTTGCTGGGGCCCAATGGCGCCGGCAAAAGCAGCCTGATGCGCACCTTGGCGACGCTGCAACCGGCCGACGCCGGCAGTATTCATCTGGATGGCGTAGACGTACTGGCTGACGGCAATCACCTGCGCCAACGCCTCGGTTATCTGCCGCAGCAACTGGGCGCTTATCCCGGCGTGAGCGCGCGTGACCTGCTCGACCGCTTCGCCTGGCTCAAGGGGCGCACCGATGCCCGGCAACGCCGCGAGGAAATTGAAGGTCTGCTGAGCAAGGTCAACCTGCAAGACGCCGCACACCGTGCGCTGGCCACGTATTCGGGCGGCATGCTGCGCCGCTTTGGCATTGCCATCGCGCTGGTGGGCGCGCCGCGTTTGTTGATTGTCGATGAGCCGACGGCGGGCCTCGACCCGGCGGAACGCAACCGTTTCCACCGGGTGCTGGCGGATGTTGCCGCCGAGTCGATTGTGCTGCTGTCGACCCATATCGTCGAAGACGTCGAGAACCTGTGCAGTCGCCTGGCCGTCCTGGCCGCTGGGCGGATCATCGTCGAAGGCCGCCCGGCGGACCTGCTGGAGGCCGAGCAGGGGCGCTTGTGGCAAGCGCCGTTTGGCCGTGGCGAACCCTTGCCCGCCGCGTTGCATGTGGCGGCCACTCCGCAAGGCAGTCGGGTGATCGTGCACGGCGAACGGCCCCTCGATCCGCGTTTTACGCCCCACGCCCCGCGCCTGGAAGATATCTATTACCTGGCCTTGGCCCAGGCCGGCGAGGCGCCCGACGCATGAACCACTTTGCCTTGATGCGCCGCGAAGCCTGGGTGGAACTGCGTGCCGGGCTGCGCAGCGGGATTCCCTTGCTGGTGTTCCTCGGCCTGGCCGGCTACTTACTGATGTCCCTGACCAACGCCGACTACGTGCAGAAAATGGGCGCCAGTGAGATCCCGCGCAACGCCCCGAGCCTGATCTACCTGATGTCCTGCGGCTGCATGTTCTTCCTGTTTTTTGCCTGGGCCTGGGTGTTTGCCCAGCCGGCCCTGCGCGACCGCAAGGCGCAGTTGGAAGAAGTGCTGCTGGCGTTCCCGGTGTCGCTGCCGGCGCTGTTGTGGGGACGCTTTATCGGCGCGGCGATGGTCGGCGGGTTGCTCGCCAGTGCCCTGGTGGTGGGCTTTTTACTGAGCCCGATCCTTGCCTGGCTGGGCTGGGTGCCGGCGGCGAGCATCGGCGCGCCGGCATGGTCGGCGCTGGGGTTCGCCTGGGTGGCCTTGCTGTTGCCGGTGAGCACCGGCATCGGCGCGCTGTATTACTTGCTGGCGTTGCGCAGTCGCGGGTTGGCGGCGCCGTTTGCGTTGGCCACCGTGCTGATGCTGCTGTGGATGTTTGCGGTGGTGGTGCTCAAGGGCGGGCAGATCAACCCATTGTTGGCGGCCAGCCTTGATCCGTCGTTGTTTACCTTTGCCCAGGCCCAGGTGGAAACCTGGACGGCGGCGCAGAAATCCGAGGCCCTGCTGGCCTTGACCCCAGGCTTCTGGCTCAACCGCAGCCTGTGGTGTGCGCTGCCATTGGTGCTGTTGGCCTGGGTATTGGCGCGCACCACGCGCGAGGGCCTGATGGGGCGTCGTTCCGGCGCTGTACTGGCAGAGCCTCCGATGCGCTTGGCCGAGGGTACCGCGGTGCTCGGCCCCGTGCTGCGCAGCCACTGGCCTCGGGCGTTGTGGTACGAAGCCCGTTGGCAGTCACGCCAGGTCTTCGCCCGCAAGGTGTGGTGGCTGGCCCTGGTTCTGCTGATGGTGATGGGCGTGCTCAGCGGCTTTGTTCATGGGGTGTGGCACGCCCGTGGGCCGATGTTGCCGAGGGCGGACTTGAGCTTGCCGTTGCTGTCCAGCGCGCTGTTCCTGGTGCTGGCGTTTGTATTGGCGGCGCTGGTGGGGCTGGTGTGCCGACGCGATGACGTCGAAGGCCTGGGCGCGATGCTGCACGCCACGCCGGCCCCGGCGTGGGTGCGCCTCTTCGGGCGGGTGCTGTGTGTGGCGGTGGCGACGTTGCTGCTGGCACTGGTGCCGGGTGCCGCCAGCCTGTTGATCACTGCGCTGGTTGCACCGCAAAGCCTGGCCCCGGGTTTTGTGCTGACCTATCAACTGCTGGTGTTCGCACCGCCGTTGCTGGAATTGGCAATGCTGACTCTGTTGGTGCACACGCTGATCCGCCGCGCCGGCCTGGCTTACGCGACGTCGATGCTGCTGACGTTTTTCCTGGTGCTCAACCATGAACTGGGGCTGGTGAGTTACCCGCCCTATGAAATGGCCATCCCCGCCCATGTGGCGTTGTCGGCGTTGACCGGCTGGGCGCCGTGGTGGCCGTACCTGGCGACGCTGGCGGGCTGGAAGCTGGCGGGGTGTGGGGTGATGGTGGCGGTGGCGGCCTCGTTTGCGCCCCGTGGCATGGGACGTGTGCCCGCGGCGCTGCTGGCGCTGGGCGTGCTGGGCCTGCTCGGCAGCGGTGTGTTGCTGCATCGCCACCTGGTGGAGCAGGGTGATTACCGCTCCAGCGCCGACGAGTTGGCCGAACGTGCCGCCTGGGAACAGCATTGGCTGGCCGATGCCGGCGCGTGGCAAGTCGCCGGTGGACAGGTGCAGGTGCAGATCGACAGCGTGCGTCGCCAGGTGCAAGGGCAGTGGCGCCTGGACCGGGTGATCGCCGCCAACGGCCATCTGGACGCCGAACTGCCACGGGGTTTGCACGTGACCGGCGCCAGTGTCATGGGCCAAGCGGTCGCCGTCGATCAGGCCAGCGACCACCTGCGCATCCCCTTGGGTACGTGTGCGATGGCAGGGTGCCGCGTGACGTTGCACTGGACGCTCAGCGCCAGCGGTTGGCCCGCCGACGGTGACGGCCTGTGGCTGACACCCCAGGCCACGTGGCTGGAAGCGCGCCGGGTGCTGCCGCGCCTGGGCCTGGACCCGGAGCGCGCCTTGCGTGCCCCCGCGCAACGCATTGCCGCCGGGTTGCCCGCGCTGATGCCGGTGTTACCGATGGGCGCGGCCGTGGCGGCGCAAGCCGTGGCCCCGGCCGGGGATTGGCAATGGACGATCAGCCTGGATGGGCAGCCGTTCAGCGGCCACAGCCAGCATCCCCTGGACTTCGCTTACCGCCTGACGCCACTGGCCTCGGCCCAACACCTCGACGGTGTGCAGGTGCTGGCCGATGCCAGCCGCCAGCACACCGCCCGCGAAGTGCGCGAGGACCTTACGGCGATGACCGCGTGCGTGGCCCAGCGCCTGGGCGCAAGCCCGACCGTCAGCGAATTGAGCCAGTGGCCCAGCGGCATGGGCGCCAGTCGCCTGAGCAATGCGCACCTGCTGCTGGCCCAGACACCTCACTGGGACGTGGCGGCCAGCGGCGTCGGGCGCTGGGCGCGGCGTGCACAGATCGCCGAACTGTTGGCCCGCCAACAACTGCTCAGTGCCAGCGATCTGCGCGAACAACCGGGGCATGTGTGGCTCAGTCAAGGCGTGGCCGGCGCCGTGGGCTTGCTGTGTGTGGGCGAGGTGGACGGTCCACAGGCCCGCGCCGCTTTGATCGCGCTGATGGCCGATGACCTGACCCGCGCATTGGGCAGCGACGGCGAGCCCGTCGGCACCCTGGCCAACGCCCGTGCAGAAGGCTGGGCTGCGTTCTATGCGCCGCTGGCCAGCCTCGACTGGGTCGCCCGCCAAAGTCCCGAACAACTGCTGGCAATGACTGCCGCCGTGCGCACTGGCCAGGGATGGCCCGTTTCGATCCAGGGCCTGCTCGGCGCGCCCTCGGAAGCCGTGGTGACCCAGGCGCGCCAGCGCTGGGGAACACCGCGATGAATGTCCTGAAACCCTTATCCCTGGAGTTCTACATGCCTGCCCAATTGACCCTCAAACCCCTGCACCGACCGCCAGGCTGGCGCGCCAACGTGCTCACTCAAGCCTTGGCCCTGGCCCTGTCCAGCCAGATGTGCAGCGCGTTTGCCGCCGACTATCTGCCGAGCCCCGAGACCCTCGAGCTGGCGCCGCTGACGGTCAGCGCGCGGCTGCATCAGGAGAGCGCCAAGGACATCCCGTTCGGCCTGTCGGTGCTCGACGGCCAGGCCCTGGAGACCCGGCGCCTGCGCACCCTCGAAGACGCACTGCGCGCCACCCCGGGGGTGGACGTCAATTCGTGGGGCGGCGCCAACGATGCCAACGTGCGCATCCGCGGTGTCGGTTCGCTGAACCAGATGAGCATGGATGACGGCTCGGTGCAGCTGAATGTGGACGGCGTGCCGATGTCGGTGCGCAACGCGGCCATGGCCACCCTGGATGTGCAGCAAGTGGAAGTGCTCAAGGGCCCCCAGGGCACGTTGCTGGGGCGCAACAGCGAGGCCGGCGCGATCAACGTCACCACGCGCAAGCCGACCCGCGATGGGCAAGGCTATGTGCGCGGCGAAGTCGGCCAGCAAGGCCAATTCATGACCGAGGGCGCGCTGGGCGGGCCATTGACCGACACCTTGGCCGGGCGCATCGCCGTGCGCCGCTCGGGCTTTGACAATTGGGTCGATGACCAGCAAGACGGCGACCCGTTGACCCGTCCCCGCGACCTGGCCCTGCGCGGCAGCCTGCTGTGGGACAACGACAGCGGCACCAGCGGCCTGCTGGTGGCCGAGCGCCAACGCGCCGAGCATTACGCCGGGCTGGAAATGCTGCGCCCGTTCGGCAACCGCCCGAGCCTGGACTACACCCCCGGCGTGTTTGACGGCAACCAGAAGACCAACGAGCGCTACTCCTTCGAACTCAACCACGACTTGGCGCAGGCGCGACTCACCTCGATCAGCGCCTATACCCGCACCGATTTCAATGCGGTCAAAGGCTACGACCGCAACATCACCCGCGCGCTCTACGGTGCGCCGTTCGAATACCTGATCGAAGACACGGCCCGCGAGCAAGTGTGGAGCCAGGACCTGCGCCTGGGCTCCTTGCCGGACGCCGAGGTGTTCTGGGTCGGCGGGGTGAACCTGGCGCGGTCCGAGCGCAGTTTCGATTCGGACAACTTCACCAACGGCTCCTGGCAACAGCGCGATTTCACTACCAACAGCTACGCGGCCTATGGCGAGATCACCGTGCCGCTTGCCGAGCGCTGGAAGCTCACCACCGGCCTGCGCCACAGTTGGGACCGCAAGACCTACGGCGCTGACTACGCCAGTGGCGGCGCGGTGACCGGCGACAGCCGCCAACTGCAAGACCACTACAGCACCGGCCGCGTGGCCTTGGCCTATGCGTTGACCGCGCAGACCAACCTGTATGCCGTGGTGTCGCGTGGCTACAAGTCGGCGGGGTTCAACGATTACGCCACCTCGGTCAAGGACAGCGAGCCGTACAAAGCAGCCAAAGTGAATGCCGCCGAACTGGGCTTCAAGCATGAAAGTGCCGGCGGTGCGCTGAGTGTGGAAGGCGCGTTGTTTATCACCCGTGTCGCCGATGACCATTTGCTTGGGTACGACTTCACCAGCCTGGCCGTCAGCGCGGTGAATGCCGACACCCGCAGCAAGGGCGCCGAGCTGTCCACGACCTGGCATGTGAACGACGAGCTGACCCTGGGCAGTGCCGTGAGCTACACCAATGCGGTGGTGACTTCTGATGCGCCGGGCGTCTCCGGCGGCGATGTGGCCGCTGGCAGCCGTGTCCCGGATGTGCCGCTGTGGAGTGGCAATTTCAGTATGGCCTGGACGCGCGACTTGCCGAACCTGCTGGGCCTGCCAGCGCCACGGCTGAACACCTTGCTCAACTACCGCGTGCAGAAAAACCGCCCGGCCGACGCGCAGAATCACTATGACCTCAAGGGCTACGCCAAGCTGGACCTGCACCTGGGCCTGGAAAGCGGCGGTTCGGAAATCTACCTGTGGGGCGACAACCTGCTGGATGCGCGGTATGACCTGTACGGTACCTACTCGACCGACTCAGTGCTGACCGGTATGCCGGCACGCGGGCGCTCGGCGGGGGTGGGTTACAGCTACGCGTTTTGAGGCGCGGGGAGTCGGCACGCCGGCTCCCCGGTTTATTCAGAACTGATAGGTGTAGCCGACGCCCAGGGTGCGGCGGCGCGCCGGGGCGCCATAGGCCACCGGGTCGCTGTAGAAACCGTAGGTGTCGTAGGTCTGGTTCAGCAGGTTGTCGGCAAAGGCATACACCTCGCCGAAGCGGCTTTCGAGGCCGGCGCGCAGGTCGAGTTTCTCGTAGTTGTCCAGGTTGAAATGGTTCTGTGGATCGGCCGCGCGTTCGCCCACCAGGTGGTAGTTGAGGCTGGTGTTCAACGTGGTGTCGCCGAGGCTGGCGACGCTGCCCAATGGGTGTTTCCAGCTGGCGTTGAAGTTACCGCTCCAGCGCGGCACGTCGGGGGTGCGGTTGCCGGCGTTGACGTCGCCAGCCTGGATGCCCAGCACCGCGCTGGTGATCTTGGCGTCAAGGTAGGTGGCGCTGGCGGCCAGGGTCAGGCCGTGGTCGAAGTGCCAACTGCCTTCGAGTTCGGCACCCCGGGTGCGGGTGTCGGCGTTGAACGCGTTGGTGGCAAAGGTGGCGGCGTCGTAGCCGAGCAGGTGGTCGTCGTGGACGCGGGTGAAGAACAGCGCGCCATTGAGGCTGCCACGGCGGTCGGCGGTCTCGCTCTTGAAGCCCAGCTCGGCGGTTTTGCTGACGGCGGCCTTGTACGGTTGGCTGTCACTGACCTGCGAGGCGTAGTCATTGAACCCACCGGACTTATAGCCCCGCGCCAACTGCACATAGACATTGGTCTGCGGGCTGATGGCGTAGCTCAGGGCCGCACGGCCGGTGCCGTAGTGGTCGGTGAGTTTGCGCGAATCGTTGACCGCGTCGCTGCCGGCGAAATACTGCCCGTCATAGGTCTTGCGGTCCCAGGAATGGCGGTAGCCGGTGGTCAACTTCAGGCGTTCGGTCAGCGGGAAGGTGGCTTCGCCATAGCCCGCATAGGTGGTCGTGGTGAAATCGCGGAACTTCGCCCCGGAGGTGCCGTAGGTATTGCGCGGCGTGTCGTAGCTGCGCTCGTTGCGTGTGGCGGCGAGGCCGGTGACCCAGAACACGTCCGCGTCGGGCAGGGCGCTCAGGTGCACGTCCTGGCTCCAGCTGCGCTCGAAGGATTTATCCACCACCCAGAACTCGCTCGGGGTGCCGTAGAGGGCGCCCATCAGCTTGCTGTCGTAGGCGATCAGGCCTTCGAAATCAGCGGTGCTGGTGGCGGTGGTGGAGGTCAGGCGACTGTTGGCGAAATCGTGATCGAGCTTGATCGCATAACGCTCGGTGGTCTTGTAGTTGTCATCGAACAGGCCGGGACTGAGATCCAGGCTCGGGTCGCTGCCGTAGGGGCGCAGCACCAGGGAGTTGGTGGCGCGCTTGGTCTTTTGCCGCTCGGCGCTGAACAGCACGTGGGTGTCGTCGCTGACGTCCCACAGCAGGCTGCCACGGAAGGCTTCGTTGCGCGGCTTGGTCAGCGGTTGGTTGTTCTGGTCGTTGTCGATCCAGCTGTCGTAGCCCGCACTGCGCACGGCCAGGCGCCCGCTGAGCTGGTCACTGATCGGGCCACCGATGGCCCCTTCGCTGAGGAACTGGCCTTGCTGGCCGACTTCGCCGCGCACATAACCTTGTAGTTCGCGGGTCGGCTGGCGGGTGGTGATGTTCACCGCGCCGGCCTGGCCGATCGCTCCGGACAGCGTGCCTTGCGGGCCCTTGAGCACTTCGATGCGCTCCACGTCCAGGGTCTCGAACCCCAGGCTGCGCGACGACACCGGCACGCCATCAATGTTGAACGCGACGGAGCTGTCATCCATCGACATCTGGTACAGCGAGCCCACGCCACGGATCAGCACGTTGAAGTCATTCGGCCCACCGGACGAGTTGACGCTGACCCCGGCGGTGTTGCGCAGGGCGCTTTCCAGGGTGTCCAGGCGTTGCACGCGCAGCTGTTCGCCGCTGATCACGCTGAGGCTGATGGGCACGTCCTTGGGGTCTTCCTGCGTCATGCGTGCGGTGACGGTGGAGGCGGGCAGTTGCACCGCTTCGGCGTAGACGTAATGACTGAGTGTCAAACTGATAGCTATTGTTATAGTGTAACTACTTTGCGTGAGTCGGCGAGTCGACATGATGGGGCCTTGGCTGAGGATTTTGGAGAGTCGCGATAACGGCCAAGATGCTAGTGATTATCAATTGCGCGACTCTACCCCGATGTGGTCTGATTCGAGCCGTATCCGGTCAGCAGGGAGATTCAACGATGTCAGCTGTTCAGGCGCCCACGCCGGTCTCGCAGATCATTGCCAACGGCTATCGCGGCGAATTCGGCCCCGGCAACCAGTGCCGGGTCACCCGCGTGACCTTGCACGGCGGGCTGGACATCGTGCGCTGGCAAAGCACGTTTGCGCAGGCGGTGGAGCTGCCGTTGCAGGACGACAGCGAACGCATCCACTTCAGCTTCACCCATCGCCTCAAGGGCAAGGCCCATTGCAGCTTCCACGACGGCCGCCGGCACACACGCCATGCGATCAACGAAGGCGCCGGCAGCATCAGCTTCGGGCGCAGCCGCGAGGGCCTGTATCACCAGCAGGGGGAGATCGACAACATCACCGTGATGATCAACCCGCAGTTGCTGGCCCAGTGGGACGTGGAGATTGATCCGATCCTGGGCAGTGCGCTGGCCTGTGAGCATTGCTTCCTCGACGGCTACCGCAGCGGCGAAATGAGCGCCACCGCGCACCTGCTGTGCAACGCCATGGACCTGTCCCAGCCGCGCAGCAGCCTGTGGCTGTACGGCCAGAGCGTCACGCTGGTGAGCCTGTTCCTGCAAGCCCGGCGCAATCTCGCTTGCACCTGCCGCCTCAGCCCCCTCGACCGCCAACGCCTGCTGCGCGCCCGCGAGTATTTGCTCGCGGACCTGGGCAAGGCGCCCAGCCTGCCAGCGCTGGCGCGGGAGGCCGGGATGAGCCAGCCGAAATTGACGCGGGGCTTTCGCCAGCTGTTTGCCAACAGCGTGTACGGCGTGTTCCAGCAAGCGCGCATGGCCCAGGCGCGTAGTCGCTTGATGGAAGGCGAGGCGTCGGTGATGCGGGTGGCGTCGGACCTGGGTTATGCGAACGCCAGCCATTTTGCGACGGCGTTTCGCAAGCAGTTCGGGATCAATCCGTCGAGCTTCAAGGCCGGTGCGGGTCACGATTGACCCGTAAGCCGCAAAAAACAGCCACTCGTACGAGTGGCTTTTTTTTTGCCTGGGATGTGTCCGGTGCAGCGCCTTCACCCACTTTTGCCGGCAAGACAGCATTCCAAAAACGACCCACGACTTTCCTGAGAGCGACCTGTCGGTTTTTTAACACCTGCGGTTAAGCGGTTGAATTAAAACGGAAAAATATAATATCAATTGTGTTTTATCTGAATTCTATATGTATACAGAGAAAATACATCCTATTGACCGACCCTTTTGCCCATGCCAGTCTGGCTTCACCCAGCCGCCTTTGCGGTGCCGAATTTCCTTGTTGTCCCATCACACCGACCTCCATCCCTGGAGGTTTGAAACTATAACTACAACGTAGATCGAGGCATGCCATGAAGACATTTTGGAAAACCGTTTGTGCGGTTGCGTTAGTGGGGTTGGTGACGCTTCCGGTGCAGGCCGAAGAAAAAACCATCACCGTCGGCACCATGTCGTGGGAAGACCTGACCCCTATTACCGGCATTACCAAGAAGGTTTTGGAAAACGCCGGCTACACCGTCAAGGTGGTCGAGTTCTCCGAGGTCGGCATTGCATATGCCGCGTTGACCAAGGGTGATGTGCAAGTCCTGGCGTCGCAGACCGACTACGCCACCCAGGATTACTGGAACAAGAACAAGAATCGCCTGGAAAAACTCTCGCCGGTTTCCTACGGCCTGTACCAGGCTATCGCCGTGCCGAAGTACGTCGATATCGACTCGCTGGAGCAACTCAACGACAACGCCGACAAGTTCAGCGGCAAGATCATCGGCATCGAGCCGGGTTCGGGCCTGATGAGCGATGCCAACAAAGCGGTGAAGGACTACGGCTTCAAGCTGCAACTGCTCGAAGGCAGTACCGCCGCGATGACCGCCGCCCTCAAGTCCGCCGTTGACCGTAAAGAGTGGGTCGCCGTGACCATCTGGGAACCGTCGTGGATGGCGCAGAAGTTCGACCTCAAGTTCCTCAAGGACCCCAAAGGCTCCTTTGCCCCGCCGCAAGCCTACTACTGGATCGGCCACAAAGGTTTCGCCGCCGAAAACCCCCATGCCCGTGAAGTCATCGCCAGCGTCTACGTGCCCCTGGCCGATATCACCGCGATCAACGGTGCGGTCAAGGATGGCCAGACCATGGACCAGGCCGTCTCCAGCTGGGCCGACAACCATGCCGACCTGATGAAGCGCTGGGCCAATATCAAACAATAATCTTCGCTGCATTTTTGCCACTGCCAGGTACGGACAACGCGTTCTGATCCATTAGAAAAACCAGCCCGACTGGTTCAATAGGCTTAGCAATGACAACGGTCAAAATAGACACCAACGAAGTGCTTGTGGATTGCCAGTCGGTCTGGAAAATCTTTGGTCAGAACGCCAAGGCGGCGATGGACGCCGTCGTCCACAAGGACCTTGGCAAAACCCAGGTCTTGCAGGATTTCAGCTGCGTGGTTGGGGTGTCGGATGTGAGCCTGCAGGTTCGCCGCGGTGAGATTTTTTGCATCATGGGGTTGTCCGGCAGTGGCAAATCGACCCTGATCCGCTTGCTCAACAAATTGATCACCCCCAGCGCCGGCAAGGTGCTGGTCAAGGGCCAGGACTTGTCGGCGTTGTCGCCTGCGCAGTTGCGTGATGTGCGCGCCAAGAACATCGGCATGGTGTTCCAGAGCGTGGCGCTGCTGCCCAACCGCACCGTGCTGGAAAACACCGCGTTCGGCCTGGAAGTGCAGGGCGTCGGCAAGGCCGAGCGCTACAAGGTGGCGGAACGTGCGCTGGCCAAGGTCGGGCTGACCGACTGGGCCGCGCGCTACCCCAGCGAACTCTCGGGCGGCATGCAACAGCGTGTCGGCCTGGCGCGGGCGTTGACCGCCGACCCGGAGATCATCCTGATGGACGAGCCGTTCAGCGCGCTCGACCCGTTGATCCGTCGCCAGTTGCAAGACGAATTCCGCCAGCTCACCAAAGAGCTGGGCAAGTCCGCCGTGTTTATCACCCACGACCTGGAAGAGGCGATCCGCATCGGTGATCGCATCGCCATCATGAAGGACGGGGTGATTATCCAGGTCGGCACCGCCGAAGACATCGTGCTGAACCCGGCCGACGACTATGTCGCCGAATTCGTCGCGGGCATCTCGCGCTTGCATCTGGTCAAGGCCCATTCGGTGATGACGCCCATCGCGGCGTACCGCCAGGCCTTCCCGCTGTGCGATTTTTCGCGGTTGCCGCAGACTTCGCCCGATACCGACATCGACGCCTTGATCGGCCTGACCATCGGCGCCGAGCTGGAACCGCTGGCGGTGGTCGAGCACGGCGTGGTGGTCGGTATCATCACGGCCAAGGATCTGCTGCGTGGCGTGCAAGGCATCCCCAACGACGCCCACGCCGTGGCGCCGGTGCTGGAGACCACGCCATGACGACCCCGGATTTTTCCGCCCAGTTCGACGCTGCCGTGGATGCGGGCCTGATGTGGTTGCAGGACAACGGCGAGTTCTTCTTTGAAGCCGTCAACACCGCGCTGAACGGCGTGTTCAAGGGCGTGCTGTGGTGCATCGCCGCGCCGCCGTTCTATGTGATCGCCCTGGTGATCGGCCTGTTGGGCTGGCGCATGGTCGGGCTGCGGTTTGCCGTGTTGTCGGCGCTGGCCTTGCTGCTGTGCAGCTTTATCGGCCTGTGGCCCGAGACCGTCAGCACCCTCGCGCTGGTGCTCACGGCCACGTTGCTGGCCCTGCTGGTGGCGGTACCGTTGGGCGTGTTGGCCGGGCTGGCGCCGGCGTTCGACCGCGTGGTCGACCCTTGCCTGGACCTGGTGCAGACCCTGCCGCCGTACATCTACCTGCTGCCGGCAATCGCCTTGCTCGGCTACGGCCCGGCGACGGCGTTGCTGGCGACCTTTATTGTCGCGGTGCCACCGGCCTTGCGCCTGACCTCGCTGGGCATCCGCATGACGCCTAAGGAGTTCGTCGAACTGGGCGACGCCAGCGGCGTCACCGGCCTGCAGATGTTCTTCAAGATCCGCTTGCCGTTCGCCATGCCGAGCATCATGGCGGGGGTGAACCAAAGCTTGATGATGGCGTTCGGCATGGTGGTGATCGCCGGGATCGTCGGTTCCGGCGGGCTGGGTGAAGCCATCTACGGCGCGGTGCGCACCCTGGATATCGCCAAGTCGATCAATGCCGCGCTGGCCATCGTCATCCTCACCATGATCCTCGACCGCCTCGCCCAAAGCGCCGCTGAATCGCGCACCGGAGCCAGCCAATGAACCTGACGGACTTTCGTTTCTCCCCCGGTGCCTTCCTGGCGCCGGCGATTGATTGGCTGAATGCCAACCTGCACGGTGTGTTCGTGCTAATCAGCAAGATCATCGAAGCCACCCTCGGCGCCATCGAGACCGCGCTGCTCGCGCCCCATGCCTATGGGTTGATTGCCATCGTGGTGCTGCTGGCGTGGGTGCTAGCCAACTGGCGCGTGGCCGTATTCGCCGGCTTGATGTTGGCGTTCTGTTTGTTTGCCGGGCTGTGGGTGGCATCGATGCAGACCATCGCGCTGGTCTCGGTGGCGGTGCTGATTTCGGTCAGCGTGGCGTTCCCGCTGGGCATCCTCGCGGCGCGGGTCAAGCGCGTGGATGCGGCGCTGCTGCCGATCCTCAACATCATGCAAACGGTGCCGCCGTGGGTGTACCTGATCCCGGCAGTGATGCTGTTCAGCCTGGGGCGCGTGCCGGCGATTATCGCCACCATCGTCTATGGCATCCCGCCGATGCTGCGCCTGACCACCCTGGCGTTCAAGCAACTGCCCAAGGACTTGCTGGAGTTGGGCCAGGCCATGGGCGCTTCCCCGCGGCACATCCTGTTCAAGATCGAATTGCCCACGGCGGCGCCGACGCTGCTGGTGGGGCTGAACCAATGCATCCTGCTGTCGCTGGCGATGGTGGTGCTGGCCGGCTTGGTCGGCGCGGGCGGCCTGGGCGCGGAAGTGACGCGCGGCCTGACCCGCATGGAAATGGGCCTGGGCTTGCGTGCCGGGCTGGCGATTGTCGCGGTGGCGCTGTTGCTTGATCGCTTGTCACGCGGCGCCTTGCAGCGCCAGGCACGGCGGACGTGAAGTGGTAGCGCGACGCCAATTCAGCGATGTCATGCAGTGCAAGAACCTGCGTTATCTCAACGATCATCCAGGCCAGGAGGTGCGCAAGGCGAGGGCGGGTTTTGTGCTGCTGGAGCATTTTTCGCTGCCGGCCTTTACCCAGGCGCTGGACACGATCGTCACCGCCAACCTGATCCGGCCCGAGTCGTTTGCGACGCAAACCTTTGGCCTGGCGTTTGATGAAGTGGTCAGCGACCTGGGCCTGGTGATCCGGCCCGATGCGCGCCTGAGCCTGGACGCGGTGCTGCAACTCGACGTGCTGGTGATCTGCGGCGGCTACCGCACGCCGCTGCGCTACAACGATGAGCTGAGCCTGTTGTTGGGCGCTGCGGCGGAGCAGGGTGTTGCCTTGGCGGGCATCTGGAACGGTGCCTGGTTTCTCGGCCGGGCCGGGGTGTTGGAGGGCTATCGCTGTGCGATTCACCCCGAGCACCGCCCGGCGCTGGCGGAGATTGCGCGGCTCAGTCATGTCACCAGCGAAGCCTATGTGGTGGATCGCAATCGCCTCACGGCATCGAGTCCGACTGGTGCCTTTTATATGGCGCTGGAGTGGATCCGCGGCCTGCACGGCAAGACCCTCACCGATGGCATCGAGGACATCCTCGCGTTCGAGGCTTCGCGTTTTCGGCGGGCCAAGCCGCTGTTGAGTGTCTCGGTCAGCGGGCCGTTGCGCGAGGTGATCAACCTGATGGACGTGAACCTCGAAGAGCCGCTGCAAATGGAGGACCTGTGCCTGTATGCCGGGCGCTCGCGACGGCAGATCGAGCGGCTGTTCAAGGAGCAACTGGGTACCTCGCCGCAGCGCTACTACATGGACCTGCGCATCACCGAGGCGCGGCGCTTGTTGCAGCACACCTCGCTGACCATCGTCGAGGTCTCGGTGGCCTGTGGGTTTGTCTCGCCCAGCCATTTCAGCAAGTGCTACAGCGCCTATTTCGGCCATCGTCCGTCCAAGGAAATTCGCCTGGTCAAATAGCCGTATGGCCCCACAGGAGCGGGGCTTTGCTTGATGTTTATGTTGTGTATTTTAATTGTAGACACAAAGTATTTTGTTGTTTTATAGTGCGAATACAGGTAGTAGACCGTGTGCACTTACTACTTAGGAAGGTTTCACCATGGCTACCAAAGAACTCACTACGCCGGCTCCGGTCGAGCCCAGCATTGACCGCAAGGCGGTATTGGGTGAGGCGCTGCGCCGCCGCATCCTCAGCATGGAACTGGCACCGGGTGCCGTAGTGGACGAGTTGGCGCTGTGTGATGAGTTCGGTTTGTCGCGCCCACCGGTACGTGAACTGATGCGGCAAATGGCGGCGGAAGGGTACATCGACCTGGAAGCCAACCGTGCCGCGCGGGTCTCGGCGATGAGTTACCAGTCGCTGCGCAGTTTTTTCCTCGCGGCGCCGCTGATTTACATCGCGACGACGCAACTGGCCTGTTCCCACGCAACCCCGGCCGAAGTGGTGGAATTGAAGCGCATCCAGGCGCTGTTCCGGACCGCCATCGAGGAAAAGGATGTTGAGAACCGGGTGTTGTACAACGACGAGTTCCACCTGCAAATCGGCAAGATGGCGCACAACGCCTACCTGATGCCGAGCTTGCAGCGCTTGCTGATCGACCACGCCCGTCTGGGCAAGATCTTCTACCGCCACCCGACCACGGTGGACATGCAGGAAGACCTGGAAGTGGCCGCCCAGCAGCATGACGACATGATCAGCGCAATCGAACACCACGATCCGGTCTTGGCCGGGGAAATCGTGAAGGCCCACCTCGAACTGTCCCGTCGGCGGATGTCCGAGTACGCGGCCCCCGAAGGCCTGGATGTAGCGCTTACGCTTTGACCTTTTGATGCAGGCCGAAGTGACGCGATGCAGACGGGTAGCTGTTAGCTCTAACAACTATAAAAGAACCCAGGTCGCGAATAATGGCACTCATCAGAAACACCCCGGCAGACGATTCAACCTGTGGCTGGTTCCACCTGAGCCCGCCGCGTGTGGCACGCCCGCGTCATAGCGGTATCAGCGCCACGCGCTGGGCCGTGGTCGGCGCGGGGTTCACCGGCCTTGCGGCGGCGCGCCAACTGGCGCTGAACTTCCCGGATGACGAGATCGTGTTGATCGAAGCCCAGGAAGTCGGCTACGGCGCTTCCGGGCGCAACGCAGGCTTTGCCATCGACTTGCCCCACGACATCGGCGCCGAAGACTATATCGGCGACATCGCCACCGCCAGGATCAGCATGGAACTCAACCTCGCCGGGCAATCCATGCTGCGCGCGCTGGTCGAGCAGCACGGCATCAACTGCCAGTGGCGCGATTGCGGCAAGTACCAGGCGGCTATCGAAGACCGTGGCATTGCCGTGCTGGACGCCTACCGCCGTGGCCTCGACAAGCTTGGCCAGGCCTATCAGGTGATCGACGCCGCTGACTTGCCCAGCCGCATCGGCACCGATTTCTACCGCAAGGCACTGTTCACCCCGGGCACCGCGCTGGTGCAGCCGGCGGCGCTGGTCAAAGGCCTGGCGGACACCTTGCCGGCCAACGTCACCCTCTACGAAAACACCCCGATCACCGCCGTCGAGTACGGCGACAAAACCGTGCTGATCCACAAGAACGGCCGCATCATCGCCGACAAGCTGGTGCTCACCAACAACGCCTTCGCCATGAGCTTCGGCTTCCTCAAAAGCCGCATGCTGCCGATCTTCACCTACGCCAGCCTGACCCGGCCACTGAGCGAAGACGAGCAGGCGCGCCTGGGCGGCGACCCGTTCTGGGGCGTGATCCCCGCCGACCCGTTCGGCACCACCCTGCGCCGCACCGTGGACAACCGTTTGCTGGTGCGCAACAGCTTCAGCTACAACGCCGACGGGCGCAGCAACCCCAAATACCTGCAACGTTTTGTGAAACGCCACAAAGAATCCTTCGACCGGCGCTTCCCGCTGCACCGCGACGTCACCTTCGACTACACCTGGGGCGGCTCCCTCAGCCTGTCGCGCAACCACATGGCGCACTTCGGCGAGCTGGCCAAAAACGTCTACGGCGCCCTGTGCTGCAACGGCCTGGGCGTAACCCGCGGCACCGTCACCGGCACCTTGCTGGCCGAGTGGCTGGCGGGCAAAAGCAATCACCTGGTGGACTTCCTGTTGACGTCCCCGGGCCCCAGCAGAAACCCACCGGAGCCGCTGTTATCAGCGGGTGTAAACATGAACTTGTTATGGGGACAAAGCCGCGCCGGCCAGGAAAGCTGACCCGCACTACGTAAGCGCAGTAACACCGAACTTAATCTATTGATTGGACAACAGCAGGCGTTTCAACGACTGCGGTTTCTGATTGAGACGGCTTTCATTCGCCTGGATTTCAAGTGTGCGTTGTACCCCGGCGAATGAACGAAGCGAAGTAGGAGATAATAATGACAAGTCCGAATGCCTCAGTTGAGGATGTACCTCTTAATAACTTTCACCGTGTACTCACGGCCCGTTCGGGCGGGGGTTCATTTGTCGATGGTTATGTTTTAAGCATTATCGGGATCGCCATGTTGCAGATCACCGATGCCTTGCAACTGACCGAGTTCTGGCAGGGTTTGATTGCCGCATCGGCCTTGATTGGCGTGTTCTTTGGCGGTTTTATCGGCGGTTGGTTGACCGATAAGTTGGGGCGCAAGAAAGTTTATTTCATTGGCCCGTCGTTATTTATTGTGTGTTCCCTGGCGCAGTTCTGGGTTGAGTCCGCCTGGGCACTGTTCCTGTTCCGTTTCATTATTGGCCTGGCCGTAGGTATCGAATACCCGGTGGCCACTTCCTTGTTGGTGGAGTTCCTGCCGAAGAAACAACGCGGGCCACGGCTCGCCGCGCTGACCATCCTGTGGTTCGCCGGTGCGGCGTTTGCCTATGTGGTCGGCAACGCCATCATCAACAGCGGCGCCGACGACGCCTGGCGCTACGCGCTGGCCAGTGCGGCGGTGATCGGCCTGGTGCTGTTTGGGCTGCGCCTGGGCACCCCGGAATCGGCGCGCTGGCTGCTCAGCAAAGGCCGCGACGCCGAGGCCGAGCAGGTGATCAAGCGTGTCTACGGCGCGCACTATTCGCTGCGCGATCTGCCGGAGCAGCCGGACGAGCGCAAGATGACCTTCCGCGACCTGCTGCGCTCGGGTTACGGCCAGCGCCTGTTCTTTGTCTCGGTGTTCTGGTCGTGCTCGATCATCCCGGTGTTCGCCGTCTACGCCTTCGCCCCCAAAGTCTTGCAAGCCCTCAACCTGAAAGGCGAGTGGGCCTCCTACGGCTCGATGTTCATCACGCTGCTCTTTGTGGTCGGCTGCATCCTCGCCACCCGGCTGATCAACACCATCGGCCGGCGCAGCATGCTGATCCACAGCTTCCTCTGGTCGGGCCTAGCGCTGTTGCTGCTGGCGGCGTTTTCCAACAGCCATGAATTGCTGGTGTTGTGCCTGTTCGGCGCCTACGCCGTGTTCATCGGCGGCGCCCAGGTGCTGCAACTGGTGTACCCGAATGAATTGTTCCCCACCGAAATCCGCGCCTTTGCCGTCGGCATCGGCACCTCGTTGTCGCGGGTTGGCGCCGCCGTGGGCACCTACCTGGTGCCGCTGTCGCTGACCTCGATTGGCATCGGCAACACCATGTACGTCGCCGCCGGCGTGACCTTTATCGGCCTGGCCGCCGCCTGGGCCATGGCCCCGGAAACACGCTCGTTGAACTTGCGGGACGCAGCGGCCTTGAGCAGCTGAGCGAAAAACACACCACTTTAACTGTTGGAGAAACACCCATGAAATTTGAAGGCATCTACACCCCGGCAATCACCCCATTGACCGCCACCGGCCAGATCGACAACGCAGCCTTCGCTGACGTGCTCGAATACCTGATCGAATCCAAGGTACACGGCATCATCATCGGCGGCTCCACCGGCGAGTACTACGCCCACACGTCCCAGGAGCGCATCGACCTCGCGGCCCACGCCAAGGAAGTCATCGGCAACCGCGTCGCGTTGATCGTCGGCACCGGCGCCATCCGCACTGAAGACTCGGTGGAATACGCCAAGGCCGCCCGCGCCATCAAGGCCGACGCGATCCTCGTCGGTTCGCCGCCGTACGCGCTGCCCACCGAACAGGAAAACGCCATCCACGCCCTGGCCGTGGACCAGGCCGCCGGCCTGCCGATCATGCTCTACAACTACCCGGGCCGCATGAGCGTGAGCATGGGCGACGAATACTTCAAGGCCGTCAGCGCCTCGAAAAACGTCGTGGCCATCAAGGAAAGCTCGGGCGACATGGCTCAGGTCCACCGCCTGGCCACCCACTACCCGCACATCGCGCTGTCCTGCGGCTGGGATGACCAGGCCCTGGAATTCTTCGCCTGGGGCGCGCGCAGCTGGGTGTGTGCCGGTTCCAACTTCGTGCCGCACGAACACATCGCCCTGTACGAAGCCTGCGTGATCGAAAAAGATTTCGACAAAGGCCGCAAGATCATGAGCGCCTTCATGCCGCTGATGGACTTCCTCGAAGGCGGTAAATTCGTCCAGGCGATCAAGGCCGGTTGCGCGTTCAGCGGCCTGCGCACTGGCAGCGTGCGTGCACCGCTGCAACCGCTGTTCGAAGACGAAAAACAAGCGCTGGAAACCGTGATCACCAACCTCAAGCGCGACGTCGCGCGCATCAAAGGAGGTGCATGATGACCCATCTGCTCAGCGCCGCCGAATACGCGGCCATCGCCCAGGATATCCAGTTCCCCACCACGTCCTTTATCAACGGCGCGCCCTACACCTCGGTGTCGGGCAACACCTTTACCACCACCAACCCGGCCACCGGTGAAGTGCTGGCTGAAATCACCGCGTGCAACAGCACCGACGTGGACGTTGCCGTGGCGTCGGCCAAGGAGGCCTTCGACGACGGCCGCTGGCACAAGCTCAGCCCGGGCACGCGCAAGAAAGTCCTGCTGCGTTTTGCCGACCTGCTGGAGCAGCATTCCCACGAACTGTCCGTGCTCGAAAGCCTGGACAGCGGCAAGCCGGTGCGCGAGTGCCAACTGACCGACGTGCCGGAAACCATCCACATGATCCGCTGGCACGCCGAGCTGATCGACAAGATCTACGACAACACCGCGCCGGTGGGCCACGACGCCCTGACCCTGGTGGTGCGCGAAGCCATCGGCGTGGTCGGCCTGGTGCTGCCGTGGAACTTCCCGCTGCTGATGCTCGCCTGGAAAATCGCGCCATCCCTGGCGGCCGGTTGCTCGATCATCGTCAAGCCGGCCAAGGAAACCACCTTGACCGCCTTGCGCGTGGCCGAACTGGCGTCCCAGGCTGGTGTGCCGGATGGCGTGTTCAACGTGGTGTCTGGCGGCGGTCGTGAAGTCGGCGAGCCGTTGGGCCGGCACATGGACGTGACCATGGTCAGCTTCACCGGCTCCACCGACACCGGCCGCCTGTTCCTGCACTACGCGGCCGAGTCCAACCTCAAGCGCATCGTCCTGGAACTGGGCGGCAAGAACCCCGCCGTGGTGATGAACGATGTCGCCGACCTGGACCTGGTGGCGGGGCATATCGTCAACGGTTCGTTCTGGAACATGGGTGAGAACTGCTCGGCCTCGTCGCGGCTGATCGTCCACGCCGACGTCAAGGATGAGCTGCTCAAGCGCATCGGCGTGCAGTTGCAGGCCTGGAAGATGGGCAGCCCGTTGGACCCGGACAACCGCCTGGGCTCGATGGTCAGCCAGGCGCACTTCGATAAAGTCAGCTCCTATCTGGTGCAGGCCGGCCACGAAAACCTGCGCGTGGTCTTCGGTGGCAAGACCGAGGACGGTATCTACGTGCAGCCCACCGTGGTCGACGGCGTAGGCGCCGATAGCCTGCTGTTCAAGGAGGAGATCTTCGGCCCGGTGCTGACCGTGACCACGTTCACCACTCTGGACGAAGCCATCGCCCTGGCCAACGACACCATCTACGGCCTGGCCGCGTCGGTGTACACCGACAACCTGCGCCATGCGATCAAGCTGTCCCGCGAGATCCGCGCCGGTATCGTCACCGTCAACTGCTTCGGCGAGGGCGATGCTTCGACCCCGTTCGGCGGCTACAAGCAGTCCGGTTTCGGCGGGCGTGACAAGTCGATCTGGGCCCACGACCAGTACACCGAGATCAAGACCATCTGGATCGACACGTCCGAAGGCTAAAAAAACCAGGCGCCTCTCTACAAAGCTCCACGCAAGCAGCGATTGAGGCGCCTTTCTTCCAACCGGGTCAACAATAAGAAGTCCACGGCCCAGCTCGTTTTCGCGAAGCTCTTTTCATGACTGCCTATCGTACTGCCCTTACTTCTGCCCATATCACTGCACTGCTGTTTGGCTTGACCGGTATTTTTGGCGCACTGATCCATGCCAGCGCCAGTGTGATCACCTTTGGCCGCGCAGCGTTTGCGCTGCTGGCCCTGGCGGTGTTCGCACACTTGCAAGACCGTGCGTTGCTGCGCGGCCTGAACCTCAGGAAACTCTCGATTTATGCACTCTCGGGGCTGATGCTTGCCGCACACTGGGTGACGTTTTTCATTGCGATCAAGGTCGGTGGCGTGGCGGTTGCGACCCTCGGCTTTGCCAGTTTTCCGGCCTTTATCACCTTGCTCGACATGGCGGTGTTCCGCGACCGGCCGCACCTGGCCGAGGCGCTGTTACTCTTGCTGGTGACCCTGGGCCTGGTGTTGGTGACGCCCTCGTTCGAACTCGCCAACCAGGGCACCGTCGGCTTGCTGTGGGGCCTGGCTTCAGGGCTGTCGTTTGCCCTGTTGGCCATGACCAACCGCCGCGCCACCGACGGGCGCAATGGCGTGCAAGTGGTGTTCTGGCAGAACGCGACGGTGGCCGCGATCATGGCCCCGTTTGCGGTGTTTGACCTAGTGGACCTCGGTGCCGTTGACTGGACCCACCTGGCCATCCTCGGCGTGCTGTGCACCGCCGTGTCCCAGGCCCTGTTCGTCAAAAGCCTCAAGGGCCTCAACGCCCGCAGCGCCGGCATGATCATCTCGCTGGAACCGGTGTACGCCATCGCCTGCGCCTGGTGGTTGTTCCACGAAGCGCCTTCGTGGCGGATGCTCGCCGGTGCGGCGCTGATTGTGCTGGCGATCTTGATGTCGGAGGGCAAGAGTGCTGCGGTGACCGACTGATGGTGCCTGTCAGCCAAGGCCGAACACTGTACCTGTGGGAGCGGGCTTGCCCGCGATGGCGGAGTGTCAGCTGATGCATTCGGTGACTGACACACTGCTATCGCGGGCAAGCCCGCTCCCACATTTTTTGACCGAGTCGGATCGGTCCTCAGGCCGCCGCTTTGCGCCCCGGAATCGCCGCAATCAACTCGCGGGTGTACTCCGTCGCCGGCCGGTTGAAGATGTGCTCCACCGAGCCATGCTCAATCACCCGACCCTGGCGCAACACCAACACCTGGTGCGCAAAGTTGGCCACCACCGACAGGTCGTGTGACACCAGCACATAGGCAATCCCCATCTCCCGTTGCAACTCTTCCAGCAGCTCAAGAATGTGCGCCTGCACCGACACATCCAGGGCGCTGACCGGTTCATCCAGCAGCAACAGGTCCGGTTTCAACGCCAGGGCGCGGGCGATGGCGACGCGTTGGCATTGCCCGCCAGAGAGTTCGCGCGGCAGGCGGTCCAGGTAGCTGACGGGCAGGTGCACGCGGCCGATCAGTTCGCGTGCGGCCTGTTCCAGGGCGGCGCCCTTGAGCAGCCCGAAGGATTCCAGCGGCTCGACGATGCTCTCGAAAATCGTCAAGCGCGGGTCCAGCGCAGCGAACGGGTTCTGCTGCACCAGCTGGATACGCTGGCGCAGTGGGCGGAATTCGCGCCAGCTGAGGTCGGTGATGTCCTGCTGTTCGAAGTGCACGCGGCCGTGGCTGGGTTTTTCCAGGCCGAGGGCGATGCGCAGCGCCGTGCTCTTGCCCGAGCCGGACTCGCCGACAATCGCCAGGGTCTGCCCGGGGTAAACCTCCAGGCTCAGGTCTTCCAGGGCCAGGAAGGTGCTGGCTTCGCCCTTGACCTTGGGCAGCGCGAAGGTCTTGCCGACGTGGTGCAGGCTGAGGATCGGCGCCTGCGTCGGGTCCAGGTTCAGTAACGGTTCGCGGCGCTTGGCAAAAGCCGGCGCGGCGGCGATCAGGGCGCGGGTGTAGTCGTGCCGGGGCGCGTCGAGGATCTGCCGGGGCGGGCCCTGTTCCACCAGTTCACCGTGCTGCATCACCAGGATGCGGTCGGCGCGGTCGGTGGCCACGCCGAGGTCGTGGGTGATGATCAGCAGCGAAATCCCGCGCTCACTCACCAGGCGTTGCAAGTGGTCGAGGATCTTGCGCTGCACGGTCACATCAAGGGCGCTGGTGGGCTCGTCGGCAATAATCAGGCGCGGGTTGCCGGCCAGGGCAATGGCGATCAGCACGCGCTGGCGCATGCCGCCGGAGAGTTCATGGGGGTACTGGCGGGCGCGCAGTACGGGCTTGTCGATGCCCACCTGTTGCAGCAGCTCGACAATGTCGGCATCCACACCGGGATAGCGTTTTCCGTGGGCCAGGATCAGCGCTTCAGCGATCTGCTGGCCCACGCGCAAGGTCGGGTTAAGGCTGACCATCGGGTCCTGCGGCACCAGCCCGACGGTGCGACCGCGCACGCCGCGCTTCTGGCGTTCGCTGGCGTGGGTCAGGTCGTTGCCCGCGATCCACAGTTCGCCGCCGCTGATCTGCGCGTTGTCCGGCAGCAAGCCGAGGATCGCGTTGGCCAGGGTCGATTTGCCCGAGCCGGACTCGCCGACAATCGCCACGGTCTCGCCCTCGGCAATCGCCAGCGACAGCTGTTTGACGGCCGAGGTGAGTTGCCCGCCGGAACGGTAGCTGACACTGAGTTGGCGCACATCCACTAAAGCGCTCATCGCTGGGTCTCCTCGAAGGTACGGGCGATATGGTTGAGGCTGAACACCACGGCCACCAGGAACAGGCCGGGCAACAGGGACACCCACGGGGCGGTGATCAGAAAGTGCCGGCCGTTGGCGATCAGCGTGCCCCATTCGGCGGCCGGCGGTACCGCGCCGAAACCGAGGAAACTCAGCCCCGCCGTGGCAAGGATCGCCGCGCCGAAGTCCAGGGTGGCCAACACCGCCACCGGGCCCCAGGCGTTCGGCAGGATATGGCGCAGCAAGGTGCGCCCCCAGCTGGCGCCGCCCAGGCGCGCGGCTTCGACATAGGGCAGGGTCTTGACCCGCAGCACTTCGGCGCGGGTGGTGCGGGCGAACCCGGGAATGATGCCGACGCCCACGGCGATGGCCACCGGCACCGTGCCAAAGCCAATCGCGGTGACAATCGCCAGGGCCAGCAGCACGCCGGGCAGAGCCAGCAGCACATCGACAACACGCATGATCAGCGAGTCGATCCGCCCACCGGCAAAGCCCGAGAGGATGCCCAACCC
>NZ_JAFLWU010000009.1:0-194201 GCF_017316265.1 Pseudomonas sp. Marseille-Q1929
CCTCTTGCGGCATCCAGTGGTTGGCGCAGCCGTCGAGGTACTTCTGCCAGGCCCAGTCGTACTTGAACGGCACGAGTTGGTTGAGGTCGGCGCGGCAGTTGATCATGCGCTTTTCGTCAACGGCGACACGGGCGGAGGCGCCTTCGAGTTCGGCGAGGCCTTCGGCAACGTCGAGTTTGTCGAGGGCGGCCTTGGCGCGCACGATGGCGGCGGAGTCGTTGGCGGTGACGTTACGGGCTTCCAGCGCGGCGGCAGCGCCGGCACCGTCGAGACGGTCCATGTTGGCTTCGGTGGCGTGGCCGGCGTTGGCGCCCTTGATCACCGCTGCACCGGTGTCTTCGTTGTCGACTTCATCCCAACTCAGCATTGAAATACTCCTTCCTGGTCTGTTCTGACGGCGTGTGAACCCGTCCAAAAATATGCGATTTGCAGGCTACTAGGCATTGAAATACTGCGCAGAGTGTGGTCGGTAAATACCGATGCTGCACACTATGTAGTGGTCTGTTTTGTTTGTGGGCACACTATATGGTGTGTAACAAGACTGGTCAACGCACAAGATGTGCGGTCTTGGGTCGCTGCCAGTCTTACGTTACGTCAGGACCAGGGGTTAGAAATCCGCGATAAATTGCACCCCACCCACCACCGCACCCCGGGTTTGCGTCAGCCCACCCGGGTACTTCACGTATTGCAGGTTGGGCCGCACCATCAGCCATTTGGTCGCCTGCACGCCGTAGTTAATCTCGTAGCTGTATTCGCGGCGTTGCTCAGGGACATAGAGCGGGTCGTCGAGGGACGTCACGCCATTCGCCGCATTGAGCATTTGTGTGTTGCGCGTGTAGCGGTCGCTGACTTGCAGCTTCGACGCACCTACGCCGAAGGTGTCATCCGGGCGGGCATCGAACGGGCCACGGTAGATCAGGCCGACCTGGATCAGGTTCTTGATCACGCTTTTGTCCGGGTCATTCACCGTGAGGTTGGCAAACACGTTGAGCCCGCGCTTGTTATTGCCGTCTACCGTGGTCAGTTGCTGCTGGCCCGACAGCCACCAGCCACTGTTGCTGGAGTACATCCGGTAAGGCTTTTGCGAGCTGGCCGCGTAGTTACCGTCGGCGTCCTTGAGCATGTCCTTGGTGTCGGCGTTGGCGTAGTAATAGCCGGCGTGGTACTCGGAGCTCAGTCCGTCGATCCGACCTTTCCAGATCGCTTCGATGGGAAAACTGGTGCCTTGGGAGCCGCTGATAAACGGCTTGAAACCGTTGCTGGCTTCGGCGTTGCCCGGGTTTTTGTCATAGGCGCCGACCTGCATGGCAAATTCGTCAGTGAACTGGTACTTGGCGCGCACCGCCCACTGGCTGATGGGGAAGCTGTTCCATACGCCGTTCCAGTTGCCTTCCTGGGAGCCGCACAGGGTCACGTTCTGGAATTCGCAGGGGAACTGGTCGAAGTCTTCGCCGTGGCCGAAGCGCCCGAGTTTCAGGGCGAATTTCCTGTCGAAGAACTTCTGCTCGTACCAGAACTGCGACAACCGCCAGGCATTGCCGCCGCCGAACACTTCCATGGTCGAGGTCAGCCCGGTGGCGTTGGGCTGGTGTACGCGGTCGTTGGTAATGTCCTTGCCATGGCGCTCGCCGATGCCGATGCGCAAGGTCGCGTCTTGCCAGCCGAGGAGTTTTTGCAGGTCCATGTCCACGCCGAGGATCAGTTGATCGCTCCAGCGTGCGGTGGTGTGGGAGTTGTAGCCGCCACCGAGGTTGGAGCCGACTTCGCCGACGTATTTGAGGGTGAAGTCGTAGCCTTGTTCGGCCAGTTGCGGGCGCAGGCCGTTCCAGTCGCCGAGCATGGCGGGGGCGCTGTAGGCGTAGGTGGAGAGGGCGCTACAGAGCAGGGCCAGGGGGTAGGTGGTGCGCATGGGAAAGCTCCTTGGATTGTTGTTTTTATGGAATTTCAGGCACAGCGATCCCCTGTGGGAGCGGGCTTGCCCGCGATTGCAGTGTGTCAGTCAGCACATTCATGTCTGACCCACCGCTATCGCGGGCAAGCCCGCTCCCACATTGGAATTGCCCCACATTGGAACTGTGGTGTTGGGGGGCGAGCGGGGTGTTATTGGAGGTTGACGAACAACCCGCCATCGACCAGCAACGACGCGCCGGTCACATAACGCGCCATGTCCGAGGCCAGGAACACAATCGGCCCAGCCACATCATCCGGCTCACCGAGGCGGCCCAACGGCGTACGCGAAGTCATATAGGCGAGCTTCTCCGCATCCGCCAAATCCTCTTTGTTGATATCCGTGGCAATCGTCCCCGGCAGCACCGAGTTGCAACGAATCCCATACGGCCCCAGGGCGATCGCGCAGGATTGCATCAACGAATGCAGCCCGGCCTTGGTCGGCGTGTAGTGGGTCTGCATGCCGCCGCCCACCAGGGCGCTGATGGAGCTGACCGCGATGATTGCGCCGCCCCGGCCCTGGTTTTTCATTTGGTTGGCCGCCGCCTGTACGGCAAAGTAGGCGCCGTTGAGGTTGGTGTTGACGGTCTTCAGGTAGACCTCGCGGGGCATGTCGAGGAATGAGTGGAACGGGCAGATGCCGGCGTTGTTGACGAACACATCGACGCTGCCGAAGGCCTTCACCGCGCCGGCGACCAACTTATCGCCGGTGTCCGGGTCGGCCGCGTCGCCGCCCACTTCGATGGCTGCGCCGCCAAACGCCTTGATCTCTTCGATCAACGAATACGCCGCCTCGGTGCCCTGGCCGCTGCCACTGTGGCCGATCACCACGCGGGCGCCCTGGCGCGCACATTCACGGGCGGCGGCGCGGCCGATGCCACGGGAGGCACCGGTGATGATCACGGTTTTATCTGCAAGCAACATAAAAACACTCCTTCAAAAGTAAGCGGCCTCAGCCGAGGTAATTGCCGTAGCCGACCATGGCGATGGCGCCGAGGATCACCGCGATCCCGGCCACCAGCACGCCCTTGTTGGCGGCGCTGGTGCCGTGCCATTCGCGGAAATACAGGCCCCAGCAGTTGGACACGATGATGATGAATGACATGTGCAGCACCCACGAGCTGGCGTCGTTTTGCAGGCGGCTTTCGCCCATGCCGTAGAAAAAGAACTGCAAGAACCACAGCGTGCCGGCGATCGCCACCAACAAGTAATTGCCCAGCAGCGGGGTGCTGCGGTCGGTGTAGTTGTGGAAGGTGCGGTTGCGCCAGTTCAGCCACAGGCACCAGAGGCCGTTGGTGGTCAGGCCGCCCCACATGATCACCATAAAGGTCACGTTGTTCTGGAACAGGCTGTTGGCGCCGTGCTCCACCGCTGCGGCAGCCAGTGGGCGCCCGGCGGAGATGCCGTAGCTGAAACAGGCACTCAGTACGCCGGAAATGACCGCCACCAACATGCCCTTGCCGAGGGAAAACTCGCTGACACTGGCGAACTTCACCGCCTGGGACACTTCCCGTTCCTTGATCAGCCCGGCCTTGCCGCACACCGCGATGCCGACCAGCGACACCGCCACGCCCCACAGCACCCAATGGCCGCCCTGGGAGGCCAACATCGAGGTCAGCGTGCCTTCGGTGGCGTCGGTGAACAGGTCGCGGTACAGCGCCGGCATCAAGGCGCCGAGGGCCGAGGTGAGGCCCATGATCAGCGACATGCCCAGGGACAGGCCGAGGTAGCGCATGGTCAGGCCAAACGTCAGCCCGCCGATGCCCCACAACACGCCGAACATATAGGTCCACAGCAGCGTGCTGGTGTCGGCATCGCGCAGGATCTGCACCCAGCCCGGCACCGTCAATTGCGCGGCAATCAGCGGCACGATCAACCAGGACACCAGGCCGCCGGTGATCCAGTAGCTTTCCCAGGCCCAGCCGCGGACCTTCTTGTAGGGGATGTAGAAACTGCCGGAAGCGAAGCCGCCGATAAAGTGCAGAATCACACCGAAGAGAATGATTTCCACGTAGTCGAATCCTTTTTATTGTTGTTGTGGGCTCTGTTGGTCAGGGGCGCGTGAGGTGGAACATGGGCTGTAGATCGACACTCACCGGCGAGGCATCCGCGTGGCTGGGCATGATGTCTTGCATGTGGTTCCACCAACGCTGCATCAGCGCGGTGCCGGGCAGTTCATCCAGGCCGTGGGCGTCTTCGTGAGTGAGCACGGCGAACAGCGCGTTGGTCGATTCATCGAAGAAAATCCGGTAATCCACCACGCCGGCGTCCAGCAGGGCCTGGGCCAGCTCGGGCCAGATCTCGTCGTGACGCTTGCGATACTCGTCGGCCTGGCCGGGGTTGAGGTTCATGCGAAAGGCGCGGGTCTGCATCACTGGGCTCCAGGGGCGGGGGTGTAGATCCACACGGCGTTGTGCACGAAGAATTTGCTTTGCACGGGTTCGGGTTTTTCGGCCATGCAGTGCTTGACCAGGCCCAACGTGGTGGCGAAGTCCGCCAGGTGATCGCTGTTGGGCCAGTCGCTGCCAAAGAAGCAACGGTCTTCACCAAAGGCTTGCCACAGCACGGCCAGGCGGTCGTTGTAGAACGCCGTGTCGCGGATCAAACCCTGGGGGCCGACTTGCGGGATTTCTGCCAGCTTGGCGAACACATTCGGCCGCTCAGCCAGGCGCAACAGGTCGGCGTGATAGGCCGCTTCTTCGCCGGCTGGCACCTGGGCGTTGGGCAAGTGATCGACGATGATGCGCAGCTCGGGCAAGGCATCGCTGAGGTGCAACAGGCCCTTGATCAGACGCGGGTTAGGGTTGGCACTGTCCAGGCTGCGGCCGGTGGCGGCGAGTTGGCGCAGGCCGTCGATAAAGCCGGGGCGGGTCTGGTCCAGCAGCAGGTCGCGGTCCCACAGGTTGCCGTAGCGCAGGCCGAGGAATAGCGGCTCGTCGGCCAGCGCTTCGAGGTCGCTGGCGAAGTCCGCGTGCAACGGGTCGAGGTTGCCGACAAAGCCGAGCATGCGCGGGTCGCTGCGCAAGGTGTGCAGCAGCCAGCGGTTGTCGTCGCGCCAGGGGCTGGCTTCCACGGCAATCGCGCCGACCACGTTGTGGGGTGCGGCCAGCGCCCAGTAATCCGCCGGCAGATGCGCGGCGTACAAGCGGTTGCCCGGCTCGGGCCATGGGATGCCTTGGGGCCGGCGCGGGTCGAACAGGTGCAGGTGGCTGTCGATGATCGGGCCGCTGTAGGGCGTCAAGGGCATGGGGCAGTCCTTATCGGAAGCACATTGGGAAGGGCCCGCACGCTACCGTGACCGGGCCCGTTTAACCAGATCAGCTCTGCAGGTACACAACGTGGGTATGGGTGTATTCGTACAGGCCATGCTTGCCGTCGGCACCGCCGATCCCGGATTTGCGCACGCCGGCATGGAAGCCCTGCATGGCTTCGAAGTTCTCGCGGTTGACGTAGGTTTCACCAAAGTCGAGCTCGCGCACCGCGTGCATGGCCTTGCCCAGGTCGCGGGTGTAGATCGACGAGGTCAGGCCGTAGTCGCAGTCGTTGGCCATGGCGATGGCTTCGTCGAGGTCGTCGACAATCTGGATCGGCAACACCGGGCCGAAGATCTCTTCGCGCATGATCTCCATGTCGGCGCGGCAACCGGCCAATACGGTCGGCTGGAAGTGAAAGCCCGCGCCCAGGTCGGCGATCTGCCCGCCCGTGATCAAGCTGGCGCCCTGGCTCAGCGCGGTGCGCACCTTGCGGTTGACGTTGTCCAGGCCTTGGCGGTTGATCAGCGGGCCCATCTCCACATCGGCCTGGGCCAGCGGGTCGCCGTAGCGCGTGGCGGCCATGGCGGCGCTGATGCGCTCGATAAACTGGTCGGCGACTTTGCGCTCCACGTACACCCGCTCGGCGCAGTTGCACACCTGGCCGGTGTTGATGATGCGCGAATCGCGGATGGCTTTGACCGCCAGCTCCAGGTCGGCGTCGGCCAGGACAATGGCCGGTGCCTTGCCGCCCAGTTCGAGGTTGAGCTTGGTGATATTCGGCGCGGCGGCGGCCATGATCCGCGAACCGGTGGCGACGCTGCCGGTGAAGCTGATCATGTCCACGCCTTTGTGCGCGGTAAGGGCGCCGCCGACCTGGCCGTCGCCGCACACCACATTGAACACGCCGGCGGGTAGGTCGGTTTCGGCGACGAGCTTGGCGAATTCAAAGCAGTTGTTCGGCGTTTCTTCGCTGGGCTTGATCACGATGGTGTTGCCGGTAAGCAGCGCCGGCGCCATCTTGCGCGCGATGAGGAAGAACGGGAAATTCCACGGCAGGATGCCGGCCACCACGCCCAGCGGTTTGCGGAACAGGAAGATATTTTCGTTCGGGCGGTCGCTGGTGATGATCTCGCCTTCGATGCGCCGCGCCCACTCGGCCATGTAGTCGAGGTAGTCGGCAGTGAAGTTCACCTCGACCTCGGCCAGCCCGCTGACCTTGCCTTGTTCCAAGGTGATGGTGCGCGCCAGGTGCGCCACGTTTTCACGCAGCTTGGCGGCGATCCGGCGCAGGTGCCCGGCGCGCTCGATGGCCGGTTTGCGCGCCCAGTCTTTTTGCGCCTGGCGGGCGGCGGCGAGGGCCTGGTCCACATCGGCGGCGGTGGAGGCCGGCACCTTGGACAGCAGCGCGCCGGTGGCCGGGTTGAGTACATCGAGGTGCGCTTCGCTGGGTACGAAGCGGCCGTTGATAAAGTTCTGGTACACGGGAACGGATGACATGGGCAGCTCCTTAGTAGGTACGCGACGGGGCTTTGTTTTCGCCAACCGGGCGATAGCGGGCGAGGGTGGCCAGGGCGCCCTGGCGCAGCAGGCTGATGTCGATGGCCACCGCAATAAAGCGGCAACCCCAGGCCTGGTAGCGGCGAGCGTCGTCTTCATTGGGCGCGAGGATGCCGCAGACCTTGCCGGCGGCGAGGGTCGCGTCTACTGCGTGCTTGATCCGCTCCTGCACTTCGGGATGGCCGGGGTTACCGGCGTGGCCGAGGCCGATGGACAGGTCGGCCGGGCCGATGAACACTGCGTGCACCCCTTCGACGGCGGCAATCGCGGCGACGTTTTCCACGCCCAGGCGCGACTCCACTTGCACGATCAGGCACAGCTCTTCATGGGCGGTGGTGAGGTAATTGTCGACGCCGTCCCAACGGGTCGCGCGGGTCAAACCACCGCCGACACCACGGATGCCGTGGGGCGGGTAACGCATGGCGCGCACCAGGGCCTGGGCCTGTTCGGCGGTTTCGACCATGGGGATCATCAGCGTCTGCGCGCCAACATCCAGCAGTTGCTTGATCAGGTTGGCGTCGCCATTCACCGCGCGTACCACCGGCGCGGTGGCGTAGGGCGCCACGGTCTGCAATTGGTTGAGCACGCTGGGCACGGTGTTCGGGGCGTGTTCGCCGTCGATCAGCATCCAGTCGTAACCCAGGCTGGCGACGATTTCAGCCGCGTAGCCGGTGGCGAAACCGGCCCAGATGCCGTACTGCGTGGCGTCGTTGGCCAAGGCGGCCTTGAAGCCGTTGCGGGGCATGTTCATGGCAGGTTTCCTCAGCGGTTGTAGGGACGGTGCAGTTGGCAATCCGGGTTCAGGTCAACGCCGAAACCGGGCTTGTCCAACGCCGACAGGCGCATGCGCCCGTTTACCGGCACCGGCTCACCGAGCAGTTGCGGGTGGAACATCGGCACCACTTCATCGGCTTTGGGCGCCATCATCAGGAACTCGGCGAACGGGCTGTTATGGCGGGTGGCGACGAAGTGGTAGCTGTACACCGACGAGCCGTGGGGCACGACCATGGCGTTGTGCGCATCGGCCAGGGCGGAGATTTTCACCAGTTCGGTGAGGCCGCCGCACCAGCCGACATCCGGCTGGATAATGTCGCAGCAACCCATCTCGAGGAGCATGCGGAAGCCCCAGCGCGTGGCTTCGTGTTCGCCGGTGGTCACCAGCATGCCCTTGGGCACGTTGTTGCGCAGGGCGGCGTAGCCCCAGTAATCGTCCGGCGACAGCGCTTCTTCGATCCACTTGAGCCCGTATTCATGGGCGCCGATGGCCAGTTTGGTCGCGTAGTTCAAGTCCAGGCTCATCCAGCAATCGAGCATCAGCCAGAAGTCCGGGCCGACCCGTTCGCGCATGGTGGCCAGTTCTTCGAGATTTTTGCGCAGGCCTTCTTCGCCTTCGCTGGGGCCATGGTGCAGGGGCATCTTGCCGCCGATAAAGCCCATCTTCTGCGCCAGGTCCGGGCGGGCGCCGGTGGCGTAGAACTGCAGTTCGTCACGCACCGCGCCGCCGAGCAGGTGGTGCACCGGTTCCTGGCGGATCTTGCCGAGCAAGTCCCACAGCGCCAGGTCGACACCGGAGATCGTGTTGATCACCAGGCCCTTGCGCCCGTAGTAGAGGGTGGACTGGTACATCTGGTCCCAGATCTTTTCGATGTCGGTGACGCGAGCGCCTTCGATGAACCGCGCCAGGTGTTTCTCGACGATATAGGCTGCAGGTTCCCCGCCGGTGGTCACGGCGAAACCG
The DNA here is from genome assembly GCF_017316265.1 of Pseudomonas sp. Marseille-Q1929. Lineage (NCBI taxonomy): Bacteria > Pseudomonadati > Pseudomonadota > Gammaproteobacteria > Pseudomonadales > Pseudomonadaceae > Pseudomonas > Pseudomonas sp. Marseille-Q1929. The sequence goes on from NZ_JAFLWU010000009.1 coordinate 8,497, forward strand.
ACGGTGCCGTCGCTGGCTTCGATCTCCACCACCAGCGTGCCGAGCACATTGATGCCGAAGCTGCGGCGGCTCTGGCGGTACTCGGGGTATTTGCTCATGGGTGTGGAAATATGGTCGTCGATCCAGTGGCCGTCGCCCTGGTCGTGGTAATCGGCGCCGCCGCCGCGCAAGACAAAGGCGCGTACGTGTTTGATGGTGAGGTTGCCCATGGTGTGACTCCTGGAGTTAAACAGTGGCCGGCGTGTTCGACGCTTTAGGGCCAGGTGAATGGATGCCCAGTACCAGCAACGCAGCCAGTACCGTGGTGGCGGACAGCAGGTACAGACCGGCCGCCGGGGAATGGAAGGCGCCTTCGGCCCAGTGTTTGAGCACCGGCGCGATAAAGCCGCCGAGGGCGCCGAAGGAATTGATCAGGGCAATGCCCGCTGCAGCAGCGCTGCCGGCCAGGTAGCTCGACGGAAAGGTCCAGAACACCGGCTGCACCGCGATAAACCCGGAGGCGGCAAAACACAGGGCCAGCATGCCCAGCAGCGGGCTGGCGAAGGTCACCGAGCAGGCGATGCCGGCGGCGGCCATCAGCAGGGTCAGGCAGGCGGTTTGCCGACGCAGGCCGGTGCGGTCGGAATAGGCCGGAATCCACCAGGCCGCAAACAGCGCGCACACCCACGGAATCGCCGAGACCAGCCCGACCATCAGGCCGACTTTGGTGCCGAGCAGGCCACCGACTTGGGTCGGCAGGTAAAACACCACGCCGTACACACTGGCCTGGATCAGCAGGTACACCAGGCACAGGTACAGCACCGACGGTTGGCACAGCACGTTGAGCAGACTGCGGCCGTGGGAGGTTTTGTGTTGGTCTTCCTGGTCCAGCAGGGTTTGGATTTGCTGGCGCTCATCCACGCTGAGCCACTTGGCGTCGGCGGGGCGGTTGTCCAGATAGAAGTAGGCCCAGATGCCCACCACCGAAGCCATCAAGCCTTCGACGGCGAACAGCCATTGCCAGCCGTGGAGGCCGGCCCAGCCGTCCATTTCCAACAACAGGCCGGACAACGGGCTGCCGAAGATAAACGCCAGCGGTGCGCCAAAGTAGAAGAAACCCATGGCCTTGCCGCGCACGGCCTGGGGGAACCAGTAGGTGAGGTAGAGGATCACGCCGGGGAAGAAGCCGGCTTCGGCCACGCCGAGAAGAAAGCGCAAGACGTAGAAGCTGGTTTCGTTGTGGGCAAACACCATCGCCGCCGAGATCAGGCCCCAACTGACCATGATCCGGCACATCCACAGGCGGGCGCCGACACGGTGCAGGATCAGGTTGCTCGGCACTTCCAGCAGCGCGTAGCCGACAAAGAACACACCGGCGCCAAAGGCAAACGCGGCATCGCTCAAGCCGGTGTCGGCCTGGAAGGCTTGCTTGGCAAACCCGACGTTGGCGCGGTCGAGAAACGCCATGATGTACATCAGCAGCAGAAAGGGCAGCAGCCGCCAGGAAATCTTGGCGAGCAGGGGCGCGGGCAGGGTTTTCATAGGGGCAGTCCAGTGTTTTGTTCTTATGGGCCGGACTGTACGGCGGCCGAGCAATGCGCTACAAATCGAATCTCGCTTACAAGTGATAACCTCAGGGTATCGATAAGAAAGGTGAAAATGCGTAGTCCCAGCCTGTTCAACCGTTTGCGCTACAAGCACCTGCATATGCTGGTGGCCCTCAGTTCCAGCCAGAACCTGCACCGGGCGTCCCAGGCCCTGAACATGTCGCAACCGGCGGCCACGCGCATGCTGCGGGAGATCGAAGACATGTTTGGCTGCGACCTGTTCGAGCGCTTGCCACGGGGCATGCGCCCCACGGCCCTGGGCCAGGAGTTGATCCGCTTTGCCGAATCGGCCCTGAGCGGCCTTGACCGTTGCGCCGAAGACTTGATGGCGCGCCAGCAGGGCGGTTATGGCTACCTGTCCATCGGCACCATCATGGGCGCCGCGCCGGACCTGGTAATGGACTGCATCGCGCAGATCAAGGCTCTCAACCCGCAACTGCGTATCCGCATCATGGGGGACACCAGCGACCAGGTGATCCAACTGCTGGAACAGGGCCGCATCGACCTGGCCATCACCCGCCGCAACGCCGCCACTGACAGCGAGCATTACAGCTTCGAACCCCTGGGCAACGAACGCATGCTGGTGGTGGTGCACGCCGGCCACCCGCTGGCCCAGCGCGAGCACGTGCCGCTGGCAGAGTTGGTGCGCGACTGGCCGTGGATTCTGCAACCGCAAAGCAGCCCGGCGCGGATCGGCTTCGATCAGGCGCTGCAAGACCTGGCCTTGCCGAGCCCGGCGGACATCATTGAATGCAGCTCGGTGTATTCCATGCAGCAGCTGATCCAGCTGACGGACGCCGTGATGGTGTTGTCGGAAAGTGCCCTGCGCGACTACCTGAAAATGGGCCTGGTGGTGGCCCTGCCGGTGGCGCTGGATGTGCGCCTGGCGCCGTTTGGCCTGTTGTTGCGCAAGGGCGAAGGGGTGGGGCGTGAGTTGGCGTTTTTTATTGACTTGCTGCGGCAGAAGGCGGCGTTGCTCTAAACATCGTGTTGAAAAGATCGTGGTATGCCGCAGCGATATTAAATAGAATGAATCTCATTTGAGACACAATCGCGCCGCGCAGGTTGCTTGCCATGAATGATGTTGTCGCCCCCGAACTGACGCTGTCGAGCCTGTACCGCGACCACCGCAGTTGGCTGGAAAGCTGGCTGCGCCGGCGCCTGGGCAATGCCTGGGATGCGGCGGACCTGAGCCAGGATACGTTTCTGCGGGTGCTCGCCAGTGCCCAGCCGATTGCGCAAATGCAGGAGCCCCGCGCTTACCTGGTGACGGTGGGCAAGCGTTTGCTGGTCAACTTTCATCAGCGCCGCAGCCTGGAACAGGCCTATCTGAATGCGCTCGCCAGCTTGCCTGAGGCGTGCGTGCCGTCCCCCGAGCAACGCTGGCTGCTACTGGAAACCCTGCAGGCCCTGGACGAATTGCTCGATGGCTTGCCGGTGTTGGTGCGCCGCGCGTTTTTGTGGAGCCAACTGGAGGGCTTGGGTTATCGCGAGATCGCCGAGCGCCTGGACGTGTCCGAGCGCACGGTGAAACGCTACATGGCCCAGGCCTACGAACACTGCCTGCTGGTGGAGCTGTGAGCCGCGACGTTGCCCGCGCGGCGGCCCAGTGGCTGGCGCTGTTGGAGTCCGGCACCGCCACCGAGGGCGACCACGCGGCGTTGCAACACTGGCGCGACAGCCACCCGCAGCACGAACAGACCTGGCAAAAAGCCCAGACCTTGCGCCAGCGCTTCGGCGGCTTGCCCCAGGCGCTGGCGATGGCCAGCCTCGACCGCCCGCAACCGGGCCGGCGTGCCGTGCTCAAGCGTGCACTGGGCGTGGCGGCGCTGCTGCCGACGGCGTGGCTGATCAGCCGCCAGTTGCCCATCGAGGCATGGCGGGCCGATGTGCACACCGCTACGGGCGAACGTAAACGCCTGCCGTTGCCCGATGGCAGCAGCCTGCAACTCAATACCGCCACGGCGGTGGATGTGGACCTGGCGCAGCGGCGCATCACCCTGGTGGACGGCGAACTGGCCTTGAACGTGCCGGGCACTAAGCCGTTGACCGTGCACACGCGCTACGGCGAGCTCACGTTGAGCCAGGCCGAAGTGTGTGTGCGGCAACTGGCGTCGGGGTGCCGGGTGTCGGTGCTTAAAGGCGTGGTGCAGGTACGCGACCTCAACGGGCAGTTGGCGACGTTGCAGGCTGGTCAGCAAGCGCCATTGAACCCCCGCGGCCTCGGCGCCTGGCTGCCGTTTGACGTGCTGCAACTGGGCTGGCGCGACGGCGTGTTGACCGCACAGGACCAAGGGCTGGGGGATTTCTTGCGCGAGCTGGAACGCTACCGCCCTGGCGTGTTGCGCTGGGAACCGCGCCTGGAAACGTTGAGGGTGACCGGCAGTTTTCGCCTGGACGACACGGACCGCATCCTCAACCTGCTGGCGTCGACCCTGGGCTTCAAGGTGCAGGCGCGCACGAAGTATTGGGTCACCCTCAGTTGAATCCTGTGGGTTGGCCACGGGTACTCTCCATATATCTATAGGATATAAATAAAGAGTTATTTATTCCTTTTAAGTTTTTGTCCGCTGCGGCATCTTGAGGGCCTGCGCATTCGTGCGGATTGACCCAACAGCCAAAAGGAAAGCCGACATGACCATTAAAGCGATCAACGTGCGCAACCAGTTCAAGGGCGTGATCAAGGAAATCCTGCTGGGCGAAGTAGTGTCCGAAATCGACGTGCAAACCGCATCCGGCATTGTCACTTCGGTGATCACCACGCGTTCGGTACGGGACCTGGAATTGAAAGTGGGCAGCGAAGTGATTGCCTTTGTGAAGTCCACCGAAGTGTCCATCGCCAAGCTGTAAATAAAGGATGGCCCCCGCGAACAGGCGGGGGCATTTGCAGCGGCGTTGATCAGTCGATGCGCTCAAAGATCTGTTTGATCATCGCTGGGCTGAACACGCCTTTGCCGGTGCCGTCGATCAGGGTGAACGTACCATCGGCGTTGACCTGCACCCCTGACGAACCGGCAATGCTCACGGACACGCCGGGGCGCTCTTCCAGCAGTGCCTTGAGCGGTTGTCGACCGTGGAAGGTTTGCCCGATCACCGTGGCCATGCCTTGGGTAGACTGGGTATCGACACCGCCCACCAGGATCACCTTGCCGCCGTTTTTCAATGAGTCTTGCAGTTGATCCAGCACGCGCCGGGTGCTGCCATCCAATAGGCCAAACTCCAGGTTGCTGCCAGTCAGGTGCAGCAGCGTGCGCGTCTGATAGGTGCTGCCGTTCCAGTCGGTGAGTACGGCAAGGGCCGAGCAGTCGCTCAAGCTGCGGGTAGACAAGGGGGCGTTCCCTTCGCTCAGGGTGACCGACTCGCCCATGGCGACAAAGTGGGGTGCGATGGGGTTTGGTGGCTGGGGTAAGCCGTAAGGTCGTTTGGGCTGGTTGATGAGGGTATCCATCCATTCAGGGTCCAGCGGGCTCATGTCCGGGCTGGCACCGGATCGGATTCTCAAGCCGGCCTTGTCCCACTCTGCCAGCGTGCGTTTGAGTTGCTGCGTGTAGTCGGCGGCGGGGCAGGCGATACCGGCCCAGGGGTCGACAATCCACGCATCGGCCCACGCGGCTTCGGCGAAGTCCACCGTGCCACTGACAGCCCCACTGGGGCCGCCGACCACGGTGAACGAGTGCGCGTCGCCGGCGCCCCATTCGTAGGCCCGGCCACCACTTTTTTGGATGATGTCCCGGGACAGCAGGGCCATTTCGCCGCAGTTGCCGGCACCGGTCTTGATGATCAGGTCACCGGCATTGGACGCGCGCAGGTTGGCGGTGCGCAGCAACCATTCACGGGTCATGTGCGCTGCATCGGCCCGAGCCAGGTCGGCCGGCGAGCGCACCTGGTTGCCAGGCCCGAGGCCGGTGGCCGTGAGGGCCTGGTCCACCGCAGCCTTGGCCTTTTCGGCATAGAACTGATTCTGCTGCTTGATCGGCCAGCCGGCGAACCCAGGCGGTTTCTCCAGCGGCGTTACCTTGTTGGGGCGCAAGGCGATATCCGGTGTGCGAATGGCACTGGCGCGTTGCAGTTGGTAGACCACCTCGCGCTGTTGTTCCTCGGTCAAACCTTTGCAGGCTTGCTTTAATTGATCGAGATCGGCTGGGGTGTAGCCGGCTTTTTCCAGTTGGGTGTAGGCGTCCTTGAGCTTGGGTAATGCGACCAGGTCGGCGTCCAGGTTTTGCGCGCCCTTGTACAGGCTCATGAACGCGCGATAGTCCTGCACCAGGGACAAGTCCAAGGTGCTGCATTTCTTGAACGTCAGCTCGGCGCTGTTCCCTTTGCCCAGTGGCGCGTAGTAGAACTCGGCTGTATCGGCCTCGATCACCAGGTATTGCCGCGCGCCCCGCGTCACCACCACGCCTCGGAGCTGGCGCTGGTCATCGCTGGCGTTGCTGATCTTGTTCAGCTTGACCACACGGGTCTGTTGTTCGAACGGCCCGCTGGGCTTGCCGGCGTTGAAACCAAACCCCGGTTCCTTGACCAGTGTGCCGCGGATGCGGTTCTTGTAGAGGATACGTTCGGTGCTGGGCACCGGTATCAGTTGCGGGCCGGTTTCGCCATCGACCATCTTGTACAGGCGTTTCTCGTAGACCACCTGGCGTTCCTTGTTGAACAGGCCGACCTTGGACGGGAATAGCCGCACATGTTCCAGCGCCTGCAGCTGCGCCGCATCGCCGGGCAAGTCGGCGATGAGTTTGGCGAAGCATTCGGCGTTGGTGCCGCGCCGGACTCGGCTGCCCGTGGTGGGCGCCGGGCAAATCGCCTCGACATCGTCCAGGGCGGCGGCGGGATGGCCCGATTCCAGCTCGGTCAACTCGCCGGGCTTGGTGTCTTGGTAGCGAAAGACCCTGTCGCCGTCCACCAGGTCGTAGCCGTTGCTGCGGGGCAGGGTGTAGGCGTTGTCGCTGATGGGGTGTTCCAGGACCCGGGCCTGGCGGCCATCGGCGAACACTTCCCGACGCAGCGGCCGCGTGACGGGCGCTTCAAACACCTCTGCCTCGTTGATGCCACCGCCGAGGGAAAACAGGGTGTTGAGGGCGCCATCAAGGGCACTTGAGGTGCCTTGTTGGCGCTCTGCCTGGGTATCACCGGAAATGGCTTTCTCCGTCCCCAATGCAGTTTGCGCCACCCCGACGGCCACGGCCGTGCCCACGACCAGAGGCTCGCCGATCACGGCAAACTTGGCCATCAGCCCAGCCGCTGCTGTCAGGTCGTTGAGCCAGGTGTCACGGGTGACCTCACTGTTGGACTTGATCGCGACGTCCGCATCGCTGGCCATGCGCCGTTGTGTGTTGTCCTTGATCACGCTGAAAATATCGCCCTCGACCAGCAGGTGCCCGCTGTCGATGACCACGCCTTCATGATGGCTCCAATAGTCGTTGCCCAGGTATTTAAGCGCGCTGTCCACGCCTTTGCGCGACTGGCGGTCGCCGCTGATGAACGCGGCGAAATCGCTCCAGAAACCCACGTCTTCATCCTGGCGATCGCGCAGCGAAAAGTGCGACGCCAATGCCTTGCGCTTGTCCGGGTCGCTGCCTTGCACTTTGACCCATTCATCCACTTCGGCGATGGAGTTGAAGCGCATAAACGCCGGTGCATGCCCGGGTATGTAAAGGATCTGCGTGGTGTGATCCGCCGCGCTGAACCGCAGGATATCGGTAGAGGGGCGGCCATTGATATCAAGCAGATGGGTGCGGACGACGCCCTTGACCGGCGTGGTTGCCTGCAACTGTTCAACGGTCAGCGGTGCCTTTTCATCCAGCGGCAGATTGGCCACGGCGCTCATCACCCACTGATAGTCGTCGCGCGTAAAGCCCGGTTCACCCGCCTGCAGTTGCTGGCGCGCCTGGGCAACAAACTCGCCCTTGAGGGTGGCGCGGTAGTCCTGACCGTGATCGGCCCAGAACACCTGCTGCTTGTGGGTGAAAAGCGCCTGGAAGTCGGTTTTCCAGGCGGCATGCATCACGGCCGAAGGGAGCACTGGGAATTGATTGTGCGCGCCATAGCCCCCTTTGGTGCTTTGCCCAGCGCCCACGGTATACAGGCCCGAGTGCGCATCCATGTTGCCGGGTAACCAATCGTCCTCGCTGAAGTTGCTGAGCAGCGCATCCGGCAACTTCTGGGAGCGCCACGGTTCTTGCACCGTCCACTCCCAGCCGTTGAGGGTATCTGCCGAATTGCCGCCGCCCTGGAATCGATTCAGATAGACCGTGTCGGCATCCACGTGGGTACCGGTCAGTTTGAAGAGGATTGCTTCGGCCCATTTCTTGGCTTCTTCGCGCACCCTGGGGAGTGCGTCGTGGGTGGCACGCATCAGCTGGCTGTAGCGGTTTTTTTCGCGTTGCATGCGGGCCTGTTCCAGGGGCGTGTCATGTAACGCCCGGATCATGCCTTTCAAGGCTTCCAGGGTTTTTGGCAGGGCCGCGCCGGAGCCGGTGATGAAGCGCGCGGCACTCACTTTGGATGAGATTGCGCCGGGGTGCGCCTGCGCGAATGTGGAGCCAGGGTGAACGCTGACGGGCAGGGCGCTCAAGTCACGCACCAGGACGGCTGGCGCAACGGGGGGTGCCGGCAGCTTGGCCATCAGGCGCGTAAGGTGGTCGAGCAGGGTGTGGCGGTCGTGGATGTCTCCGATGATCCGTTGTTGTTCGGCCAGGGCCGCATCGCCGCGCAAGGCGTCGCTCCGCGGCACAGTGGTCAAGTCCTGGAGGCCGTCGGGTGGGGCGGATGGGTTGATCCCGTAGAACCGTAGCACGTCATAGAAATGCGCGACGTTGTAGGGCTTGTATGGGTAGTTCAGAAACCGTCCGCTGGACGGTGGCCAGAACCCCAATGCCCGCACGGCCTGAATCAATGGCCCCGCGACAGCGGCGAACCCGGAGTCATCGTCCAGGGCAAACTGGCGGGGCTGGCCGTTGATAAATACATGCAGGCGGTGGGTATCGGGTTCGAACCGCACCGCTGAGGGTGAAATGTTGTGGTCTTTCATCCAGCGCTGGAAGTCTGGGTGGCGCAGGGCGCTGTCCAACTGGTTCAGCCATACGCCCAAGGTGGAATGCGGCGGGATGTCGAACACCGCGTCCGGGCCGGACAGTGGGTGTTGAAAGGGCGCGGGGCCAAGACGCTGCGCCAGCTGTCGATCGCCTTCGACCCTTGGGTCATCGTGGGTGGTGTACGCCGGGAGCTTGGCAGGTACGTCACCGGCGTAGGATTCGATGACGTACTGCGTGGGTTGGGTGATGGTGCTGACCGATAACGACATGGGATGACTGGCTCCGCGTAGGTGTGCGAGAGGCAAAGGGGGCCCCTTTGTGTCTCGCAAAACGCTCGTGCGGTTCCGCTTGGTTTCGGCGGTTTTGTAAGCAGCGCTCTGTGCGCTGCAAACCTTCCTCCAGCAGGGCCCGTGGGCAGTCGAAATTCACACACACGCTGGCGTCGAATTCACTCGACCTAAACGACCTGATGAGGCCCTGCGCGGAAAAGTCTGATACTCGCCCTGAATACCGGCTTGGTAAGTTGGCCTGAACAGGACTGCCAGCCACAGGGACGATAGGTTTTACAACTCTGCCGAGAGGTCCATTGTGCAAATACCGTCCCCTGTCAGCACGTCGTCGCCTGGTTTTTTCACCTTTCCTGTTCGTGACACCCACGTACACACGCCTGAACGCGCGCACACGCCAGCGCCTCGCCGCGTGCCTAGGGACACTTCGGGGCAGGATCCCAACGCCCCCTCCTATGGTATTCCGGATTCCGATGTTCCCGAGCTATTTCAAGCGAAAGTGATCACGGCCAAGCATGAACTCACCCGCAGTGAGTTCATGCGAGGCTACAACGCGCCCACGTCAGTAACGCTACCTGGTTATTCCGCGTCAATGAGTGACGTGGCGCTCATGCGGATAGTACTGGATCACAAACTCAGTCCGGAGCAAACCGGTGCCTTGCTGCGTATCGCGGAGCAGCGTGTTATCAACGGTGCGCAAAACAATGTGAGGACCTTCACGAAAGTGGTTTCAGGCAGTGGCATAAAGATTACGCCTGCACCACAAAGCTACTACCTGTCCATGGTGAACCAGTTGGCGGGAGGGGAATGTGCAGGGCTGTCACATCTCCTGTCTTTGGCGGTGGCAGAGGGTAAGCAGCACACGTTTCTGGGTAACCTCTACTATGCCGTTGCCAACCCGGATACACCGGAGTCCCAGGCGTTCTTCATGAAAATTGCCGAGGTACAAGCCCGGGTAAAAAACCGTGGGATTGCACATGATCCTGCCACTGTAAAGTTCGCGCCTTATACCGATATCGCCCCCCAGCTGCTTAATTCGCCAACCACCAAGACGATCCTGATCAGCAGTGAGGGGCATCGTCTGACCGCTGGCGTTATCGTTGACCCAGAGGGAGGGCGAACGTATTACTTCAGCGATCCCAATCATAGTTTTACTGAGGTTGTTACTGAGCAGTCATTTAAAGGCGTGTTGGACAAAGTATTCACCGATCCCAGGTTGAAAGGCTTCATTCAACCTTTAAAGGATTTTCCGGGCGAACAGAAATACCTCATCAGTGTTTTTAACCGCGACTATATTCCGGAGATTTCCGGCGCCAGCAACGACATCAAGTTCATGTATGAGCGGCCCTTGGGTGGGCTGGACGATATCCGTGTGTTGAAGGGGGCAGGGTTGCCGACGGTGGATGATTCTCGCCTTAAAACCTATACCCCTGAGAAAACCGCGGAAGGGGATTATGACTATGTGCTGCAGAAGCTGGACAACATGCAGGCCAGTCGCGGACTAGCGCAATATCATGAGGTGAAGGCCGCACGGGAGGCCGTCAAGATCTTCATCGCCAAGCACCCTACCTCGAGCGTCATGCCGGCCATGCAGACACTCGAGCAGCGCTTGGAGAAGGTGATCAATGAGGCGGCTGCGCCCGTTGAGTACCCCTTTGTATTTGAGCGCATGGAACGCGATCGGGTGCTACTGGCCGAAGACAAAGTCGGTAAGCCGAAGCATTTTCAGAGTGACGTTATTGACGGCAAGACCGTTGATATAAAGACCAGGGGTGGGGGCGATCCCGGCAGGATAGCGAGTGTGGGCGATGCCTTGAAAGAAGCATTGACGAAACTCTCGCAAAGCGACCCGGCCGCCGCCCAGGCGGTTGGCAACAAACTCAGGGTGATTATTGCCAACCCTGGTGATCAACCAGAAACACGACTGTTGTTTGACTCCCCGCCGATGTTGGTCATAGGTGATGATTTTTTTGCCTCACCGTCTGCGCATGACACCACTGTTGCCGATCGAATCGGTGGTCGGGCTCAAGCCGCTGGGGGCGACGCTCAAGCCCAGAAACAAGGGGCGTTGATTGCGGGCAAGTTGGGCATGCTCGGTTATTACAAAGCGGACTCCGGGGGTTTTTTGGAGGTCGTGAACAATAAAGAGACCTTTCGCGATGGTGGCGACAAAATAAGCCCCCGCGCGACCCGAAGCCCTGGTGACTTTTTGGAGGAGTCTTTCACCGCGCGTCTCTATGATGGAACGCTCGACAGCGACACCGATGCCTCACTCAGGCGACTTTTCTCTCCCGCATCCACTGCCTCGCCGTCCACCCCCGCCGCGCCACCCAGCCAGCCGTTGCCGCCCACTCCACCGCAGGCTCCCAGCAAGCCGTTGCCGAGTGCGCCAAGTTCACCGCCCCCCACAGTGACGGCAATTGACGAAGCTGAAATAGACCGTCTGCAAGCACTTGATGACAGTCATCCCCCGATCCGAATCGGCGAGTTGGAAGTCAGTCGGGTCGAACTCTACAAAATGGGTGTTCATGCCAAGGGCAAGCCGATTGAGAGCGCGTTGACCATTGATGCAGACAAGCACATCAGCGCAGACGTGGAAATCGACTACAACCGTTTTCTGGCTTATCTGAAAGGAACATCGCCGGATATCGGTGCGCGCGCAACCAGTATTGTCAGTGAGATAGCGGCCACGCGAAAACCTGGCGATACACCTTTGGCTACCCGCGGGGACGGTGGCCTCGTACCTGAGCAGTTTCAACAGCAACTCGATGAAACGTCGCGGCAGGCTGCAGCGATACGGGAAATGGCGCGTGGCGGTAAACCACCGCCTGCAAATCTCTTCTCCTCGCCGTCGGCTGACGGATCCGGGAGCAAGACTCAAGCCGCTGGGCTTGGGTTCCAGGCGTTCGGCACGTACCAGGGGTTGCGGGCCTCTATCGAGGCTTTTCAACGAGGGGATACGACGGCTGGGGCCATCGGTTTGGGCAGCGTGGCGTCGGACTACGTTGGAATGGGGGTGGAAGCCGGCGCTAACAAGCTTGCGAAACACACGATCAGTAAAGTGGCTTCGCCCATCCTGGGGTTCAAGGCGAGCGCCATCGGCAAGATGCTCGGTAAAGCCGCCGGAGGTGCCGGGGCCGTATTCAGTGTGCCTTTTGATGTCTACAACGCTGTAGATTCGTTTAACAAAGCGGCAAATAGTACGGGTAAAGAAGCTCAAGACCATTACGTCAGCGGTGCGTTTTCCGTGGCTAGCGCCGCGACATCAATCGCATTGTCGGCGGCATTCATGGCGGGAGTCAGTTCTGCCGGCCCTGCGGGGCTCATCGTGGCTGCTGTGTTGATGGTGGGGCAGGCGATTTATTCGGCTGTGCGTTTGGTGGAAGACATTGATGAACTGACGCCGTTGACGGGGGGGCAAAAGTTTACGGTTGGGTTGGGTTCGCTCCTGGGTTTGCAAACACCATTCAATGTCATGAAGCCATATTTGGAGGCTAAGTACCGCAAGGCGTATGAGCGCGATAAAGAGAAGCAGCATAAGGTGTTTTTGGAAGGGCCGGGAAAAGCGTCTTTTGAACGGGTTGTCTATGGCTCGCTGGATGTAGACGTTAAATCAAAATCGACAAGGGTTCCCTATCCGGCTTATTTCATTTTTAGTCCGGGTGTTGGCGTAGCGGAGGTCATTACTGGTGGCATGCCTGGCTACGAGCCGATCGTTAATCAGGGCGGTGGCAACGATTATGTTATCGCCCGTGATAGTGAAACATGGGCGGGCAAGCGTTACACCGTGGAAGGCGAGTTAGGGCCAAACAAAGCCACGCTTTGGGACATGGGCGACGGTGATGACGTGGTGAAGGGCGTGCAGCTGAAGCCCAACTACTTCTTGTTGGGAGGCGGTAAGAAATTGATCAGCGGAGGTGATGCCGACGATACGTTCATCTTCAATGCTGATGCCCGTCAGACACTCCAGCAAGTGGCGGAAGTGGGGGCGGTCTGGAATGACAAGACGAATGGGTTCGGCAAACGGTCAACCGAACTCTGGGGGGAAGGCGGCAGCAATACGCTGATGTTCAATGGTGAGCTAACGACCTCCCATACTGAACGGAATACGACCAGAAGTTACAGTTATGCGGGGCATCTCATCAACTTCAGAACGGGAACCATTGCGGTCACTTATGAAGACTCGCAAACGCGCGGTGCGACGCCCATTGCGCGCTTTCACTCATTTTCTAACGCCGTCACGGTTGAAAATGGCAAGAGCTATATCGTGGGTGATGAGCAGAATAATGTGTTTACCCTGAACGGTGAGAAGGACGTGGTTTTAACCGGCAAGGGTGACAATGTTGTTGTAATTAATGGTGGCGCTACCGTTGTCGGAGAAGGCGGTTCCAATACCTATTTAATTAACAAGGGTAATAAGGATGTGACCATCAAAGACCCGAATGACAGCGCGGTTAGGCTGGATTACAGCGCCACGCAAGTCTCGAGTTGGAGTGTTTCACCCTCGGGTGATTTAACCGTAAACCTGAAGGGTGATAAGCCTGGAGAGGAGCGTAAGCTGATTATCCAGAATGCTTTTACCGGCGCGGCGGAGGATGGAAGGGCGCGACCTATATTCGTCACCAACGACGGCGTGATGATGACGGTCACCGCCCCACGCCAGGCGGATTCAACCGTTCGTGTACCGCAGGTGACGAGCACGAAGGTTGAAACCGATAAACCCACGGCTTAAGTCATGCCCAAGGGCGTGGCAATGCCATCGGCGGGCTGGCAGCGGGAAGGTGCCAGCCCATCTCAGCGCTCTTTCAAGCTGCGCTCGATACGTTGCAGGCCTTCCTCCAGCATGGCGCGTGGGCAGCCGAAGTTCAGGCGCACGAATTGCTGGCTGTCATCGCCGAATTCGATCCCGGCGCTCAAGCCGACCTTGGCCTGTTCGAGGAAGAACTGCTGCGGGTCTTCCAGGCCCAGGGCGCTGCAATCCAGCCAAGCCAGGAAGGTGCCTTGGGGCGCATGCATGACTACGCCGGGCAAGCGGGTTTGCACAGCATTGAGCAGGTAGTCGCGGTTGGCTTGCAGGTACTCCTTCAGCGCTTCCAGCCATTCGCCGCACTGGCTGTAGGCGGCGCGGGTGGCTTCCAGGCCCAGGGGGCTGACGCTGTCGACCATGCCGCAGCGGGCGTTGTTGAAGCGCTCGCGGATCTCGGCGTTCTGGATCACGGCAAAGCAGGTCTTCAGGCCGGCGACGTTATACGCCTTGCTCGCCGACATCAGCGTGATGGTGCGTTCGGCGATTTGCGGACTGAGGCTGGCGGTGGGGATGTGACGACGGCCATCGAAGCACAGTTCTGCGTGGATTTCGTCACTGATAATCAGCGCGCCCTGTTCCAGGCAGGCGTTGGCCACGGCCAGCAATTCTTCGCGGGGGAACACCTTGCCCATCGGGTTGTGCGGGTTGCTCAGCAGCAGCGCGCCGGCGCCGGCCAGGGCGTCGCGCATTGCGGGCAGCGGGGTCAGGTATTCACCGTCTTTCAGTTCAAACGGCACTTCGATCTTCGGCAGGTTCCAGTGCCCCGGCGCCAGGCGGATCGGGCGGTAGTTGGGGGTTTGCAACACTACCGGCTGGCCCGGTTGCACAAAGGCATGCAGTGCCATGTTGAAGCCCGGCTCGACACCCGGCAGGAACAGCAGGTCTTCGGGCTGCACGCGCCAGGCGTACTTGGCCCACAGGTCGGCGACGATGGCTTCACGTACATCCGGGCCGGCCACGCTGTAGCCGAGGATCTGCTGGTCGAGGCGTTCGCGCAGGGCCTGCAACACGGCGGGCGGGGCGGCGATGTCCATGTCGGCGATCCACATCGGCAGGACGTCGGCCGGGTAACGGTTCCACTTGGTACTGCCGGTACCGAGGCGGGGTTGGATCGTGTCGAAATCAAAACTCATGGCGGGCTCGTCAGGGCGGCTGGCGGGAAGTGGCGCGAAATATACCATGGGCTTTTCCGCGGCCGTTCTGTGACCGACAAGTTCTGTAATAAAAACGCCACTGCACTGGGGATTACATCTACACCGGGCTATTTTGGTGCATCTCAATAACCAGAGTAGCCATGGATGAAATACCAACCCTTCAGCCGTACCTTGATTGCCACCGCACTGGTGTTGACAGTCAGCGGTGTGCAAGCCGCGTCGCAAGCCCCCGTGGCGGGCGAAAATGGCATGGTGGTCACCGCCCAGCATTTGGCCACCCATGTTGGCGTGGATGTGCTCAAGTCCGGCGGTAATGCAGTGGATGCGGCCGTGGCCGTGGGTTATGCGCTGGCGGTGGTGTACCCGGCAGCCGGCAACCTCGGCGGCGGCGGCTTCATGACCGTGCAGTTGGCGGACGGGCGCAAGACCTTCCTCGACTTCCGCGAAAAAGCCCCGCTGGCCGCCACGGCCAATATGTACCTGGATAAAGACGGCAACGTCATCGAGGGCCTCAGCGCCAAGGGCCACCTGGCCGTCGGCGTACCCGGCACTGTCTCGGGCATGGAATTGGCCCTGAGCAAATACGGCACCCTCAAGCGCGCCCAGGTGATTGCCCCGGCGATCAAGCTGGCGGAAAACGGCTTTGCCCTGGAGCAGGGCGATATCGACCTGTTGCACACCGCCACCGGCGAGTTTGAAAAAGACCAGGACATGCGCGGGATCTTCCTGCACAACGGCCAGCCGATGCAGGTCGGCCAGAAGCTGGTGCAGAAAGACCTGGCCAAGACCCTCAAGGAAATTTCGGCCAAGGGCAGCGACGGTTTCTATAAAGGCTGGGTGGCCAAGGCGCTGGTGGATTCCAGCCAGGCGGGCAAAGGCATCATCACCCAGGCCGACCTGGACAAGTACAAGACCCGTGAACTGGCGCCCATCGAGTGCGACTACCGTGGCTACCACGTGGTCTCGGCACCGCCGCCGAGCTCCGGTGGCGTGGTGATCTGCCAGATCATGAATATCCTTGAAGGCTACCCGATGGCCGACCTCGGTTATCACTCGGCCCAGGGCCTGCACTACCAGATCGAAGCCATGCGCCACGCCTACGTGGATCGCAACAGCTACCTTGGCGACCCGGACTTCGTGCAGAACCCCATCGCCCACCTGCTGGACAAGGGCTACGCGGCCAAGCTGCGCGCCGCCATCGAGCCGCAAAAGGCCGGCGATTCCCAGGCGATCAAGCCGGGCGTATCGCCCCATGAAGGCAACAACACCACCCACTATTCCATCGTCGACAAGTGGGGCAACGCGGTCTCGGTCACCTACACCCTCAACGACTGGTTCGGTGCGGGCGTGATGGCCAGCAAGACCGGGGTGATCCTCAACGACGAAATGGACGACTTCACCGTCAAGGTCGGCGTGCCGAACATGTACGGGCTGGTGCAGGGTGAAGCCAACGCCATCGCCCCGGGCAAGGCGCCGCTGTCGTCGATGAGCCCGACCATCGTGACCAAGGACGGCAAGGCGGTGATGGTGGTGGGCACGCCGGGTGGCAGTCGCATCATTACCGCGACGTTGCTGACGATCCTGAACGTCATCGACTACAAGATGAACATCCAGGAAGCTGTGGATGCGCCGCGCTTCCACCAGCAGTGGATGCCGGAGACCACCAACCTTGAGACCTTTGCGGTGAGCCCGGATACGCAGAAGATCCTTGAAAGCTGGGGCCATAAGTTTGCCGGGCCGCAGGATGCCAACCACTTGGCGGCGATCCTGGTCGGCGCGCCGTCGCTGGGGGGTAAGCCGGTGGGGAACAATCGTTTCTACGGCGCCAACGATCCGCGTCGTAACACCGGCCTGTCCTTGGGCTACTAACAAACCCTGTGGGAGCGGGCTTGCCCGCGATGGCGGTGTGTCAGCCAAAGATGTATTCACTGGCCCACCGCAATCGCGAGCAAGCCCGCTCCCCCAATGAAGCCCCGTGTTATGGCTGGAGCAGGTGTTCGACTGCTGAAAACGCCGTCCGCCTGCGCTCTTCCCAATCCCCGCGAATCACCAACACCGACTGTTGATGCTCTTGCATCCACTCCAGACTGCCCTGGAAAAACGCCTGGCGATCCTCCAACTGCGGCTGACAACGCTGCCCATCAGCAGTCCACTCCACATCATCCGGCGACAGCAGCAAGTGCAGGTCGTAGTGCCGGGCCAGCAGTTCGCTGTCCAGCCATGTCGGATAGTCACCGAACAGGACCTGGCTCCAGAGCTTGTTGGTCAGCAAATGCGTGTCGAGGATCAGCAGGCGCGGCTGTTGGGCGCGGGCGGTATCTTCCCAGGCCAGTTGGCCGTGGGCGATGGCCGGGATGTCGGCCAGGGTGGTGTCGCGTTGATGATGGTCGATGAAGTGGCGCACGTATTCGCCGACCATCAGGCCGCCGAAATTCGCGTGCAACTCAGCGGCGAGCCAGCTTTTACCGCTGGATTCGGGCCCGGCCAGTACCACCACTTTCATGATTGCAACGCCGGGTCGGCGCGCCACTCACGCCAGCCTTGCACGGCGATCACGGTGAACAAGGCGTAGAGGGCGGCGGTGAGGTACAGGCCTTTATAGAGGAACAGGCCGACGAAGATCACATCCACGGCAATCCACAGCGGCCAGCATTGCACGCGTTTTTGTGCCATCCACAGCTGCGCCACCAGGCTGAAACCAGTAAGTGCGGCGTCGAGCCAGGGTTGTGCGGCGTCGGTCCAGTGGGCCATGGCGGCGCCCAGCAGCAGGCTGCCCACGGCGCCTATCGCCAAGCTGGTGACAATCGCCGGAGCCCCCAGGCTGGTGACCTGACGGCCTTGCTTGACCTCGCCGGCGCGGGTCCACTGCCACCAGCCGTAGATTTGCAACACGGCGTAGACCACTTGCAGGAGCATGTCGGAATACAGTTTTACGTCGTAGAACACCCAGGTGTAGAGCAGCACCATGATCAAACCGATGGGCCAGCACCAAGGGTTTTGTTTGACCGTCAGCCAGACAGCGATCACCCCCAGGGCGGCGGCGAACAGTTCAAGCCCGGACATGGCGGTTCCTTGGAGGAGTGGGAGAGGGCGGGGATTGTAACCAGAGGCGTGCAATCTACAAAACACTGAGCACTGTCTGCGGGACCTGGACTTGTGTGGGAGCTGCTCTTATGTGGGAGCTGGCTTGCCTGCGATGGCATCACCCTGGTCTGGCTGAAAGACCGAGGTGTCTGCATCGCAGGCAAGCCAGCTCCCACATGAGCCACGTTCGACAATAGAACGGTGTTAGACCTTGAATTGGCGCAGCAGGCCATCCAGTTGTTCGCTCAGTGCGCGCAGGTGGGTACTCGCTACACTCGACTGCTGCGCCGCCAACGCCGTGCTGTGGGACAACCCCGCCGCCTGGGTGACGTTCTGGTTGATGTCTTCCACCACATGGGCCTGTTGCAAGGTGGCGCTGGCAATCGACGCATTCAAGCCATTGAGATTACGCAGCGCCTGGCCGATGGCCGTGAGGCTGGCCCCGGCCTGGCCGGCTTGTTCGATGGTCAGTTGCGAGGCGCTGTGGCTGTCGCTGATCACCTTGACCGCCGCTTCCGAGTGGCCTTGCAGGCGTTCGATCATGCCCTGGATCTCGGCGGTGGATTTTTGCGTGCGCTGGGCCAGCAGCCGTACTTCATCAGCCACCACGGCAAACCCACGGCCTTGTTCGCCAGCACGGGCAGCTTCGATGGCGGCGTTGAGGGCCAGCAGGTTGGTCTGGTCGGCGATGGAGCGGATCACTTCGAGCACGCTGCCGATCTGGGTACTTTCCGCGGACAGCGTGCGCATCACCTCGACGGCCTGGCTGATGGTGCTGGAGAGTTGGTCGATCTGCTGCAAGCTGCCGTCGATATTGACCTGGCCTTGCTGCGCCTGGACTTGGGCGTCGCGCATTTCGCTGGCGGCGTGTTCGGCGTTCTTGGCCACGTCCTGCACGCCGTAGGTGACTTCGTTGATCGCGGTGGCCACCAGTTCCATCTGCTGGGACTGCTGCTGGCTGCGGTCATGGGCCTGGGTGGCGTTGCTGCCCAGCTCGGTCGATGACTGGCCCAGGGCGTTGGCGCACACCTGCAACTGGCTGACCACCTGGCGCAACTTGGCGGTGAAGCTGTTGAAGTGGTGCGACAGCTGGGTCACTTCGTCGTGGCCGTGGGTGTCGAGGCTGCGGGTCAGGTCGCTTTCGCCGCTGGCGATGTTGCCCATCGCATTCACCGCCGCTTGCAGCGGGCGCACGATGCTGCGGGCGATCAGCGCCACCAGCAAGGCCATCACCACCGCAATGATGAGGCCGATCACCGAGGCTTTCCACACTTGGCCGGTGAACTCGGCCTGCACATCATCCACGTAGACGCCGGAGCCGATGATCCAGCCCCAGGGTTCGAACAGTTGGATATACGAGGTTTTCGCCACCGGCGCATCGGCGCCCGGCTTCGGCCAGCGGTAGTTGACGATGCCAGCGCCCTTGGCCTTGGCCAGGATCACGAACTCGTTGAACACCGCAAAACCGTCCGGATCGCGGATCGCCGAGAGGTTCTGGCCGTCCAGCTTGGGGTTGGCCGGGTGCATGATCATCACCGGCGTGAGGTCGTTGATCCAGAAGTAGTCGTCATGGTCGTAGCGCAGGCCGCGCACCACGCTCAAGGCTTGCTTCTGCGCGGCGTCGCGGGTGAGGGCGCCGGTTTTCTCGAGGTTCTGGTAGTAGGCCAGCACGCCGCTGGCGGTCTGCACCACATGTTGGGTCTGCTGGCGCTTGGCCTGGTAGAGGTCGCCATGGATCTGCTTGAGCATCAACAGGCCCAAGGTCAACAACATCAACACGGCGACTATCAGGATCAGCCAGAGGCGGCGGCTGATCGACATGCTGCGCAAACTGTTCATCGTCCTGTCACTCCGTGCTTTTTATAATTGTGGGCGCTGCATCGACTTTTACGCCTTGTCTGATAGGCTTTCGGCCTGTAATCGGAAAACCTGAGTACTGCCTGATTTTTCACGGGTTTTTTTCAAACACCCGGCGTCAGTGAACCACTTGAAAAATACTATCGAGGCCTGCCCCGCGCAGGACCTTTTGGGGGAAGCATGGATTTTTGGACCGCCATACAGGCATTGATTCTTGGCGTGGTGGAGGGGTTGACGGAGTTCCTGCCGATTTCCAGCACCGGCCACCAGATTATTGTCGCCGACCTGATCGGCTTCGGCGGCGAGCGCTTTGAAGCGTTCAACATCATTATTCAATTGGGCGCGATTCTCGCCGTGGTCTGGGAGTTCCGGCGCAAGATCCTTGACGTGGTCATCGGCCTGCCGACCCAGCGCAAGGCCCAGCGTTTCACGGTGAACCTGATCATCGCGGTATTGCCGGCGGTGGTGTTGGGGGTGATCTTTGCCGACGCGATCAAGCACTACCTGTTCAACCCTATTACCGTGGCGGCGGCGTTGGTGGTGGGCGGTGTGATCATGTTGTGGGCGGAGCGACGTGAACATGCGGTGCACGCCGAAACAGTCGATGACATCACCTGGAAAGACGCGCTCAAGGTCGGCCTGGCCCAGTGCCTGGCGATGATCCCGGGCACTTCCCGTTCCGGCGCGACGATTATCGGCGGCCTGTTGTTTGGCCTGTCGCGCAAGACCGCCACGGAGTTCTCGTTCTTCCTGGCCATGCCGACCATGGTCGGTGCGGCGCTGTACTCGGGCTACAAATACCGCGACCTGTTCCAGCCAGCCGATCTGCCGGTGTTTGCCATCGGCTTTGTGACCTCGTTCATCTTCGCGATGATTGCGGTCAAGGCCTTGCTCAAGTTCATCGCCAGCCACAGCTACGCAGCGTTTGCCTGGTATCGCATTGCGTTTGGCCTGGTGATCCTGTCGACCTGGCAGTTCGGCTGGATCGACTGGTCTGCGGTCAAGCCATGAACATCCAGCACCCGCGCCTGAAGGCCGCGATTTTCCTGCTGTTGTGCGCCGCGCCGCTGCTGGGCTCGGTGCTGCTGTGGCATCGCGGCGAGACGGTGCTGCCGCTGGCGGCGTACGGCGTGGTCAGTGTGTTGGCATTCGTGTTGTATTGGCGCGACAAGCGCCAGGCGCAAACCGAAGGCCGGCGCACCCCGGAAAACATCCTGCATGCCGTCGAGCTGGCAGGCGGTTGGCCGGGGGCGTTGCTTGCCCAGCAAGTGTTCCGACACAAGACGCGCAAGGTGTCTTATCAGGTGCTGTTCTGGGCGATTGTGCTGCTGCATCAGGTGTTCTGGCTGGACCAGCTGTTCCTGGGCGGCACCTTGCTGTCAATCCTCTAGCAGCAAGCCAACCTGCGTGCGCTTGGGCAGTTTGCTCACCACCAACTGGTGGGAGCGCTGCAACAAGCCACGCAGTTCCTCTGCGCCCAGCGGGTAGGGCGTGTTCATGATGATCCACTGCGCACGCGCCAGGTACGGCGCCGGGTGGATGCCGGGGCGGTCGACGTGGCCGAGGAACAAATCCTTGTCGACCTTGAACGCCAGCGACTCACCGCGCAGGTTTTGCAGGGCGAACATCTTGTTCCCGGCAATCGAAAACACCCGTACGCCGCCCCATTTGTAGTCCTCGCGCGCGCCGGGCAGGCTCAGGCAGAAGCTGGCGACTTGTTCTTCGGTGATCTTCATAGCAGGCGGTCTCCGCAACCTTTGAAGCCTTCTTCAAGGTAGTCGATCCACGCCCGAATGGCCGGCAATACGCCACGCCGATGCGGGTACACGGCTTGCAGCCACCCCCCCGGCAACGACCATTGCGGCAGCAGTTGCACCAGGCGGCCGCTGGCCAGTTCCTCTTCGCAATACATCATCGGCAGGACGGTAAAGCCCAGGCCCATGATCGCGCTGGCCTTGCGCACGATAAAGTCGTCGATGCCCAGGCGCGCCTCCATCACCAGTTCGTGGGGGTTGCCTTCGGGGTCGAGGATGCGTTGATGGACCATGCGGTCCGGTTCCAGCGCGCCGAGGATGGGCAGTTGCTTGAGGTCGTCGAGGCTGTTGATCTGCTTGCCGTAGACAAAGGCCGGGCTGGCCACCAGCACCGTCTGGGCCTGGCGCAGGCGCTTGGTGACCAGCAGCGGGTCTTCATCCCCCAGCTCGCGCACGCGCAGGGCCACGTCGATGCCTTCGGCCACCAGGTCGACGCGGCGGTTGACCAGGGTCATTTCCAGCTGCACATGGGGATGGGCGGCGAGAAACCCGGCCACCAGTTCCGGCAGGATGTGCTGGGCCATGCCCACCGGGCAACTGACCCGCAGGCGCCCACGGGCTTCGCTGGACATACTGGCCACGGCCTCGTCGGCCATCTCGGCTTCCAGCAGCATGGCCTGGCAATGGCGCAGGTAGCGTTCACCGACGGCGGTGAGGGTCAGCTGCCGCGTGGTGCGTTGCAGCAAGCGGGCACCCAGGCGCTCTTCCAGCTCGGCAATGCGCCGCGACAGCCGCGACTTGGGAATCCCCAGCAGCCGGCCAGCGGCCGCGAAACCACCGGCTTCGACGACTTTGGCGAAATAGTAGAGGTCGTTGAGGTCTTGCATGGTCGGCCTATTGTCCTGTCAGTAGGACAAACTATCGCATTTCAGCTGGCTTATCGGCTATTGGTTTCATGCGTAGCATCACCACCATCTGATCGCCACTGACGATCCTACTCGGAGCACTCACATGAAACTGTTGTACATCGATTCCAGCATCCTCGGCGACAACTCGGCATCCCGTCAGCTCACCGCTGGCGTGGTCAAGGCCTGGCAAGCGGCTGAGCCGGGTGTGGAAGTGACCTACCGCGACCTGGCGAGCGAAGGCATCAGCCACTTCTCCGGCCTGACCCTGGGCGCACTGGGCACCGCTGCCGAACTGCGCGACGCGGTCCAACAGCATGAGGCGCAACTGAGTGCTTCGTCGCTGGCCGAATTCATCGCGGCGGACGCAGTGGTGATCGGCGCGCCGATGTACAACTTCTCGGTACCGTCCCAACTCAAGGCATGGATCGACCGCATCGCCGTCGCCGGCCAGACCTTCCGCTACACCGAAGCCGGCCCTGAAGGCCTGTGCGGTGGCAAGAAACTGATCATCGTCTCCACCGCCGGCGGCCTGCACGCTGGCCAGGCCAGCAACGTCGGCCACGAAGACTACCTGAAGCTGGTATTTGGCTTCCTCGGCATCACCGATATCGAGTTCGTCCGCGCCCAGGGCCTGGCCTACGGTGATGAAGTGCGCAACAAGTCGTTGAGCGACGCCAACGTAGTCATCAACGAACAATTGTTCGCTGCCGCGTAAGGGTTATGTAAAAGTTCACTGTTCCCCGTTTCATTCTGAAAACGGGCGCCTAAACTCTGTATTCTGCTCGCCTGGAACGCGATCGGAGTACGGAGTTTTTTCGTTTACCCGCTGTCTTTTTAATATGGCCCAGGTTATGCAAGCTCGGGTTCAACACCCTGGACGTTTAATTCGACATGTCGGTTCTCACGCAACAAAGGTGGACATCCCCATGATGCGTCTTTGTGCTGTTTTGGTTCTTTCCCTGCTCGGCGGCCTGGTTTCAGTGCACGCCGCGCCTGCGCCACATCCGCATTGGAGCGTGGGCTTTCATCGCATGACCTTTCTCGACCCGCTGGATTTGCAGCCGATGAAGGCCATTGCGTTCTACCCGTCCACCGATGTCGAGCACAGCACGCAGCTGGGCGCTTACCGCGTGGGCGCCGGCGAAGACGCCAAGGTGGCTATCGGCCGCTTCCCGATGTTGATGTTGTCCCACGGCAATACCGGCACGCCGCTGGCCCTGCATGACCTGGCCACGTCCCTGGCGCGCAAGGGTTTTGTGGTGGTCGCGGTGCTGCACCCCGGCGACAACTACAAGGACCACAGCCGCCTGGGCACGTTGAGCAATCTGTATGGGCGGCCGATCCAGATCTCCGAAGCGATCACCGCGACCCTGGGCGACCCCATGCTGTCGCCGTTCGTCAATATCGACCAAGTCGGCGTGATTGGCTATTCGGCCGGGGGCGAGACGGCGCTGATCCTCGCGGGCGCGAAGCCGGATTTCGACCGCCTGCGCCGCTATTGCCAGGAACGTCCTGAAGACCGCGACGCCTGCACCACCAAAGGCGAGTTGGTGGTCGACCGCGACGACTTGCAACCGCAAGCCGACCCACGCATCCACGCGCTGATGCTGATGGCACCGCTAAGCCTGATGTTTGGTCGCCAGACCCTCGCCGATGTGCACGTGCCGGTGCTGCTCTACAGCGGCGATGGCGACAAGCTGGTGGCCGTGGACAAGAACGCCGCCGCCCTCGCGCGCAAACTGCCGGAACCGCCGGACTTCAAACTGCTGGCCGGAGCGGGGCACTTCGTGTTCATGGCGCCGTGCGACAGCGATCAACTACTGGCCATGCCGGCCATCTGTACCGATGCGGACGGGGTCGATCGCGAAGGCATCCATCGCAACCTGATCTCCGAAGCGGGGCGCTTCTTCAGCCACACCTTGGGGCAATCGACCCGCGCCGGTTTGCAGACCGCTGATCAGTAAGCGCGGCGCTTGAGCAGCAGGGTCAGGCCCAGCGCACCGACCGACAGCAGGGCGGCGCAAAAGAAGATCCAGCCGTAGCCCAGGTTCAAGGCGACAAACCCCATCAACGGCCCGGCAATCGCCAGGGCCAGGTCAAAAAACACCGCATAGGCACTCAGCCCGGCGCCACGGCTGCTGTTGGGCACCTGTTTGATCGCCTCCACGCCCAGCGCCGGGTACACCAGCGACAGGCCAAAACCGGTCAAGCCCGCGCCGATCAGGGCTACGCCGGTGCTCGGCGCCAGCCACAGCAGTGTCAGGCCGAGGGTCTCGATGGTCATGCAGGCAATCGCCGCACGAAAGCCGCCAAAGCGGCTGATGGCCGAGATAAAAATCAGGCGCGACACGATAAAGCACACGCCGAACACCGTCAGGCAATACGCCGCACCGGCCCAGCCACGGTTGAGGTAATACAAGGTGATAAAGGTCGTCAGGGTGCCGTAGCCGATCGAGGCCAGGCACAAACTGGCGCCAAACGGTGCGATGCGCCCAAACACCGCCCAGAACGGCAAGCGCTCGCCCCGCACCACCGGCACCGACGGTTTATTGCGGATCAGCAGTAAACCCAACGCCGCCAGCACCGACAGCGCAATCCCCAGGCTGCTGTAGCCGTATTCGGCGACCATCACCACGCCCAAGGGCGCGCCGATGGCGATGGCACCGTAGGACGCGATGCCATTCCAGGAGATAGAACGCGCGGTGTGCTCGGCGCCGACCTGGCCCATGCACCAACTGATGGTGCCCACGCCGATCAGGCCCTGCGCCACGCCCAGCAACAGGCGGCCCGCGATCAAAATGCCCAGGCTGACGGCGGGCATGCTTTCCATCAACGTCGCCAGCAACGTCAGCACGCCACTGAGCAGAATCCCGGCTAGCCCCAGCACAATCGCACGCTTGGTGCCGACGTTGTCCGACATGCGCCCGGCCATCGGACGACTGAGCAACGTGGCCAGGTATTGCGAACCAATGGTGATCCCGGCTACCACCGCGCTGAACCCCAACTGCTCGTGCACGTAGCCCGGGATCACCGCAATCGGCAGGCCGATGCAGATAAAGGCAATAAAGGTATAAAAAACGATGGAGACGATCTGCAAGGTGATCGACAGGGAACTGGGGGCGGCGGCAGACATGGGCACTCGTTCGCGGGCGGGCGGTGCGGCCATCATGGCAAGGGCGTGGGGGAAAAGAAAGCAGGCTATCTATTAATGATGGCGTGCCATCAAATGCAAAAAGCCCCGTCACAGTGGACGGGGCTTTTGTGTGCAGCGAGCGGTGCTTAGAACACGACGCCTTGGCTACGCAGGTAGTCGTCATAGGTGCCGCTGAAGTCGATCACGCCGTCGGCGCTCAACTCGATGATGCGGGTGGCCAGGGACGATACGAACTCACGGTCGTGGCTGACAAAGATCAGCGTGCCCGGGTAGTTTTCCAGCGCCAGGTTCAGCGCCTCGATGGATTCCATGTCCAAGTGGTTGGTCGGTTCGTCCATGATCAGCACGTTCGGCTTTTGCAGGATCAGCTTGCCGAACAGCATGCGGCCTTGCTCACCACCGGAAATCACCTTGACCGACTTCTGGATGTCGTCGTTGGAGAACAGCATGCGACCCAAAGTGCCACGGATCATCTGCTCGCCTTGAGTCCACTGGCCCATCCAGTCGAACAGGGTCACGTCGTCTTCGAAGTCGTGGGCGTGGTCCTGGGCGTAGTAGCCCAGTTCCGCGGCGTCGGTCCACTTGATGCTACCGGCGTCCGGTGTCAGTTCGCTGACCAGGGTGCGCAGCAGGGTGGTCTTGCCGATACCGTTCGGGCCAATGATCGCCACGCGCTCGCCGGCTTCCACCTGGAAGCTGAAGTCCTTGAACAGCGGCTTGCCATCGAAGCCTTTGGCCATTTTTTCGACCATGACTGCCTGACGGTGCAGCTTTTTGGTCTGCTCGAAACGGATGAACGGGCTCACACGGCTCGAAGGCTTGACCTCGGCCAGCTGGATCTTGTCGATCGCCTTGGCACGGGAAGTGGCCTGCTTGGCTTTCGAGGCGTTGGCCGAGAAGCGGCTGACGAAAGATTGCAGCTCGGTGATCTGCGCCTTCTTCTTGGCGTTGTCCGACAGCAGTTGCTCGCGGGACTGGGTCGCCACGGTCATGTACTCGTCGTAGTTGCCCGGGAACAGGCGCAGCTCGCCGTAGTCCAGGTCAGCCATGTGGGTGCACACGCTGTTCAGGAAGTGACGGTCGTGAGAGATGATGATCATCAGGCTGGAACGCTGGGTCAGGATGTTCTCCAGCCAGCGGATGGTGTTGATGTCCAAGTGGTTGGTCGGTTCGTCGAGCAACAGCACTTCAGGATCAGAGAACAGCGCCTGGGCCAGCAATACACGCAGCTTCCAGCCTGGGGACACTTCGCTCATCGGACCGAAGTGCTGTTCCAGCGGAATACCCAGGCCCAGCAACAACTCACCGGCACGGGATTCGGCGGTGTAGCCGTCCATCTCGGCAAACTCGGTTTCCAGCTCGGCCACGGCCATGCCGTCTTCTTCGCTCATTTCCGGCAGCGAGTAGATGCGATCACGCTCGGCCTTGACCTTCCATAGCTCCTCGTGACCCATGATCACGGTGTCGAGCACGGTGAATTCTTCATAGGCAAACTGGTCCTGGCGCAGCTTACCCAGGCGCACATTCGGCTCCAGCATGACCTGGCCGCCAGACGGATCGAGGTCACCGCCAAGGATTTTCATGAAGGTCGACTTGCCGCAACCGTTGGCACCGATCAAACCATAACGGTTGCCAGCGCCGAACTTGACCGAGACGTTCTCGAAGAGCGGCTTGGCGCCGAACTGCATGGTGATGTTAGCTGTGGAGATCAATTACTTTACCTATCAATGGGTTGCGAGCGTGGCGGCAGGAGCCTTCAGGCGTGCATCAACAGCGACATCAAGGCGCGAAACCCGGTCGCTGAGCAGAAAATGGGGGATGTGTGTTGGAATTTGGCGCGCATTGTCGCATATGTGAGGCGACAGTTGTATGGCAGGCGATGATGGATGTTGGGTGGGTTGGGGGAAGGGGCGGTTTGTGTGTGCAGGTCGGGCGTTTGCTGGATGTGTTCGGTGTATTTGTCGTCATTGAGCGCCCCCATCAACCTGGGCGGCAGACTTGATTCCTTTCTGTGTGGGGTGATAGGGGAACGGCACGTATCAGCGACGCCGTTTCAGCTCAAATCGAGATCGAACAGGGCAAGCGGCGGATGGCCGAGAAGACCCTGGCCGCCTCTGATCAACAACCCACCAAGAAATTATACGATGCCCAGCGTATTACGCTGCGCGCCTGCCAGGCATATACCAAAAAGGCCTGCGCACCTGAGTGGCGTGTAGCGTTCAATGTACAGCCGTTAGCGTTCCCTGTTAATCGAAGTAAGTCGCTGATGAGGCATAAGAAATATTTATATAATTCTCATTATAAGAATCGTCTTATAGGGAAGTACGATTGTCGTGACGTATCGTTGGTCGATCCATGAGGGGTATATGGAGTAAGCAATGGTTATGGTTTTTCGGTATCTTACTGTCAGATAGCTAAAGATATGATTTCCGCAGTCGTGCATCACTAATAAGGTGCTCCTTGCTTTTTGAGGGCGATATTTTGTTTATTAAACGCATCAAGACGTCGTGTCAGAAGCAATGCCTAATTATGGTTGCTGCGACTGCGCTTATTTTTTCATCGAATTTAATGGCTGCTGGTACCTGTGCCTTTACTAACGGCACGAACCAGCAGGTTGTAAACTTTGGCGCCAATATAAGGGGTGGCTTTGCGATCCCTAAAGACGCGCCAATCGGGACGGTTGTTTATGAAGAAGTCGTCACGGTGCCTGCACAGAGTTTTTACTGTCCAGCCCTCCCGTCATATTTGGTTTTTGTTTTAAATCCTGCCTTGGGGAGCGTAGCTAGCGGAAGCACTTTCCCCCTAGGTAATTCAGGAATGTCTTTTAGGATCTACGCAAACGACCGACTCATTAATAGGGAGGAGGTAATAGGTCTGGCGAATACCGACTACCCTTACAGAAGCTTGAAAATTCAAATTTTCAAGTCTGATAACTTGTTATCGCAAAATATACTGTCCGCAGGCTACATAGGGGTGCATGGAGTAGGTGGTCTAGATTTGTTCAAGGTCAATCTACTCAAGCCCATCATCTTGAATTCCGCGTCCTGCCAGTCCCCTGGCGTTTCGGTTAATATGGGCGATGACTACGAGCTCGGAGAATTCAAAAAGGCCGGTGATACGTCGAGGGATATTAAATTTAACATTGGTCTCAATCAGTGCGAGGCCAGTATCCAGAAGGTCACCTATTCGCTCCAAGCGACTTCTCAAATTATAAGCCGGCAGGAGGGGGTCGTGGCACTTAATCCCAGTTCAACAGCTAAAGGAATTGGGTTGAAGTTGATGGGCGAGGATGGTAAG
This sequence comes from Pseudomonas sp. Marseille-Q1929, assembly GCF_017316265.1. Taxonomy (NCBI): domain Bacteria; kingdom Pseudomonadati; phylum Pseudomonadota; class Gammaproteobacteria; order Pseudomonadales; family Pseudomonadaceae; genus Pseudomonas; species Pseudomonas sp. Marseille-Q1929. The sequence continues at coordinate 37,419 of NZ_JAFLWU010000009.1, forward strand.
CCTGTCGTGCTAGGTTCCACTTACCGATTCTATGGGTTCAATACGATTGACAAGAACTTTAAAATACCGCTATCGGCCGCCTTTTACCGATTGCCTAATAGTACGCTGGAGGCCGGTACTGCAAGCGCATCAGTGACGTTCACAGTGAGTTATCTGTAGCATCTTGAGAGCTTAGGGTTTTCTGGTCATGTCCTTAGAGTTGAATAGCTATGCTAACTAACTGCTGGCCTACTCACTCCGCCGAGTGGTCAACTATGATTAATTCAGGCGTGCTTCTTTTTTCTTTCAAGGCTGCACGAAAATCAGGTTCCTTCTTAACTTTCACCCTGGAGCTGTCGAACTGAATTGAGCAGCGTGGCTCCGCAGCGGCTGACTTTGAAGGGGAGAGGTAGAGCGAGGTAACGTGAGTAATCGAAGTCCGTAGCGCCAAGACAGAAGCCCTGTGATCCGTTTCCAGGCTGACCGATAGTAGTGGTAACGTCTGCGCTGCAATCCCTCGAGACGGCCAGATGAATCATCAACGACCCGCTAGCGCCACAGCAACAACTGCTGGCGGGCCAAGCACTGCCCACCCAACTATTTGGTATTACGGCCCTGAAATACCAATTATCGGAAGCAATGGTATGGGCGTTTTTGGCTTCTCTCTTGCGCTGCTTCTGCTTTTTCCGGCCTACGGGCTTGCGACGTTCCTTTTCACAGGGCCGGGCGTCATACAGGGTGAGAGCCTCACAGCGTCATCCTTCATTCTGCTAATGCTGGCCAGTGCAGCGTTCATTGGTGCGTTCTTTGCGTGGGTCGTCTCTGAGCCTCAAGTCCAGGCCTTCACGTTCGACGAAAACCAGCAGATGTTGACCCTCACCATCACGCGTCGTTGTCGAAGCCCCATTGAAGTACGTGTACCGTTTAGCGAAATCATCTCCATTCGGCCTTATGTGATGACATCGTCTGCTCATGATGGACATTTTCGCATCGTGTATCGCGCAGCGAACGGCAAGATTCTTGAGCATCTTCTCGGGGACGGTACTTCTCTGGAAAATATTGAGTTTCATGGTGCGTGGTTGCGTGGAATGTTAGGAGAGCGAATGTGCGAGCTGATAGATCTCGACAAGTGAAAGCAGGCTAAAGCCGGACGGTATTCGCGTCTCACCCCGTCGGCCGGCGTGGTTCGTGAACGTGAGTGATATGCTTTGCCGCTTCTCAAACAGGGAACGTGCCAATGGGCAAAAGGTTGGAAGGGATTCGAAAATGGCTCACGCCGCGTAGGCGGATATGGGCAGCAATAGGCTTGTTTGCAGTTACTTTCGCTGTGCCAGTTGTCAGTCCAGGAACATCCATCAGTTGGCTTGTAGGACCTGCGAGCGTTTTATTTGTTGGCAGCTTCATCCCTGCTACGAATGGAAAGCGTTAGGCGCAGCCCTCCGTGATCTCGGATGATTGATAGCGCTACAGGGTGCGAAAATTTACAACTTCAGTTTTTCAGGGGGACGAAAAATGTTTCATAGGGCTATGCGGCCGATTGGCTATGGATTGGCGATAGTGGGAATATTTGCACTGCTCTTTTCGGCCGTTGAGTTGTTTATCGGAAAAGATGCTCTTTTTTCTGCGGCAAAATCAGCGGTGTTTATTTTGATTGGCGTCTTGCTGATCAAGCACTCGACAAAGGCACAGTGACACCCCAAAGAAGGAATGACATGCGGATTTTGATAACTGCGCTAGCGGCGGCGCTACTGTTGATTGGATGCTCCAGCCCACGAAAACCGCTGGATAACCGTGATCCTTGCCTGGATTTCGGCGCCCCTCAGAGTCCGGGCTTCAATGCTTGCCTGGAGCGACGGGCCAAGGCGTTGAAAGCGGTACTCGAAGACAGCGGCGAAAGACGCTACGAATTTGTTTCTGAGACGCAGCTTGATCCCTGAATCAATACCCTAACGAGCCAGCACGTTAAGAAAATACAGGCACAAGACCGATGTACAACCTGCGCCTCAAGTCAGAACAAGCTAGCAATCGCCTCCGCCAGTTGCATATCTGACATCAGGGGCGCTGCGTAGGTCGCACGGTAATACCGGGACGCCTGCTCAAACTCCGCACCGCGGATCTCACCACCTGAACCAACAAACGCCAAGGCATCGGACTTGGCGGTTTTGAATAGCTTGGGTGGCTCGGTCGTGAGGGAGGTGATTCCGCCGATCAGGATGGTCGGCAGAAAGGTGGTAATCATCAGTCCTTTATCAAAAGGATTGGCGTTTTCTGCTGCCATTGCCTGAGTGCCGGTCAAAGCCATGACGGCTATGGCTAGCGTCTTCCATGGGTACATTCGTGACGCTTCCATTGCGATCTGAGGGCGCTACCATAACAGGGTATAGGCGCCAAAGCGCACATCACCGCCTTTGTCAGGCCACTGCCGGTTGCCGTGCGAGCGTTGGTTTCGCCAAGGTCTCCGGCATCGCCAACGCCAACATCGCCAACGCTACAGCTGCCACACCCGCCAACGTCAGGAACGCCGCGTTATAGCCAGCCTGTTGCACGACAAATCCCGCCAGGCTGCTGCTCAGTGCCGCGCCCAGGCCGAAGGCGGTGGAGAGGGCGCCCAGGCTGACATTGAAGCGGCCGGTGCCTTGGGTCAGGTCTTTGACGATGACCGGGAACAGCGCGCCGAAGATGCCCGCGCCGATGCCGTCGAGCATTTGCACCGCAACCAGCCAGTAGGGGTCGTTGGACAGGGTATACAGCACGCCGCGCAACGGCAGGATCATGAAGCCGGCGAGCAACAGCGGTTTGCGTCCCCAGCTATCCGCCTTTATGCCCACCAGCCAGGCCACTGGCACCATCACCAGTTGCGCGGCGACGATGCACGCTGAGGTCAGCGGCGTGGCCAGGTGCAGGTTGATTTGCGCGAGTTTCTGGCTAACCAGCGGCAGCATCGCGGCATTGGCCAGGTGGAACAACGCGCAGCAGACGGCGAATACCAGCAGGGGTCGACTAGTCAGCAATACGCCCATGCCGGAGGGTTGCGCGTGGTCGGTGACGTGGTCGGGGTCGAAGCCGCGGGCGACGTCATGGTCGATGGCGTTTGCCGACACGCAAGTGATCGCCACCACACTGGCCAGGGCCATGGCCGCCATCAGGTAGAACACCACCACCGGCCCGTACAGATACGCCAGGCCGCCGGCGAGCAGGGCGGCGGTGGCGTTGCCGGCGTGGTTGAAGGTCTCGTTGCGCCCGGTGCGCCGGGTAAAGGCGCGGGGTCCGGTAATGCCCAGGGAAATCGCCGAAATCGCCGGGGCGAACACCGACGCAGCGACCGCACTGGCCGACTGGGTCAAGGCCACCAGGCTGAATGAGCTGACGAAGGGCAACAGCAGGCAACTGGCGGTCACCAGGATGGCAGCAATCGCGACCACCGCGCGTTTACTACGGGTGCGGTCGATCAGCGCGCCCGCCGGCCCTTGGCTGATCAGCGCAGCGATGCCGGCCAGGGTCATCACCACGCCAATACTCGCCGGGTCCCATTGGTGCACGGCCAGCAGGTAGATCGCCAGGTAGGGGCCGAGGCCGTCACGCACGTCGGCGAGGAAGAAGTTCAGGCTGTCGAGGGGCAGGGTGTTACGCAGGTCTGGGGGTGGGGTCACGGCGCAGGCTTCGGGAGCGGCATTCAACGGCTGAACACCTATTGCGTTAATGACCTGCGGGGTTTGCGATAAGTTTCGCGGGGTTGACGGGCTTTTATTTGGTGGGCGCTTGGCTTATTTTCTGAGCCCGATTGTAACGATGTTCTGGAGACGCAATGGACATGCCCTCAGCCCAAGAGGCTATCACCAGCAACAAGCACGCCTGGGATCAATCCGCTCAGTTGCACAAAGATACGGACAACTGGAAAGCCCTGCTGCGCTCAGTCGCCGACCCAGGCTTCTCGCGCCTGGACCCCACCATCACCGCGTTGCTGCAAGACGTCGGCGTCGCCGGCAAAGACGTGGTGCAACTGTGCTGCAACAACGGGCGTGAGAGCCTGTCGTTGTTCAGCCTGGGCGCGCGGTCGGTGGTGGGGGTCGATCAATCCCGGGCGTTTTTGCAGCAGGCACAGGAACTGGCCGCGATCTCGCCCCACCATCCCGAGTTCATCGAAGCCGACATCCATCAGTTGCCCGAGCGGTTGCACGGGCGTTTTGACGTTGCCTTGGTCACCATCGGTGTACTGGGGTGGATGCCGGATGTGGCGCTGTTTATGCGTCACGTCGCGAGCACCTTGAAGCCGGGTGGCACCTTGGTGATGTATGAAACCCACCCGTTCCTGGAGATGTTTGACCCGCACGCCAGCAACCCGTTGCTGCCCGCCAGTTCGTACTTTCAGCGCGATCCCTTTGTGTTGCAGGAATCCATCGTTTATGAAGGGTTGAGCGAGGTGGCGGGACCGACGTCCTATTGGTACGTGCACACCATGGGCAGCCTGGTCAGTGGTGCGATCGCGGCGGGGCTGCAGATTTGCCACTTGCAGGAATACCCGCACTCCAACCGCGAGGAACTCTATGACCAATATGAGCACCAGCCTGCGCAATTGCCGTTGTGCTTTACCTTGACCGCCACGAAGCGCTGAGCCGGTTCGCGCGAGCAAAAAAAAGGCCCGCGAGAAGAGGCGGGCCAAGGGATTTACAGGAGTAGGTAGGCTTCACCCTATAGGCCACCATGTGAAGGCGGTGTGAAACGCCTCACGCCCTGCGTACGAAAGTGCGCATGGTCTGGCCTGGGCCGGTGCGGAATTCAGTCGGGCGCGGCATGTGCTCATCCGCGGCAATAAATACAAACTCATCACCTTCGAGACGGTAGCTGGCGGGCAAGTGCTTGCCGGCGTCATCGCCCATGCTGTCGATCCAGGTGATGCGCTTGGGGGTGGTTGTGCTGTCGAGGAAAAACCGTCCGGCGAGCAACACCTCGCCACTGACGGTCGTCACTTCGAATCGATCATCTGCAATCGTCGTAATGGCACCGGGCGCGCTGTGGGCATCGATGGGATTGAGCACACCGCTGTCTTCCAGTGCGGTTTGTTCCCAAATGCCTTGCAGGGCTTGCAGGTCTGGATCTGTGATAAGTGACATACAAATTCCTTTTTTCTGAAGGGCTAATCGACGCTAGTTAGCGGTAACGGGCTGAGTTCAGTCAATTAATCTTCCAAAGAACGTAGGACTTGTCTCAAATTTTCGCGCGTTGGAAATTTTCTCCTTCATAGGCAATGTATTAGCGCTATTTTCTCGCCGTCGGGCAACGTCACTCACGCAACCATCTATGCTTTCGCGTGTACCAAAGGGCGCCTATTTCGCCCTTGACGTTGCCCCCTGTTTATTCCGTCGTTATTCAGGTCTGTGTTGTCGGGCGCTGACTAACCACTCTTCAGGGCGAACTTACGTTGAACACAATCCCCCCGACTATTGCGCATCCGGCCTCGGATGAGATCGATCTTTTTGAACTGGCCCATGGCATTTGGAAGCAACGCGTACTGGTCGTCGCGTGCGCAGCCATCGCGGCAATCCTGGGTGTGGGTTACGTGTTGCTTGCGCCTCAGGTGTACCAGGCCAGCAGCGTGCTGAGGGCGGTCGAGCTCAATGAGTTGGATGCGCTCAACCGCTCCGAGGTCTACCCACTGACGCCAGCCGACGCCTTGAGCAAAGTGGCGTTGCAACTGAACTCCTATGACACCCGGCTTGGGTTTTTCAAGGCCAATGCCACGCTATTCGAAACGTATCAGCGGCCAGGGCAAAGCCAGGAGCGAAGCTTTGACGTGTTTGACCGCAGCCTCGTCAGCCAGGTGCTGCCCGATCCGAAAAACAGCACCGCCCCCGGCACCTATATACGCTTGGAAATGCAGTACCCCCAGGGCAGCGGCGGAGTGGCGCTCCTCAATGGGTTTGTCGATTACGCGATTGCCCGCCAACGTGACCTTGTGGCAGCTGACGTCGAGGTGATCGTCAACAATCGTCTCGCGGAGCTCGGCGGTAAGATCGATGCCGTCCGTGAAAACTATGAGAACGAGAAGGCCACGAAAATCGCCAGGCTGCTGGAAGGTGATGCCATCAAGCGCGGCCAACTGCAGGATGAACTCGGCGCCCTGCGCGAGGAGATGGGAAAGGAGCGCTCCCATCGCTTGGCGCGACTGGCTGAAGCCATTGCCATTGCCCGATCCGTGGGTATCACAAGGCCAACCACGCCCTCGGCAATGGGTGCGGCGGCATTGCGTGGGGCAAGCCAGGTGACGGAGATTTCCCGGCAAACGGTTCCTTTGTTTTTCATGGGGACGCAAGTGCTGGAAGCTGAGCGCGCGGTATTGCAACAACGCAGCAGTGACGACGTTACCGATGAGCGCGTCGCCCAAATCACCAGAAAGCTACGTTTGTTGGAGGTCAATCGCGAGGTTGACGCACTGAAAGCGCGCAGTAGCGAGGATATGTTCCTACAGGATGTTGAATGGCTGCGCACGGAAGCCGCCCGACTGCGTGCGCTCAATCTTGATTTGGACGGGTTGAAGCTGGCGGCGATCGACCGCCCGGCCCAAGAACCCTTGGCCCCGATCAAACCCCGCAAGGCGTTCGTGGTGGCGTTGAGCCTGGCGGCTGGCTTGATGCTGGGCGTGCTGGTGGCGGTGGTGCGACATTTTGCGAGCCTGCGCCGGGGCCATCCGCGAGGACGATATGCGCCTCAATAAGTAGGCTGGGTGGACAGCTTTTCACAATTCTTCGCTAACCTTTAGTTACAACTTGTGGCTAAATATCTGCCAAATGGTCACGCAGCGGCTTGTCATTGAGCCGCCCGCGCTACCTGTCTGTGAATTGTGATTTCAGCTGCTGCTTATCCAAACCTCGGCCGTCGTGGGCACGCAGGAGCAGCCTGTTGTCTCCTGACGTGTGACGAAATTCCGTGAAACTCATTATTGTTGTTCTCTACGTTGCCTCCATTGCGTATGTGCATTTGCGTGGTCGAGTGCGCCACACACTGGGCCGCCAATTGAGCGACCATTCCACCTTCCTGGCACCGATCAACTGCTTTCTCTATCTGTTCTCAAAACTGCCCAGCCGACCCTATCTGGCCCCCAGCGACTTTCCAGACCTCAGACCCCTGCAGGAACACTGGGAAGAAATTCGCCAGGAAGGGCAGAACCTGATGCGCGCCGGCGCGATCAAGCGCTCGGACCAGTACAACGACGTGGGTTTCAACTCGTTCTTCAAGTCTGGCTGGAAGCGCTTCTACCTCAAGTGGTACGGCGACAGCCATCCCTCGGCGATGAAGCTGTGCCCGCGCACCACTGAACTGGTGCAGGGCATCGGCTCGATCAAGGCGGCGATGTTCGCCGAGTTGCCGCCAGGCTCCAAGCTGGTGCGTCATCGCGACCCCTACGCCGGCTCCTACCGTTACCACCTCGGGTTGGATACGCCAAACGATGCGGCCTGCTACATCAACGTGGATGGCGAGCGCTACGCCTGGCGCGATGGCGAGGCGGTGATGTTTGACGAGACCTACATCCATTACGCCGAAAACGCCACGCAGCACAACCGCATCATTTTGTTCTGCGATATCGAACGGCCAATGAAATACCGCTGGGCGGCGGCCTTCAACCGCTGGTTCAGCCGCAACGTGATGGCGGCGGCGGGCTCGCCCAATGACGCAGGCGACAAGACCGGAGGGCTGAACCGCGCCTTTACCCGGCTCTATAAGATTCGCCTGCGCGGCAAGGCGCTGAAGAAGCGCAACCGCACGCGTTATTACCTGGAGAAGTGGGCGATCTTTGCGGCATTGGCGGCCATTTTCCTGTTGATCTGAGGGGCGCGCCGACAGATCGTGTTACACCTGATGAGAAACTATTTAGTTACCAAAGCCGAACCCTGGGCGTAGCGTGTTATCGAAAGCACGTACTACTCGCCCTTGAGAGGCTTTGTCATGAACAGTTGTGTACGCCACCTGGCCCTGTTGGCACTGGGCGTTTTCATTGCCGCCGGTGCCCAGGCGCAAAACCTGCCGGGCAGCAACGACGCCAACAACAGCCCGATCCACCGGGCCAACCCCAACAGCATGCAGGGCACCCAGCCCAATGCGCCGGCCGTGCGCGGGCCCCAGGTTGGCCCGGCGCCGCGCGCACCGACCCTGGATAACGGCGGCATCGGCAATCGTTATCCTACGCGCAACACCGCCCCCAGCCGCCCAGCCACCGAAACCAAAGCCCCCACTTACGATGCCAACGGCAATCGCCGGTAAGGACTCGCCCTATGCTCCTACGTAAAACCCTCCTGGCTGCCATTTGCGCGACCACCCTTCTTCCGTTGTCGGCGGTGTACGCCGCTGGCCCCCAACAATTCCCTAGCGAGCAAGGCAGCATCACGGTCACGCCGATCGCCCAGGGCCTGGATCATCCCTGGGCCGTGGCGTTTCTGCCAGACCGGCAAGGTTTCCTGGTGACCGAGCGCCCAGGCCATCTGCGCTTCGTCAGCCCGGACGGCAAACTGTCGGCGCCACTCAGCGGCGTACCGCCGGTGTGGGCCAAAGGGCAGGGCGGCTTGCTCGATGTGGTGCTGTCGCCGGACTTCAAGCAGGACCGCATGGTGTATCTGTCGTATGCCGAAGGCGGTGGCAAGGGCGGTACCGCCGGCACGGCGGTTGGGCGTGGGCGTTTGGCCGATGACCTTAGCGGTTTGAAGGATTTCAAGGTGATCTTGCGCCAGGAGCCCAAGCTGTCCACCGGCAACCACTTTGGTTCGCGCCTGGCGTTTGACCGGGACGGCTACCTGTTCGTGACCCTGGGCGAAAACAACGATCGCCCGACCGCCCAGGACCTGGACAAATTGCAGGGTAAGGTCGTGCGCATTTACCCGGATGGGCGCGTGCCCGATGACAACCCGTTTGTGGGCCAGGCAGGTGTGCGGCCGGAGATCTGGTCCTACGGCCAGCGCAACCCACAAGGCCTGGCACTGAACCCGTGGAGCGGCACGATCTGGGAAAACGAACACGGGCCCCGTGGCGGGGATGAGATCAACATCATCGAGCGCGGCAAGAACTACGGCTGGCCGTTGGCAACCCACGGTATCAACTATTCGCTGACGCCAATCCCGGAGGCCAAAGGCAAGACGGCAGAGGGTACGGTGCAGCCCCATCATGTCTGGGAGCAGTCCCCCGGCATCAGTGGCATGGCGTTTTATGACGCTGACCGCTTCAAGCCCTGGCAGCACAACGTGTTTATCGGCGCACTCGCCAGTCAGGAGCTGATCCGCTTGCAGTTCGATGGCGACAAGGTGATCCATGAGGAACGGTTGCTGGGCGGTTTGAAAGCACGCATTCGCGATGTGCGCCAGGGGCCGGATGGCTACTTGTATGTGCTGACGGATGAGGATGATGGCGTGTTGTACCGCGTGGGCTTGAATCAGGATTGAGCAGCCAGCCGCAAGCTTGAAGCTTCAAGCTTGCGGCTACAGGCTAGAGCCCCAAGTCCGATAGCCCCGGATGATCATCCGGGCGCCGGCCCAGCGGCCAGTGGAACTTGCGCTCGCTGGCCTGGATCGGCAGGTCGTTGATGCAGGCAAACCGATTGGCCATCAGGCCGTTTTCGTCGAACTCCCAGTTCTCATTGCCGTAGGAGCGGAACCAGTTTCCCGAATCGTCATGCCACTCGTAGGCATAACGCACGGCGATGCGGTTATCGGTGAAGGCCCACAACTCCTTGATCAGCCGGTAGTCCAGCTCCTTGACCCATTTGCGTGTGAGGAAATCCTTGGCTTGTTCGCGGCCGTGGGCAAATTCGGCGCGGTTGCGCCAGCGGGTGTCCAGGGTGTAGGCCAGGGATACCCGTTGCGGGTCGCGGGAGTTCCAGCCGTCTTCGGCCAGGCGCACTTTCTCGATGGCCGATGCGCGGGTAAAGGGTGGCAAGGGTGGGCGTACATCGATGTTGGATGACATTGGCATGCTCCTTAAAACAATAAGGGATTATCGGAAAGTTGCCTGGCCTATGGGCTCAAAGCGCCAATAACGTTCGCGCCATGCATTGCGCATTATCGGCCGCAGTTGAATCACCCATCACCAGGGCAACGGTAATGGCGCCATCGATCAGGATCAGCAGTTGCGCGGCCTGCTGCTGCGGGTCGGGGGTGCCATGTGCTTGACACAGTTCAAGTGCGTACTCGAACAGTTTCTGTTTATGGGCCTTGGCCAGCAGGCGCACCGGGTCTTGTGGGTCGCCGGTTTCACCGCTGGTATTGATAAAGGCGCAGCCACGGAAGTCGGCTGAGCCAAACCACGCCTTGAGGGCGTCGAACAGCGCCAGCAGGCGTTCGCCACTGCCTTCCTGGCGCTCCACTTCCGTGCGCAGCCATTGCAGCCAGCGCTCGTCGCGGCGCTGCAAGGCGGCAATCACCAACTCATCTTTGTTGGCGAAGTAACGGTAGATACTTTTTCTCGATACACCGGCGGTTTTCACCAGGAAGTCCATGCCGGTGGCGGCGATGCCATGGCGATAGATCAACTTTTCTGTCACGTCGAGAATGATGTCGCGGGTCATGTCGTTCATGTGGCAAACAGTAGAACGATCGTTCTTCTTGGTCAATTAAAATTTTTCCATGCGCCGCAGCAAGACCTGAGCACCCCCATGGTGTAAGCTCGGTGCCTCTTCGGATTCGACCCATTGCGAGCCCTATGCCGTCGTTCTTCAAACGCTCCCTGTTGCCAAAACTGCGCGGTTTTCCCCTCACTCCCGACGCGATTGACGTGCTGTCTGGCGCCGATGCGTATCGCCGCCGCCTGCTGGCCCTGATCCCCCAGGCGACCCGGCGCATCTACATTGTTGCGCTGTATTTGCAGCACGACGAAGCCGGGCAGGAGATCTACGACGCCCTGCACGCCGCCAAGGCTGCGCGCCCGGAGTTGGACATCGTGGTGGTGGTTGACTGGCTGCGCGCCCAACGCGGGCTGATCGGTGCGGGCAAACAACCGGGCAACAGCGCCTGGTATCAGGCCATGACCCAGCGCCACGCCAGTGAAGTGCCGGTGTACGGCGTGCCGGTGCAGACCCGCGAGCTGTTCGGCGTGTTGCACCTCAAGGGCTTTGTGATCGACGACACCGTCTTGTACAGCGGCGCGAGCCTGAACAATGTGTACCTGCACAAGTTCGACAAGTACCGCTTCGACCGTTACCACTTGATCCACAACCAGCCGCTGGCCGATTCGATGCAGCATCTGATCGAGCATGGCCTGGTGGCATCCAAGGCCGTGCATCGCCTCGACCTGCCGAACCCGCCGACCACCCGCAGCCTGCGCAACGACATCGGCGACTTGCGCAGCCGCCTGAAGCACGCGGCCTATGACACCACGGCAGGGCAGTTGCCCAATGGTCATCTGTCGGTCAGCCCGCTGCTGGGTGTGGGCAAGAACAACCCGTTGAGCCGGGTGATCCTGGAGCTGATCGCCAGTGCCCAGCAGCAACTGACCATCTGCACCCCGTATTTCAACCTGCCGTTGCCGGTGACCCGCGAGATCAACCGCGCGCTGGCCCGTGGGGTGAAAATCGACATCATCGTCGGCGACAAGACCGCCAACGACTTCTACATCCCGCCCAGCGAGCCGTTCAAGGTGATCGCGGCGCTGCCTTACCTGTATGAAATCAGCCTGCGCCGCTTTGCCAAGCGCCATCAGCCGATGCTCGACAGCGGCCAGTTGAACCTGCACCTGTGGCGCGATGGCGATAACACCTATCACCTCAAGGGCATGTGGGTGGACCAGCGCTATACGCTGTTGACAGGCAACAACCTCAACCCACGGGCGTTCCGCCTGGACCTGGAAAACGCCTTGTTGATCGACGATCCCCAGGGCCAGTGGCTGGAGCCGCGTCGCACCGAGCTGGCGCAGATTTTCCAGCACGCCACGCGTATCGACGGTTACCAGCAATTGCAGACCCTGGTGGACTACCCCGAAGCGGTCGGCAAGTTCCTGCGGCGGGTCAGCCGGGTGCGGATTGAGCGGTTGCTGTACCGGATACTCTGACGCGTGTTGACTGTGGCCAAATAATTCCCACTGATTGCCTGCAAGGCTTTCGGACTTTGCTGACGCTTGCGTCAAGAATGGCTCGGTAGATTTTCTCTCGACAGTTCTTAGGGACAAGGACTCTTGCCGTTTCCATTGGTAGAGAGAAAAGACCATGTCGATGATCAGCGTAGGCGGTCATGACCGCGCGTTCAACCTTGCCACTCAACTCCCGTTTCCATTGCAACCCGGCCCCTGGGCCTCTGGCGCACCGCGAGTCAGGCGCGATGCGTCGACAACGAGCAATGCAATACCCCAGCGTTTTCTATCCGAGGAAAACGCGACCCAAGGGGATGCCAACGTGCAGGAGCGCCTGATGCGCGGACTGCTCAAGGGCATCACGTCTGTACCCGTCATACCGCGCAATGCCAGCATCGCGCCCTTTATCAGCGTGTATACCCAGGCACTGAGTGAGCAACCTTTGCAAGATTGGTTGCGCGCCAAGGGTCTTAAACTCGCCACTGTGCGGGTGTTCAACGACCATGTGACGGGTGTGGTCACCCAAGATGGCAAAGACACACTGGTGCGCTTTACCACCAGCGACGGCTCTGGCTGGGGTGAGGTCAGTGCCCATTTGTCTGCTGCGCAGCAGGCCCTGTCGCCGAGTAATTTCGGGCTTGCGGTCACTGAAAATCCGGTGCCGCGCCATGCCATCCTGGATTTCTATGGGGTACAACCGCCCCGGAATGAGCAGTCGTCGTCAGCCCTTGGTCAACAGCTCAAGAGAGATGGCTGGCCGCCGATTTTGTCCGCGCAGCGGGTTCGCTGGCGCGAGCAATACAGCCAATTGACCCAGGCCCGCGGTGATGCAACGGAACGTACACGACTGCTCGATCACCTGCGGCGCGAGCTCAAGAACAAGGCTGCGGACGACGATCTCAACCTTGATCAACAGCCCTTCATCGCTGAGCCGGGCGCCTCGTTGGCGCGGCGCAGCAAGGCCCCTCGCAATGCATTTGTCGAGCTCTTGGCGTCGCAGTTCTTCAAGGCGTTTCTCGCCAAGAACAACCTTGTGGCCCATGACGATCAATTCAGGATCAGCCAAGGCGATCTCCAACTGCGGACCGCTGAGGGTGGATGGCTATCCCTGCAAGCCAGCCTCGACGCCGAGCTCAGCGAACACCCACACCCGCAGGGCGATACCCTGCGCGATGGCCTTCGCCAACTGGTTGTACAGAGTAAAAAGACGGGTAACGCACTCTACTCAACGGAGACGTATGACGTACGCCAGGCGTTGGACTTTTTCTGTCTGGGCGCACCCAAGACCCACGCACAAGTGCAGGTCGCCATGGCATGGCTGGATACCCGCCTGGCCCCGGCACCGCTGGCCGCCGACTTTGCGCAACTGACCCCGTCTGCCTGGGCCCCGGGGGCACTGTCCACCGCTGACTGTGGGGCACTCAAGCGCCTCGCGGCAGGTATGGGAGGGTTATTGGACAGCTTTCTCGCGCAGCCGGATCCATGGCATTCGCTGCCCGACGCGGACCATCGGCTGGGCGCTTTTTTTGACTCGCCCGCCGCTGTGGCCAAGGCGGACGCCATGGCGAAGGCTCTGCAATTGTATGCAGTGGCTGGCGGCCAACCCTTGTCCAAAGCCATGCGTCATCAATTACTGGCGACGGCCCTCAAGCTTGAGGTCGGCGGCGATGTGCCTGGCCGGCCGGGTTTTGTGGCCGGGTATGAGGTGTACTCGCCGAACAACCTGGGGCGTAGCCAGAAAGCGCTGCGCAGCGATATCGAACTGCATCTGCAAGGCAAAGGCGCCAGTGCCCGCAGTGCGCCGTTGCTCGCCCATATGTTCCTCGCGCAGGCCGCGCCCGAGCTATTGGTCAAGGCTGACTCGGCGGCACCTGGGGCGGCACTGCTCAAGCAAAGCAGCGATGACATCACCCTTGGTTCAACCGCCTGGCTTGGCTTGCGCCTGGGCTGCGCTTTGGCAGACACGCTGTCAGGCCCGGGGGCTTCACGTTTGATGAGCCGCACGCAATTGTTGGCGCTGACCCAATTGCAGGCCCAGGTTCCCGAGCAGGAAACCTTGATCAAAAGCCTGGCCGCCAGGCCGTTGCTGGAGTGGGCGGTAATGGCCGGCGTTTTCCCCACACCCGCGAATGGCCAATATGCGCCGCAGCATTACCGACAGGCCAGCGAAGCCTTTACTGCCCAGCAAGCACTCACCGATGCAGCGTTTAGTACCTTGACGAGCGAGCCACCGACTCAGACCAGCCTGTTGGTCCAGCAACTGGCACGGCTGTTTCCAGAGCTGACCGAGCAGGAAATTCGCGACTTCAAACTCAAGCGGGTCTACCACACCATGCAAGGGACGCAGCCGCCAGTGCTGTTGACCGAAGTGCTACTGGCCGGGCAAGCGAAGTTGGGCTTGCTGGCGCAGGTCACCAATTGGATGACGGAGAACTCCACCGGCAAAGTTCAGTACGAATTGCCCCCTGGCAGGATCTCCCAGGCAACGTTTGATGAGCGAATCAAGCAACTGCCGTTGATCGCGCCCTTGGTTGCCCCAGCCATCGATCGCTACGTGGCCGATACACGTAGGGCCCAAGCCAGCGCGTTAAAGCTGATGATCGCTCAGCTGCCATTGGCGCAGCGCAAGGCACTGGAAGTCGGGCAGATCGAGTTTTTCAGCTTGCGCAAGGCCACCGGAGAAACACTTGAAGAAGACAACGGCGACGAATCGAAAGTGGCGCAGAGCAAAGGCATACAGGGCACCCTGATCCGCTATGAGACGGGGATCGTCGAGCCGCGGTTTGGCTATTACGAAGTGTTTCCGGGCTCTATGCGCATGATCAAGCGCGACGACTTGCCGTACTCCCTGTCGCTTGGGGGGGAGATCAAAAAGGAGCAGAGAGCGTTGGGGCCCTTCGCTTACACCCGCGAGGATGTTCGCCGGGAGAAAACCGAGGCGTTTGATTTCCAGGCCTATTCCTCCGGGACTGAGCCGCGTGCGGGGGTGCAATCGCCGGTCATCATTGAAAAAGCCGCGCCCGACCTGGCAGCCACCTTGCAAAAGCCTGGGGTCAGCCATACGGGAGTGCCCGTACCCAACAGCTTCGCCAGTGATAAAACCGCGCGTATCGTCGAGGGCATACTGGGTAATAGTTTTGACGAGCGACGCGACGCGTTGACCGCCTATGCCAACCAGCCCACGAATTTGCAGCGCCAACGCGAGTTTCCGTTTGGTGCTGACGACGTATTCAGCAGCGAGAACCTGCGTATGGTGCTGGGGCTGCTGCCGTTTGTCGGGGCTGTTGCAGACATTGCTGAAGGTAACGTCGCCCAAGGTCTGAAAGGCCTGCTGATCGACTTTGCGTCCTTTGCAGTGACCGGTGGCGTGGGTGTGACCAAAAACTTCTTCAGGGGGTTGAAGATGGTGCTGCCCTTCAACGGCCGTGCGTTCACCATGCAGGGCTTGAAGGGCGCCGCACCGTTCTTTCGCAGCCTGTTCAACCCACTGGACGGCACCGTTGGCCTATTGAAATCAGGGCAAAAGGCGCCAGGGCTGCTAAAGAGCTTTTTGAAGGGGGATTTGCGATTGCTGGACTCGGGCATTTACCTGCCGGCTACCGCATTTGAACGCTGTCGCTGGGGGGCGGGCGTCTACGGCTCCGTCGCTGGAGGCCAACCGGCGGGCGCGCAGCAAGGCATCTACGACGGGCAGGAACTCTACGCAGTACAAAAAAACAATCACTGGTATGGGGTCAACCCGCACACCTTCGAAACCGGCGGGGCACCCTTGCAAGGGTTTGTGCCGCAAGCCGCCTTGTCGCAGGCGGGCGGCTGAGGCATGCGCCTTCGTGTCCGCGAGGGACGAAGGCGCACTGGCTCGATCAGTTCAAGCCCAGTTTGCCACGTAAGGTGGACAGATCTTCTGCCAGGGTATTGACCGGACCCACCAGGGCCTTGCGGTCGTTTTCCTTGACCTTGTCATAGGTCTCGAAGCCGCCGTCCTTGGTTTTGTACTTGGCCAGGACCTTGTCCACGCTGGCGAAGTTCTTGTCGACCTTGGCCAGGAAGGCCTTGTCTTGTTTCTCGATCTGGCCACGGAACAGGTCGACGATTTTCTTCGCGCCGTCGATGTTGCCCTGGAAGTCATACAGGTCGGTGTGGCTATAGCGGTCTTCTTCGCCGGAGATCTTGGTGGCGGCGACTTCTTCCAGCAACGCGGCGGCACCGCCGACGACTTTTACTGGCGGGAAGGTCAGGCCATCCACACGGGTTTTCAGGTCGTTGACGTCGGTGTTGAGCTTGGCGGTCAGCGCCTCCAGGCCTTTGGTGGTGTTCTGCGAGAACAGCGCGTACTCGATGCGATGGAAGCCGGTGAAGTCTTCGGCGGTCACGCCTTTTTCATGGTCGTCCACGCGCGAATCGATGGACGCATCGAGGTCGCTGAACAGCTCGGCGATCGGCTCGATGGACTCATAGTGCACGCGGGTTGGCGCGTAGAGCTTCTTGGCCGTGGCCAGGTCGCCCTTGTTGATCGCATCGGTAAACGCCTGGGTCTGGGTAACCAACTCGGCGATTTCTTCGGTGACGTAGATCTTGTAGTCCGACACCGGGCCTACCAGGTCCAGCGGTGCCGTGGCGGCAAACGCAGCCAACGGCGAAAGGGTCAGTAGCAACGACAACGCGAGAGTCGACTTCTTCATGGGACGGTTTCCGCTGTGGGGTGGGTTTCAGGTGTTGGCAGTGGTGTGCGGGTGCGTGGCGGCCAGCAGCGTGCGGCCAATGAAATCCTTGGGGCCCGTGACCCCCGGCAAGGTGAAGAAATACCCGCCGCCGACCGGCTTGAGGTATTCCTCCAGGGGCTCGCCATTGAGCCGGGTTTGCACGCTGATAAAGCCTTTCTCCAGGTCAGCCTGGTAGCAGATGAACAACAGCCCCATGTCCAGCTGACCGTTTTTATTGACGCCGTTGGAGTAGTTGAACGGCCGGCGCAAGATCAAGTTGCCCTGGGTGTGCGGCGTGCGCGGGTTGGCCAGGCGGATGTGGGCATCGAGCTTGGTCAACTTGCCTTCGGGGTCCTGGCTGTAGTCGGGGACCTGGCTTTCTTGCTGGCCACCCATGGGCGCGCCCGTGGTCTTGACGCGGCCGATGATGCTTTCCTGTTCTTGCAGCGGGGTGCGGTCCCAGCGTTCGACGAAGTTGCGGATGATGCGCACCGCCTGATAGCTGCCTTGGGCGGCCCAGGCCGGTTCGTCGCTGGACGGTTGGACCCAGACGATCTGGTCCATGGCCTTGTTGTCGTTGGAGTTGGGGTTGGCCGAACCATCACGGAAGCCGAGGAAGTTGCGCGCGCTCTGCGCCGGCTCGCCGGGTTTGCTCGGCGCCTGGGGCGGCACGCTGCCTTCCTGTTTCCAGCGCACCAGCAGCAGGTCGGGCAGGTTTTTCACGATGTCGCGCAGGGCGTGGATATTGGTGTCGGGGGTGTTGGAGCAAAATTGCAGGCTCAAGTCGCCGTGGCATTGCGCCGGTTCCAGCGCGTCATTGGGAAAACCCACCATGCGGCTCAGGCGCTTGGGTTTGGCGTGTTCGAGGCCGAAGCGCTCATCGAACAGCGACTCGCCGACGGACACGGTGATGGTCAGGTTGTCCGGCGTGACCACCGGGCCGAGGATCCCCGAATCGGTGGGCGGCAGCTTTGGATCGACTTGCGCCACGGCGCCGCCGGTCATCAGGAAGCTGATGCGTTCGTTCAAGGTGCGAAACAGCCGCTCCAGGTCTGCGCGGTCGCTGGCCAGCACGTCGAACGCCACCAGCATGCCGCAGGCCGGGCGCGGGGTGACGATGCCGCTTTGGTGCTGGCCAAAGAAGTCGTGGTGGTCCTGGGTCTTGTCGCTGCGCGGTGCGCTGGTGACTTGCTCGGCAGCGGCCATGGCCGGGCAGCTCAGGCTGCTGCCCGCCAGCGCGACGCCGGTGGCGGCCATGCCCAGCAGGACACGGCGGCGCTGGAGGTTGGTGTGTGCGGAATCACTCATGTGTGCGGTCGTCTTCACTGCAGGCGGGAAAGGCCAAGGGCGGGATCGATTCCATCGAGTGCGGCGGCCAGAGCCTTGGCCTTGTCGGCGATCTGCTTGCGCTGATCGGCGGTCACGCTGTCGTAGGGGGTATAACCAGTACTCGTCTTGAATCCGGCGAGTTCACTGGCAAAGGCAGCGAGGGCGCTGTCGATGTTTGGCAACAGCTCGGCGGCGGATTTGCCCAGCAGTGGGCGCATCAAGTCGACCACTTTGTGCGCGGCCTCCAGGTTGGCGGCGAAACCGTTCAGGTCGATGTGGCTGTAACGTTCTTCTTCACCGCTGAGGGCGCGCACATCCGCCAGGCTGTTGAGATTGCGCACCACGATGCTGACCAACTGTTCCGGTGGCAGCGATTGGGCCAGCAACTGTTGCTTGAGCGTGCTGACGTCGGTCAGCAAGCGCTGGGCAATCGGCGCCAGGCCATCGAGGCTGCGCTGCTGGAACAGGCTGTATTCGATGCGGTGGAAGCCGCTGAAGGCCGGGTCCTGCTCGCGTTTTTCAAAGTAGTCGGCACGGGCGTTGATCGCGTTATCCAGTTCCGCCAGGCGCTGGGACGCCGGGGCGAGGCGCTGGTAGGCCTCACGGGCCGGAATGTACAGCGCTTGCGCCTGGGCCAGGTCACCGGCGTCGATGGCCTGCTGCAACGCAGTCACCGCCTTGACCAGCGCGCTGCCCTGGCTGCTCAGGTACACGCGGAACTCCGACAGCGGGCCGATAAATGCCACCATCGATGGCTTGGCCTTGGCTTGCGCATCCGACTCCGCCGTCGGCGTCACATGCAAGGTGCCGCGCGGGTTGCTGAGCAAGCCGCAGGTGATCGCGTAGTCGCCCGGCAGCAGGTTGGCGTTGATCACCTGGCTCAGGCCGGGGGCGATGTTTTCCCGTTCTTCGACCACCAGCACGCCATCGAGGATTTCCCATTCCACCGCCCGGTCGGAGCGGTTGATGATGCGAAAACTCGCACGGCCAGCGGGTACGGTCAGCGCATTCGGCTCGCAGGCGTGGCCGTGAATGGTCACGGCGATTTCATTGTGGTTGGCCTGGCGCTTGCTCGCGGCCAGTTGCGACGCATAGTAGAACAGGCCACCGGCGGCGATCATCACGACCACCGAGCCCGCCACGGCCCAGCGCAGGGCGCGGGGCGGCAGGGCCGGTTGGGGAGTTGGGTTGGACAAGGGGCGGTCCTTACTGGCTGGAAACGGAGGAAGGTTGGGCGACGGGCGAGGGTAGGAAGAACATCGCCAGCGCCACCACCAGATAAATCAGGTAGGCACCCAGGGTGCTCACGGTCGGTGCTTCCTGATAGCCGAACATGCCGGCGAGTACCGAGCCCAGCGGGCTGTCCATCGGCAATACGGCGCTGAAATCGAACAGCACGGCTTGCAGGTGGTTCCACACGCCGGCTTCATGCAGGGCCTGCACCGAGTTGGCGAGGATGCCGGCGGCCACCACCAGGATGAACAGGCCGGTCCAGCGGAAAAACGCACCGAGGTTCAGGCGCATGCTGCCGCTGTAGATCAGGAAGCCGACGATGATCGCCAGGATCAAGCCGAGCAGGGCACCAATCGGTGCGCCCGGGCCTTCACTTTGCTGGAACACGGCCAGCAGGAAGAACACGGTTTCCAGGCCTTCACGGGCCACGGCGAAAAACACCATGAGGATCAGCGCCGTGACCTGATGCTTGGAGCCGGCTAGGGCGTGGTCGAGGGACTCATGCAGGGAATGCTTGATGGAACGCGCCACCTTGCGCATCCAGAACACCATGGAACTGAGGATGGCTACGGCGACCAGTCCGACAACACCTTCGAACAATTCCTGCTGCTTTTGCGGGAATTCGGCGCTGACCAACTCCAGGCCACCACCCACCAGCAACGCCAGGGCAGCGGCGAGGAATACCCCGACCCATACCGCCGGCATCCACTGGCCACGGCCGGTCTGTTGCAGGTAGCTGGCGATGATGCCAACGATCAGTGCGGCTTCAATGCCTTCGCGCAACATGATGAGAAAAGGAACAAGCATTCGGCACCGCGTCGCAACTAGATAGGAGGCTAAGTTGTAACATAATGATACTCATTGCTAAACAACAATTCTTGACGTTTGCTGAACAGTGGCTGAACGGTGGTGGCGAAGGGCAACCGCCCTTATGATGCACGCCATCTTGTGTGCCGCCGGAACGCCCAACTGCCCATGTCGGAAAAAGACTCCATCTCCATCCACCTCGTGCGCGAAGCCCTGTTGCAGAGCTGTGCGCCCGGGGCGGCCACGGTTGAAGCGCTGAGCAAAGTCGGGATTGCCCCGGCGTTGCTGGAGCAGCCTGACGCTCGTGTACCGGCCACGGCCTACGCGCGGCTTTGGCGCCTGCTGGCGCGGCGTCACGACGATGAGTTTTTCGGCATGGACCCGCGTCGGCTCAAATCCGGCAGCCTGGCGTTTCTCTGTCACGCGTCGATGGCACAACCGACGCTCGCCACCGGCCTGGAAACCGCGCTGGGCTTTCTGTCCTTGATGCTGGAACAAATGCCCGCGCAACTGGTGCGCCAACAGAGCCTGGCGGAGATCGTGCTGGCGGAACCCGTACCCAAGCGCGCGTTCACCTATTTCACCTATTGGATGATCGTGCATGGCGTGGCCTGCTGGCTGGCGGGGCGGCGCATTCCGATCCTGGCGATTGAATTGCGCTGCTCACAGCCGGACTTTTGCGACGACTACCAGGTGATGTTTTCCGACAACCTACGCTTTGATCGGCCACGTACCCGCATGATCTTTTCCGCCGACTGCCTCGACCTGCCAATCAAGCGCAGCGCCGAAGAACTCAAACGCTTCCTCGCCCACGCACCGGCCAACATCCTGGTCAAATACCGCGACCCCGACAGCCTCGCCACCCGCATCAAACACGACTTGCGCCACCTGCCCCCCGACACCTGGCCGGAAACCGACGGCCTGGCCGCCAGTTTGTGCATCTCCGCCTCAACCCTGCGCCGACGCCTGGCGGAAGAGGGGCAGACGTATCAGGGCCTCAAGGACAGCGTGCGTAAAGAGTTGGCCATTGTCTGGCTGGCTGAACCGCAGATCAGCTTTGCCGAGATTGCGGCGCGGTTGGGGTTTGCGGATGCCAGTTCGTTTTATAAGGCGTTTCGTAAATGGGTGGGGTCGAATCCGGGGCATTACCGGAGTTTGATTTTGAATGAAAGTTCTCGGAATTAGTTGCTCCTGAGCGGGATTAGGATATAGCTGACTCGTTCCATCGAATTGGTATGACAGAGCGCTCCTTAATGATTTTAGGAAGCGGCTGGCATATTCAAAGCGTGAATTCGTGCACAGTAAGCCGTGTGTTTCCTTCTGCCAGCTGCAGTGACTTTAGATTGCTGTGTAGGAAGCTGGACATACTGTTTAACTGTGAGGGGATTCTATGGATAAATAAACCAATAGATTGGCTTTCTGTGCATATTTGAAAATTAATTATTGATTTTGAGGTGTGATCATGAAAAGTCTTATTGCGGTGTGGTTTGCTGTGTTAATGGTGATGTCGTCGCAGCTGTTCGCTGCGTGCCTATACATAACGGATAGTTATACGAATATCGTGCCTGGGGGAGCGGAGCAGACGGCCTATGGACCGTTTACGATAACCTCGGCCAATGGATGTTCTAACGCAAATGTTGATGCGCGAATTTCTGCTCTGGGCGTAGGTAGACCACCTGAAGTTTATATTGAGCGAGAAATAGACGCCTCGTGGAAGCGGGAAACCTTCGGTATAGGCAATAGTGCCACGTATAACGGGCCACTCGGAACTTATAGAGTGCGCGTGAAAAATAACGAGGAGCTTCCAAAAGCCTATTCAGGCACGACCCGTTACGGGCGTTGATTTTCTTGAATTGGGCAGTGCGCTGGGACGTTCTCAGCGCACTGATTTTTGGAGATGCCTTAGGCGCGTTCGTCGATTGAAAGACTACTGGCATTTGAGTTTATGAAGTAGGAGAGGGCATTGATTGCATGATTGGCATCTATCATGCCCTGCAAGTGGTCCGTGGCACCTTCACGCTTCGGGATTGCCGGATCGCTCTTGAAATGTGCAATAGTATCTTCAAGTTTCTCGTTGAAAAGCGCGATGGCATTAAACTTCACATGGGTGTCGGTTTGGTTTCCGTTAGCGTCGGATGCACCATCTCCCGAAATAAACATGCCAAAGGATCGGCCGCTAATCATTTCGTTTTTGTAAAGCATGCGGCCAACGACTTTCAATTCGTCAGTGCTGATTGACGTCATGTCATACTTTTTCAAAAACGCCTTCAGCTCAACAATTTCTTTACTGTCGCTAAGCTTCAGTGTTTCTGCGGCCTTGGATGCCTCGGTTATTGTGAATTGATTCGTCACCTGTCCAGGGTTCTTGATCTGGAAAGGATTGGAAGCCTTGGTGTGCCGCATTTGCTCCGCCGTCAACAATATAGCCATGATGGTCCCTCCAATAGTTGAAAGTTACATCGGCTTTTCGTCAGAGTCGCTGTTTTCTTGAATCAAGGTGAGCGCCGGCCAGCTATGCGTGTCGAGGTTCAATTAAAGTAAATCTGGTTAACTAACTCCGCAGTGGGCAGGGTTAAGAAATAGCCTACAATATTTTTCTGAAATGCCTACAGCTATAGCCTTCAACTTTTTAAGACTAATCCCACAAAAAATCCTCAAAAAAAAGCCCCACGACCAAATGGACCATGGGGCTAAAAATTGGCTGGATGCGACCAACCAAAGGAGCTCTTTAAATCAAATCACTTGGCGCTGGCCACCACCGTATCCGGCTGCCAACCCCCGCCCAGCGCCTTGTAGATCGCCACAATCCCGCGATACAAATCCACCTCGGCCTGGGCCTGGGAGTCTTCCGCCGCCAACCGCTCACGTTGCGCGTCGAGCAACACGAGGAAATCCACGGTACCTTCGCGGTAACGAATCGCCGCCAGGTCCGCCGCCGCGCGGCTGGACTCACTCTGACGGATCAGCGAGACCAGGCGCTGCTGCCGCTTGCCATAATCACTGAACGCATTCTCAGACTCTTCCAGCGCCAGCAGCACTTGCTGCTCATAGGTCGCCAACGCGCCGTCCGCTTCGGCATTTGCACCGCGCAAACGGGCGCGCACGCTGCCCAGGTCAAAGGCGGCCCAGGTGATGCTCGGGCCCAGGGACCAGGCATTTGCGGCGGCGGAGCCGATCTGCGAACCGCGCCCGGCGGTGAAGCCGAGGAAGCCGCTGAGGCTGACCCTCGGGAACAGGTCGGCCTTGGCCACGCCGATCCGCGCGGTGGCGGCGGCCAGTTTGCGTTCGGCGCTGAGGATGTCCGGGCGCCGTTGCAGCAGTTGCCCCGGGTCGCCAATCGGCAGCGCCTTGGCAATCGCCGGCAGGTCTTTCGGGCTCAGGTCCACGCTCAGTTTGTCCGGGCGCTGGCCGAGGAGGGTGGCGATGCGGTTGCGCTCGCGCACTTGCTCGGCTTGCAGTTGCGGCACGCTGGCTTCGACCGCCGCGAGGCGGGCGTCGGCACGTTCTACGTCCAACTGGTCGCCCACCCCGGCATCGCGCAGGCTGACGGTGATGGTGCGCGATTCCTGCTGGTTTTTCAGGTTGTCCAGGGCGATGCGTTCACGCAGTTGCGCGCCGCGCAGTTGACCGTAGGCATCCACCAGTTCGGCAATCATGGTCACTTGCAGTTGATACAGGTCGGCTTCTGCCACCTGTTGGTCAGCGTCGCTGGCCTCCAGGTTGCGGCGGATGCGCCCGAACAAATCCACTTCCCAGGCCATGTCCAGGCCCAGGTCATAGCGCTCGCTGGTGACGCGCCTGGTGGTCTGGCCGGGGATTTGGCCCTTGCCCACATCGCTGCTGGCGCGGGAGGTGACCACCGGCATGATGTCGTTGGCCGCATCATCACGGATCGCCCGGGCGGCGCGCAGGCGGGCAAACGCCACACGCAGGTCACGGTTCCCGCTCAACGACTGGGTCACCAGTTGGTTGAGGGTCGGGTCCTCGAACTGCTGCCACCAGATGCCTTCGTACTTGGCGTGGTCATAGCTCTTGGTGTCGGCGGCGGCCGTGATGTTGGCCGCCTCCAGATTCTCGGTTTTGTAGTCCGGGCCCACGGCACAGGCGCTCAGCGCCAGTACCAGCAAGCTCGGCAGGAATACTTTCACGCTCATTGCTGTGTCTCCAGCTTCAAGGCCTTGGCCGCTTTGCGCGCTTCCTGGCGCTCCACATAGCGACGGATCAATACGTAGAACACTGGCGTCAGCAACAGACCGAAGAAGGTCACGCCGATCATCCCGGAGAACACCGCCACACCCATGGCATGACGCATCTCGGCACCGGCACCGCTGGACAACACCAGTGGCACCACACCCATGATGAACGCGAACGAGGTCATCAGGATCGGCCGCAGACGCAGACGGCACGCCTCCAGTACCGCAGCCAGCGGGTCAAGCCCCTCCGCCTGTTTATCCTTGGCAAACTCGACGATCAGAATCGCGTTCTTGCACGCCAGGCCCACCAGTACGATCAGGCCGATCTGGGTGAAGATGTTGTTGTCGCCGCCGGAGATGATCACCCCGGTGATGGCCGACAGCAGGGTCATCGGTACGATCAGGATCACCGCCAGTGGCAGGCTCCAGCTCTCGTATTGGGCCGCCAGTACCAGGAACGCCAGCAGCACACACAGTGGGAACACGAACAGTGCAGTGTTGCCCGAGAGGATTTGCTGATACGTCAGGTCAGTCCACTCGTAGGTCATGCCGTTGGGCAGTTCCTCTTTCAGCAACTTCTCGATCGCCGCTTCCGCCTGGCCCGAGCTGTAGCCCGGCGCGGCGTTGCCGTTGATCTCGGCGGTGATAAAGCCGTTGTAGTGCATCACGCGGTCCGGGCCCGAGGTGTCGCTGACCTTGATAAAGGTCGCCAGCGGGATCATCTCGCCTTTGTTGTTGCGTACTTTCAGCTGGCCGATCTGGTCTTCGTCGAGGCGGAACTGCTGCTCAGCCTGCACGTTGACCTGGTAGGTACGGCCAAAGCGGTTGAAGTCGTTGGCATACAACGAGCCCAGGTAGATCTGCAGGGTGTCGAAGATGTCGCTGATCGCCACGCCGTGGGTCTTGGCCTTTTCACGGTCGATGGCCGCATCGACCTGGGGCACGTTGACCGTGTAGCTGGTGAACAGGCCGAACAGTTCTGGAACGTTGTGGCTCTTGGTGATGACGTTCTGCACTTCTTTGTACAGCTCGTCGTAACCCAGGTTGCCACGGTCTTCGATCTGCAGGCGGAACCCGCCAATCGTACCCAGGCCCTGTACCGGCGGCGGTGGGAAGATCGCCATGTAGGCTTCCTGGATGTCGCTGTACTTGCCGTTCAACGCACCGGCAATCGCACCGGCGGACATGCTTGGGTCTTTACGCTCATCAAACGGCTTCAAGGTGACAAACACGATGCCGCTGTTCGGGCTGTTGGTGAAGCCGTTGATCGACAGGCCCGGGAAGGCGACCGCTGCTTCCACGCCCGGCTGCTTGAGGGCGATGTCGGACATGCGCTTGATCACATCTTCGGTGCGGTCCAGGCTGGCGGCGTCCGGCAGTTGGGCGAAGGCCACCAGGTATTGCTTGTCCTGGGCCGGTACGAAACCGGTCGGGGTGTGGGCAAAACCGAACCAGGTCAGCACCATCAAACCGGCGTAGAGGAACAGGGCGATGCCGCTGCCGCGAATCACCCGGCGTACGGTGCCGACGTAACCGTGGCTGGCTTTCTCGAAGAAACGGTTGAACGGTTTGAACAACCAGCCGCCCAGCAGCTTGTCGAGCACCTTGGAGAAACGGTCTTTCGGTGCGTTATGGCTCTTGAGCAACACAGCAGCCAGGGCCGGCGACAAGGTCAGCGAGTTGAACGCCGAGATCACCGTGGAGATCGCAATGGTCAAGGCAAACTGCTTATAGAACTGCCCGGTCAAGCCGCTGATAAACGCAGCCGGGATGAACACCGCACACAGCACCAACGCCGTGGCAATGATCGGGCCGGTCACTTCGCTCATGGCTTTTTCGGTGGCCGGGAACGGTTCCAGGCCCAGCTCGATATTCCGTTCGACGTTCTCCACCACCACGATGGCGTCGTCCACCACGATACCGATCGCCAGTACCAGGCCGAACAGCGACAGCGCGTTGAGCGAGAAGCCAAACAGGTGCATCACCGCAAACGTACCGATCAACGATACCGGCACCGCCACCAACGGAATGATCGAGGCGCGCCAGGTTTGCAGGAACAGGATCACTACCAATACAACCAGGATCAGTGCTTCGAACAGCGTGTGCACCACCGCTTCGATGGAGCCACGCACGAAGATGGTCGGGTCATAGACGATGCTGTAGTCCATGCCCTGCGGGAAGCTCTTTTTCAGCTCTTCCATCTTGCCGCGCACTTCGTTGGAGATCTCGATCGCGTTGGAACCCGGGCGCTGGAAGATCGGGATCGCCACCGCCGGCTGGTTGTTGAGCAACGACCGCAGGGCGTATTGGCTGGAACCCAGCTCGACCCGTGCGATGTCTTTCAAGCGGGTGATTTCACCGTTATCGCCTGCGCGAATGATGATGTTCTCGAACTCTTCTTCCGTCACCAGACGGCCTTGCGTGTTCACCGACAACTGGAAACTGGTGGCATTCGGCGCAGGTTGCGCACCCAAGGCACCGGCCGCCACCTGGCGGTTCTGCTCGCGGATCGCGGTGACTACATCCGTCGCCGTCAAATTGCGCGAAGCGGTCTTGTTCGGGTCCAGCCACACACGCAGGGAATAGTCGCCCATGCCGAACAGCTGCACGTCACCCACACCGCCCAGACGCGCCAACTCATCCTTCACATTGAGCAAGGCATAGTTGGACAGGTAGAGCATGTCGTAGCGCTGATCCGGGGAGGTCAAGTGCACCACCATGGTCAGGTCGGGGGAAGCCTTGTCCACGGTGATACCGATGCGTGTCACTTCCTCAGGCAATTTCGGCTGAGTCCGCGTCACACGGTTTTGCACCTGCACCTGCGCGTTGTCCAGGTCGGTGCCCAGGGCGAAGGTGATGGTCAGGGTCAGCTTGCCGTCGGCAGTGGATTGCGAGGACATGTACAGCATGTTCTCGACGCCGGTGATGGCTTGCTCCAATGGCGCGGCCACGGTTTCACCGATGACCTTGGGGTTGGCGCCGGGGAAGTTGGCACGCACCACCACGGTCGGCGGTACCACTTCCGGGTATTCGCTGATCGGCAATTGGAACAGCGAGATTGCACCGGCGATCAGGATCAGCAGCGACAGTACCGCTGCGAAGATCGGCCGCGAAATGAAGAACTTGGAAAAATTCATCTTGAGTCGTATCCCTTAACCGCGTGGAGTCGCAACGGCTGCGAGCTTGGGCGCGGTTTTTTCCGGCGCCACTTGCTCCAGGTTGCTGGCTTCAAGCGCTTGTCGTTGTTGGGCCAAGGCGGCGAGGGTTTCCTTGCTGGCCATCGGGATGGTTTCCGGGGCGACGGGCGAGCCAGGACGTACGCGTTGCAGGCCCTTGACGATCACGGTGTCATCCTTGTTCAGGCCGCTGCGCACGATGCGCAAGCCTTCGATTTTCGGCCCCAGTTCCACCGAGCGATACGCCGGCTTGTCGCCTTCCATCACCAGCACGAATTTCTTGCCCAGGTCAGTGCCGACAGCTTCGTCATTGATCAAAACGGCGGAGTAGGTGCCGCTGCCGACCAGCTTCAAGCGCGCGTACAGGCCCGGGGTGTAGCGGCCGTCAGTGTTGTCGAACACCGCACGCCCACGGATGGTGCCGGTGGCTGGGTTGACCTGGTTGTCGACGAAGTTCATCTGGCCCTGGTGCGGGTTGCCGGTTTCGTTGGACAGGCCCAGGTACACCGGGGTAGTCGCACCGCGACGGCCTTGGCGGGCCAGTTCGGTGTACTTGAGGAACACGCGCTCATCGGCGTCGAAGTAGGCGTACACCTTGTCGGTGGACACCACGCTGGTCAGCGCGGTGACGTCGGCGGTCACCAGGTTGCCGGCGGTGATTTCGGCACGGCTGACACGGCCGCTGATCGGCGAGGTGACGCGGGTGAAACTCAGGTTCAGCTTGGCCAGGTCCAACTGCGCCTGGATGCCGGCGACCGCGGCGCGGGCTTCCTGGGCGGCGGTGGTGCGCGAGTCGGCCAGTTCGGCGGAGATCGCATTGCTCTGGCGCAGGCGTTCACCGCGTTGCGCTTCGTTGTCGCTGCGGCTGGCCGCAGCACGGGTTTGTTGCAGCTGGGCTTCGAGGCGGCGCACTTCAGCCTGGAACGGACGCGGGTCGATCTGGAACAGCAGGTCGCCTTTCTTCACCAGGGCACCTTCGATGAAGGCCACCTGATCGATCTGGCCCGACACCCGTGGACGGATCTGCACGGTCTCCGGCGCTTCCAGGCGACCGGTGAATTCATCCCACTCGTTGACCGGTTGCTCCAGCACCTTGGCCACGCTGACTTTGGCAGCAGGCATGGCGGCCGCTTGTTCCGGGGTCTTGCCGCACGCGCTCATCACCACCACGGCCAGGATCGCCAGGGGGAAGCGCAAATGTTTGAGTGACTGTTCCATGAGGTGCATCCGCCAATGTATTTGAGATGGGCGGATCATGCGCGGCGGGGTGCTATGTCACGAATCGAATGAAGCAAAGGTAACTATCATTCGGAATGATATAAGCGGCGGGAAAGCCCTCTAGGATGGGGGTTTCGTTAGGGTGCTATCAATGCGCGTGATGACAAAGGACTGTTGCCGCGATTGCAACGTAGATTGCCAATGAGGCTGACGGTATCTTGCGATTGCAGGCTGGCAGGATTTTTTAGTGCTAAGTATCCTGCATCTCGACGGGCGCCTGGCGCCGGGAAATTGTGCCGCGGACCAAGGCGTTCGGCGGTGCGTATCTGTGGGGCATAGCTGTAAGACTGGGAAGTCATCCATGAGTTTGATGCACGCACTTAACCGCTCAATCGTTACCCAATTAGCCCAAGACCTCTCTTCTTGCATCGAGACAACGATCATCCAGCTGAACAAAACGATCACCGATGATCAGGCTGCGATCGAAGGGATTGACGCCTTGAAGTTACGTAACGCCCCCTTTGAACGGATGCAGGCCCTGAAACCCACCCAAGACAAGTTGGATGAGTGCCAGTCGGGGGTCGATGACCTCGCTAAAAAGCATTACGGGTTCGGTTGGTTGGTTAATCGACGAAATACGACAGACGCTAAGGAGTTACGTAACTCAGCCCTAGCGGACCATAAGCAAGCTGTGGCGCATTGGGATGCGAATGAGGCGTCACTCAAGACGCAGATTGCGCAGCACAATACAAACGTCAGAGCGAAAAAACAAACACGGGATCCGAAGCAACTGCTGCTGGATGAGTCGAAGCAACAGCTAAAGGTACTCGAAGCGTTCAAGCTTGCCTCGGCCCGCGCGTTGGCTTCTGCGTCCGGCGCTGCGTGGCTCTCTGCCGAGTTTCCGGCGGTGTTGTCCGATATCGACGCCTGTGTGCGCAAACACGAGATAGCAGACGCAACGGCCCTGCTTGGGACACTGGTGTTTCAACAACGCCCGACTGACGAGGAGTATGCCGGCCTGCAACAGCAAGCTCAGGCCATTCGTGACCTGGCTTATGCCAAACACTACGGAGTGCCGGTTACCGGGGGCTATCCAGAGATCGTCGCGGCCTGCGCCAAGCTCGCAGCCGCCAACATGGTCGCAGACTCTGCCATCGAGTTGCTGAGTTCGACGCAGCCCGTGGAACAATGGCAGATGTTGACCCAAATGCTCACGTCGCCACTGACATTGTCCATTGACGTGCTTTGGACAATCTATTGGGCGATGCTTCAATGTGAAGATGAAATGGCGAAGTTTCTTTCCGGTACGGTCGCCAAGGAAGATCCGCTCAACGGTCGGTTCAGCGTGTATGTGGAAAAGTGGTTGGCCGATTGGGCGGGGCAAAAAATTCCTGCATTTGGCTATCCGACCTCTCAATCGTATTTCGGTGCGCTTCAATTGGCCGGGACGCCTGAGGAAAGCCGCGTTGGCGCAGACCTTGGGGTGATCATTTCACTGAATGTCGGGGGGCTGGTCTGCCGCAAAGCGGTGTTGTTGCAGGCCAAGCGTGCCAAGGATTGGGTGGCTGATATCGGTAGCCAAAAGGGCCAATTGACCACGCTTTCCAGCCTGCAAGACGCGGGCTACTACCTGTTTTACCATGAGTCGCCAGGCTTCAAGCTGGATGCACCCGTACCCACGGTGAGTTCGGCGCCGGCACTGCGACAGCTGCTGATTGATAAAGGTAGAAGTACCACCAGTACCAAAATGGCCTTGGACGTTCGCACCTGCGGGTGGGATTGGGCGAGTTTCATCACGTTCGGGCTGTGCGATCCCACGTCGGGGGTAGGGCGCTCGTTTGATACGATTGATCAAGCCATGAACATATTGGGCAGCGGTAAAAAAGGCGAGCTGCCGATTCACCTGTATGTGGTGGCGATTGAAGACGAGCCATATGTGCGTGAACTGAAGAAGCAAGTACTAGAGCGTTACGAGTCGGATCAGGCCTTGGAGAAAAAAGAGCCCAAGCAAGAAAAAGAGAACAATGGCCATGAGCCCGACTACGACTTTTGAGCGTGGCGCGCTTCGATGTCGGGAGGTGAGGCTGCATTGGCGCAGCCTCACCCAGGCTTACAGGGTGCCGAACGCGACCTGCACCGTCAGCGCCCCCTGGTTATCCGCAAGCCCAATCCCATACCTACCCTCCAGATCGTCATTAATACACAGTTGCAGCTCCCCGGTTTCCCCCGGCGGAACCAGCGCCAAATCCCCCACCAAAAACGGCGTCCCCCCACTGCCCACGCGCCCAATCAACGCGCCTTCATTGGCCCCCGGCAACGTATAGCCCGCCTTGGCGATCAACCCCGGGCTGCCATTGCCATCCACCATGCCGCCCACCGGGCTCGCCAGCCATTTGCCGCTCACGTAGCGCACCAGGCGTGGGCTCGGCCCGCTGATCTGCACGCCGGTGCCTTGCCACGGCTGGTTGGCCTGCACCTGCACGGTCACGGCCTTGAGGTCGTTGCACAGGGTGTCGCCGGCCTGGATCGACAGCGCGGCGATGGTCAGGCTCGGGTTGGACGTGCCGGTGCTGGGGAACACGCCGTCACCCACCAGGAACAGGTTGGCGTGGTCCCAACTGCGCTGGTACTTGTCCACCACCGAGGTCTTCGGATCGGCGCCCATGCGGTAGGTGCCCATCAAATGCCCGGCGCCCTGGAACGAATAGGATTCGCCCTCGTAGACGAACACCCCCGGCGGGATGTCGGCGGTCAGTTCCGTTGCCCCGAGCAGCTCGGTGATGACGTGGCTGGCGAGGATGCGGGCCTGCTTGAAGCCCTCCTTGGTGTAGTCCGACAGGTCGTAATGGATCTCCGGGCGCGGAATGCCCAGGCGATCCTTGTATTGGCTGGACGGCACGATGTAGCAGTTGGCGTTGTTCGGGTCGTCCTCGACTTGCTCCACCAGGAAGCCCACGCGAAATTGCCGGGTCAGCAAGTTGTTCAACTGTTGCACCAGCGCCGTGCCGAACAGCACCTGCGAGGAGCCGCCCGTATCTGGCAATGGGTTGGTGCGGCTGACGTTGCTGCCATCGATGAGGTCGGCGACGGTGGTGTAGGGATCGCCAATCGGCCAGTTGAAGCCTTCATTGCCGATCTCGATCCGCCACGCCGCACGCTGGCTGCGAAACGCCCCGTCGCGCAGGCTTTCAATGCCCGATGTGGACACCGGCCCCCGGTACGGGAACACCGTTTTGCCTTCGGGCATCAAGCCCCAGGCCAGGTAGATCGGGTGGTCCGCCAGGCTACGCCCGACCTGGCCGCTGCTGTTGGCCACGCCGTTGGGCCAGGCGCTGCTGGTGGAATTGAGCAGCAACTTGGGCGTCTCGATGGCATGCGCAGCGATCACATAACGCTGCCCGATGGCCACGCCGGTGCCGGTCGCCGGCCCATCGCCCAATTGATACTGGATGAACTCGATGCCACTGATGGTCTTATCCGCCGCGACGGTGACCTTGCTCGCCACGGTCTTGTACAGGATCCGCACATTGCCGGTGTTGAGTGCGTTGTTCATCGTCACCGTGGCGTCGTACTTGGCCTGGATCGGGCAGATCGGCGTGCAATTGGTATTGCCCGCACACACCCGGCGCCCGGCATAGGGCTGCGAATTGCGCCCGGCCGGGGTCGGGCTGACCACCAGCGGCAAGCCCTGGAACGACTGGCCCTGCACCGCGGTGACAAAGCTGCCGTCCACCAGCGACAGCGGGATGCTGGTCATCGGGAACTCGTAGTTGGCGGGGAAGGTGATGCCCAGGTAGCCCTGGTCGGCGACGTTGGCCGCCACGCCGATTTCCGCCTCGGCGCGGCAATACGCGCTTTGCAGGTCGTTGTAGCTGATCGGCCAATCCACCCCGACGCCGTACAGCGACTTCAGGCGAAAGTCATTGGGCAGCATGCGCAGGCACGTCGCCACCCAATGCCAGGTGGTCCCGCCGCCCACGCGCTCATAGGTGCTGGTAAACGGCAGCGGGCCTTTCTGCACCAGGTAGCTGACGTCAGGGTTGTTCCAGCCGAGGATCAGGTCGGCGATGGTCGCACGCGGCGCGTTCTGCTCGGCCGGGTTGCGCGCCGGGCTCAGGGTGCTGACGGGCGGGTAGGGCGACTCCGGGGTTTTCAGGGTGGCGGTATAGAACCGCTCCAGGTACTGGTTACGGTTCGCCGGGATTTCCGGGCCGGATTCCAGCACCAGCACCTTTACCCCGGCCAGGCCCAGTTGATAGGCAATCAGGCTGCCCGCAAGGCCCGCACCGACGATCACTACATCCGCTTGTTCGGTACTCATGACGACGCTCCTGGCTGGGTATTGGCGGCAACGCCGGTGAACTCCTCAAGGCTCGGTGGTGCGCTGTTCCAGTAGCCAAAGAAGAACTCGCTGTAGCCCATCGGGTGCGCCTGGGCGATGCTCCACGCCCAGCTTTGGGTGTAGGCCTCGGCGCTGACCACGGTTTGCTCATTCGCAGGGAATGCACCCTGGGTATACGGCTGGTACCACACGCCGAGCAGCCACAGCTTCATGATCGCGCGTGCCGCCTGGGCGGTTTGCGTGGTGGCGGGCTGGCCGTTCTGCATGAGGATCGCGGTGCCGATTTGCTGCGGCGTTTGTTGCTCGGCCAGCAACGACGCGTATTGGCCGAGCAGGGCGCTGAGCACGTTCTGCCCCAGGCGCGGGCCGATGAAATCGAGGAAGGTGGTGGGCAGGCCGATGGGGTCCACGGAGGGCGCCAGCAGTTCCTGGTTGATCCCGGTGAGCACCACGCTCAGGCCGGTGAAGTTGTCGAGGTCGGTACTCATGGCTGGCTCCCTGTTGCCCCGGTGGATTGGGCGCGTTCGAGCAGGTAAGTGAAGTCGGCGAAGCTGGTGCGTGGCGACTGCGTGACGTGGGTCGCGGCGTTGCCGTGGCAGGCGATGCAACTGGACGACGCCTGGGGCACGCTGCCCTGGATGTAGGTCTCCAAGGTCGCATTGGCGAGGAACGACGGCGCCGGCTTGCCCAGGGGCACGGTGGCCGATATCTGGCACGGCGGCTGGCCGCTGAGTGTCGGCCACTGGGTGCTGATCAACTGGTAGTTGGCCCATACGCTGTTGGGGTTAACCGTGCGCAGCAACGTCTGGTAGGTGCTGTTCAGGGCTTTCGTCGCATCGGTCAGCGGTATCTCGCGCACGATCTGCGACGGCGTCGCTTTCACCGCCGGGTTCCAAGGGCGTGGCGGCGGCTGGTTGACCTCGCCATGGCTGCTGGCGTTGTAGAACAGGTACGGGCCTTTGCGCTCGGCCGGTGGCGTGGTCTTTTCCGGCACATTGTCGACGTGCTCGAAGGTCGACCACACCCACTGCGGCGCGCTGGTGGTCTTGTGCACGATGTGCAGGCCGACCAGGCCCACCGGCTCGGCCGTGCAGGACTCCGCCACCACCGGCCCCTTGCTCGGGTCGCTGTTGCCCGGCGTATACACCAAGGCATCGACGGTGTGGAAACTGCCGGGCTTATCGTTGCCGTCCAGCACCTTCCACGACGCCTTGACCATGATCGAGCCCACCTCACTGGTGCTCGGGTTGCCGCAACTGAACGCCACCGCATTGGTCGGGCTGGCGGCAAAAAACGCCTGCTGGCCTTGCACGCTGTACAGGCCGTTGTTGACGATGCCATCGAACATCGACTGGTTCACCACGATTTCATTGCGCGTGTACACGCCGCTCTGGTCCACCAGCGGGCCGCTTTCAAAGGGTTGGATAAACTCGTCCAGCACGTCCGGGACCTTGCCCATCTGTTGCAGCAAACGTCCGGAACCCTTGCCCTCACAGGCCGGCGGCACGGCCGCCGGCGCGCGAAACGGCTGCGGCTTCTGCCCCTGGGGCAGGAAGATCTGGTAGCTCTCCCGGTAGCCTTCCCACACCGTGGCCGCGTCCTGCTGGCCGATTTGCACACCGGTATTGGGGTTGCCATCGGCCAGGGCTGGCCAGTTCAGCGCGATAAACGTCTGCCACGACATATCGTCGAAGTTCTGTTGCAGGCTGGTGAGGGAAAACGGCGGGGTGGCGGTGACATCGAAGGGGATTTGCGTAGACAGCGTGGGGGCCGCGACGACCAGTGGGCTCAGCAATGCGCCGAACAACGCGCAGCCGAACCCAGGCCGGGGGCGATGGGTTTCCTTTCTCATCGTGATCTCCTAGGCATCAGGCGCCAGGAGACAGTGGGTCCGTCATGGACTCTTCAATACGCCTCCTGGCACGTTGCTGAGCGTAGATAAGGCGGCGCAGTCCGGTGTATGGGCGGCTAGATTGTTTCGTAATAAGTCCAATTGCTCACTGCGTGACGCACTAGACACGTCAATACCCGCTGGGTATTCATTGAGACCTTATCCATATTGGACGGCCACACCCCCAGGCGTCAGCCTGCACCCAATAACTATAAAAGAGGCGCAACCATGACCGTGCTATTGAGTGAGCGCAGCCAGATCTTCCAACGTGCCGATGCCTACGCGGTCTCCGACTACGTCAATCAGCATGTGGGCAGCCACTGCATTCGCCTGCCACCGCGCGGGCGCCCGCAGGCGAGCATCAGCCACCGCACCTTTTCCAGCCTGGACCTGTGCCGCATCAGCTACGGCGCGCCGGTGCAGGTCACGTCCGAGGCGCTGCAGACCATCTACCACCTGCAAATCCTCCTGAGTGGCCACTGCCGTTCCAATGCCCGTGGCGTCGAACAGGTGTTCCAGCCCGGCGAGATCCTGCTGATCAACCCGGATGACCCGGTGGACCTGACCTATTCCGCCGACTGCGAGAAATTCATCATCAAGTTGCCGGTGCGCCTGCTGGAAAACGCCTGCCTGGAACAGCGCTGGACCCTGCCGCAACAGGGCATCCGCTTTGCCACGGCGCGTCATGCGCTGAGTGAGATGAGCGGCTTCCTGCAACTGCTGGGGTTGATCTGCCATGAGGCGGAAAACGCCGCCGAGCCCGAGGTGCAAGGCCTGTACGAGCGCATCGTGGCCAACAAACTGCTGGCGCTGCTGGCCAGCAACGTCCTGCGCGTGGTCCCGCCCGTGGCGCAGGGCGGCGGTTTCGAAGCGGTGCGCCAGTTTATCGAGGAGCACCTGACCGACGACATCAGCGTCGAACAACTGATGGCCACCGCCAAGGTCAGCGAGCGTTCGCTCTATACCCTGTTTGAACGCCAGGTCGGCCTGTCGCCGCGCGACTACGTGCGCCAACGCAAGCTGGAGCGCGTGCACGCACGCCTGCAACTGGCCACGGCGCGCAGCGTGACCGAGGTGGCGCTGGATCACGGCTTCGTGCACCTGGGGCGCTTTTCCGAGGCCTATCGCAAGCGCTTTGGCGAGTTGCCGTCGCAGACCTGGAAACGCCGCGCGCCCGGCGGATAGCGAATTGCAGCCAGCGGATATTGACGGTTGCAGCGTGCCCCTAGAGTGAAGGCGCCTGATACAAGAACAACCGAGGGCCTACCCCATGATCAGCACACTCGACCGCCTCGCCCGGCAACTCGGCGAATCCGTCCAGGAAGACCCCGCCACCGGGGTCTTCCGCTGCCGCCGCGACATCTTCACCGACCCCGACCTGTTCGCCCTGGAGATGAAACACATCTTCGAAGGCGGTTGGATCTACCTGGCGCACGAAAGCCAGGTGCCCGAGATCAACGACTACTTCACCACCTGGATCGGCCGCCAACCGGTGGTCATCACCCGCGACAAGCACGGCACCCTGCACGGCCTGGTCAACGCCTGCGCGCACCGTGGCGCCATGCTCTGCCGACGCAAACAAGGCAACAAAGGCTCGTTTACCTGCCCGTTCCACGGCTGGACCTTCAGCAACGCCGGCAAGCTGCTCAAAGTGAAGGACGCCAAGACCGGCGCCTACCCCGACAGCTTCGACTGCGACGGCTCCCACGACCTCACGCGCCTGGGCCGCTTCGAAAACTACCGCGGCTTCCTGTTTGGCAGCCTCAGCGAGACGGTGCCGGAACTCAGCGAT
Source organism: Pseudomonas sp. Marseille-Q1929 (assembly GCF_017316265.1). Classification (NCBI taxonomy): domain Bacteria; kingdom Pseudomonadati; phylum Pseudomonadota; class Gammaproteobacteria; order Pseudomonadales; family Pseudomonadaceae; genus Pseudomonas; species Pseudomonas sp. Marseille-Q1929. The sequence continues at coordinate 74,124 of NZ_JAFLWU010000009.1, forward strand.
TACCTGGGTGAAACCCGCGTGATCATCGACCAGATGGTCGACCAGGCGCCCCTGGGCCTGGAAGTGCTGCGCGGCAGTTCCTCGTATGTCTACGACGGCAACTGGAAGCTGCAGATCGAAAACGGCGCCGACGGCTACCACGTCAGCTCGGTGCACTGGAACTACTCGGCGACCATGGGCCGGCGCAACTACGAGGCCGAAGGCACCCGCACCGTCGACGCCAATGGCTGGTCGAAAAGCCTCGGCGGGGTCTACGCCTTCGAGCACGGGCATATCCTCCTGTGGACACGCCTGCTCAACCCCGAAGTGCGCCCCGTCCACGCCCACCGCGCGGCGCTCGCCGAACGCCTGGGCCAGGAACGTGCCGACTTTATCGTCGAGCAAACGCGCAACCTGTGCCTCTATCCCAACGTCTACCTGATGGACCAGTTCTCCACACAGATCCGCGTGGTGCGCCCGCTCGCGGTGGACAAGACCGAAGTCACTATCTACTGCATGGCGCCCATTGGCGAAAGTGCCGAGGAGCGCGCCACGCGCATCCGCCAGTACGAAGATTTCTTCAACGTCAGCGGCATGGGCACCCCGGATGACCTGGAAGAGTTCCGCGCCTGCCAGACCGGCTACCAGGGCGCGACCACCTTGTGGAACGACCTCAGCCGTGGCGCCAAGCAATGGGTCGAAGGCGCCGATGAAAACGCCCGCGCCATGGGCATGCAGCCGCAGCTCAGCGGGGTCAAGACCGAAGACGAAGGCCTGTTTGTGCGCCAGCACGCCCATTGGGCGCAAAGCCTGCAACGCGCTATCCAGCACGAGCAACAACACCTGATCGCCAGCGACAAGGTGGTGCTGTCATGAGCGCCTCCCGTGACCGTTTGCTCGACTTTCTCTACTACGAAGCGCGCCTGCTGGATGACCGCCAGTGGGACGAATGGCTGGCGTGCTACTCGCCCAAGGTCGAATACTGGATGCCGGCGTGGGACGACCACGACACCCTCACCGAAGACCCCCAGCGCGAAATCTCGCTGATCTACTACCCCAGCCGTGACGGCCTGGAAGACCGCGTGTTCCGCATCAAGACCGAACGCTCCAGCGCCAGCACGCCAGAGCCGCGCACCGCGCACCTGATCACCAACCTCGAAGTGCTGGCCGACGACGGCGCGCAGGTGCACTTGCGCTTCAACTGGCAAACCCTCAGCCACCGCTACAAGACCACGGACACGTACTTCGGCACCTCGTTCTATCACCTTGACCTGCGCGGCGAACAGCCGCTGATCACGCGCAAGAAGGTGGTGCTGAAAAACGACTACATCCATCAGGTCATCGACATCTATCACATCTGAGGACGCCCCAATGACGTACGCCATTGCCCTGAACTTCGAGGACGGGGTGACCCGTTTCATCGACTGCAAGGTGGGTGAGAAGGTCCTCGACGCGGCCTTTCGCCAACGTATCAACCTGCCCATGGACTGCTCGGACGGCGTGTGCGGCACCTGCAAATGCCGCTGCGAGACCGGCGCCTATGAGCTGGGCGACGACTATATCGACGACGCCCTCAGCGCCGACGAAGCCGAGGAACGCCAGGTACTCACCTGCCAGATGGTGCCGCAGTCCGATTGCGTGATCGCCGTGCCGGTGCTGTCCAGCGCGTGCAAGACCGGCACCGCGCAATTTGCCGCGACGCTGGCCAACATCACCCGCCATGCCGATGCGGCGGTGGAGGTGAGTTTCGAACTGCACGAAGCGCCGGTCTTCCTGCCGGGCCAATACGTGAATATCGGCGTGCCAGGCAGCGGCCAGACCCGCGCCTATTCCTTCAGCAGCCGCCCCGGCGAGCGCCGCGCGAGTTTCCTCATCAAGCAGGTGCCAGGCGGGTTGATGAGCAGCTGGCTGGCCCAGGCCCAGCCCGGCGACGCAGTCTCGATGACCGGTCCACTGGGCAGTTTCTACCTGCGCGAGGTGGCGCGGCCGTTGTTGCTGCTGGCCGGTGGCACCGGGCTGGCGCCGTTTCTGTCGATGCTTGAAGTGCTCGCCGAACGCCAGGAGACGCGCGCAATCACGCTGATCTACGGGGTGACCCGCGACCAGGACCTGGTGATGGTCGAGGCGCTGCACGGGTTTGCCCAGCGTTTGCCGAATCTCACCGTGGTCACCTGCGTCGCCGACCCGCAGACCAGCCACCCACGCCAGGGCTATGTCACCCAGCACATGCCCGGCGACGCCCTCCACGGCGGTAACGTCGACGTGTACCTGTGCGGGCCACCGCCGATGGTCGATGCCGTGCGCGAGCACTTCAAGCGCCAAGGCGTCAGCCCGGCCAGCTTCCACTACGAGAAATTCACCCCTAACGCCATCGTCACCGGCGATGCCGCCTGAGGAAGCCCCATGACTTTAAGGTTCAACAACAAGGTGGCGCTCGTGACGGGCGCTGCCCAAGGCATTGGCCGGCGCGTAGCCGAGCGTTTGCTGGAGGAGGGTGCCTGGCTGGTGGCGGTCGATCGCTCGGACCTGGTGCATGAGTTGCAGCACGAGCGCGCGTTGATCCTCACCGCCGACCTGGAGCAACACGCCGACTGCGCGCAGGTGATGGCGACAGCCCAGGCGCATTTCGGGCGCATCGATATCCTGGTCAACAACGTCGGCGGCACGATCTGGGCGAAACCCTTCGAGCACTACGCCGCGCCGGAAATCGAAGCCGAAGTGCGCCGCTCGCTGTTCCCCACGTTGTGGTGCTGCCATTGCGTGTTGCCGTACATGCTGGCGCAGGGCGGCGGCGCCATCGTCAACGTCTCGTCGATTGCCACACGCGGCGTCAATCGCGTGCCGTATGGCGCGGCCAAGGGCGGCGTGAATGCCCTCACCGCGTGCCTGGCCTTCGAAACCGCCGGCAGCGGCATTCGTGTGAATGCCACGGCGCCCGGTGGCACCGAAGCCCCGCCGCGCCGTATTCCGCGTAACAGCCAGGCGCAAACCGAACAGGAACGCGTCTGGTACCAACAGATCGTCGACCAGACCCTCGCCAGCAGCCCGATGCAACGCTACGGCAGCATCGACGAACAAGCCGGCGCGATCCTGTTTCTCGCGTCTGACGAAGCCTCCTACATCACCGGCGTGACCCTGCCCGTGGGAGGCGGCGACCTGGGTTGAGCCTCCTTTGCACTCACAACAACAATAAAGAGAGCACTGCCATGCGTACCCATGACGTTCATTCAATTATCGATAACGCCCGCTTCAGTCGGTTCCACTGGATGGTGGTGGGCCTGTGTGCCTTGCTGCTGATCTTCGACGGCTACGATTTGTTCATCTACGGCGTGGTCCTGCCGTCCATCATGAAAGAGTGGGGGCTTTCGCCCTTGCAAGCCGGGGCGCTGGGCAGTTATGCGCTGTTCGGCATGATGTTCGGCGCACTGGTGTTCGGCAGCCTGGCGGACCGCTTCGGGCGCAAGAAAGGCATCGCCGTGTGCTTCGCGCTGTTCAGCGTGGCCACGGTGGTCAACGGCTTTGCCAGCAGCCCCACGGAATTTGGTATCTGCCGGTTTATCGCCGGGCTTGGCTGTGGCGGGCTGATGCCCAATGCAGCGGCGCTGATGAACGAATACGCACCCAAGAAACTGCGCAGTACCTTGATGGCGGTGATGTTCAGCGGTTATTCCCTGGGCGGCATGCTCGCGGCCAGCGTGGGGATTTTCATGCTGCCCAACTATGGCTGGTCGTCGATGTTCTTCGCGGCGGCTGTGCCGTTGTTGCTGTTGCCGATCATCGTGTATTGGCTGCCGGAATCCATCGGCTTCCTGGTGCGCCAGAGCCGCCACGAACAGGCGCGGGGGTTGCTGATGCGCCTGTCGCCGGGCACGCAGATCGAGGCGGGCGATGAGCTGGTGCTCAACGATGTGAAAGCCAAGGGCGCCTCGGTGGTGGAGCTGTTCCGCCACGGGCTGGGCGTGCGCACGGCCATGGTTTGGGTTGCGTTTTTCTGCTGCCTGCTGATGGTCTATGCGCTGAGTTCGTGGCTGCCCAAGCTGATGGCAGGCGCTGGTTATAGCCTGGGTTCAAGTTTGTCTTTTCTGGTCGCGCTGAACCTTGGCGGCATGGCAGGGGCGTTGGTGGGTGGCTGGTTGGGTGACCGCTTGAACCTGATCAAAGTGATGATCTGCTTCTTCCTGACCGGCGTGGTGTCCATCAGCCTGCTGGGGTTCAACAGCCCGATGCCGGTCCTGTACCTGCTGATCTTCCTCGCGGGCGCCACCACCATTGGCACGCAAATCCTGCTGTATGCCGCTGCCGCGCAGCTCTACGGCTTGTCCATTCGCGCCACCGGCCTGGGCTGGGCGTCCGGCATCGGCCGCAATGGTGCAATCGTCGGGCCGTTGCTGGGGGGCGCGTTGATGTCGGCGGAACTGCCATTGCAACTGAACTTCCTGGTCTTTGCCATTCCCGGCGCAATCGCGGCGCTGGCGATGCTGACCTACGCGCTGAATGTGCGCCGGCCGCGCGAGCGCCTGGAGGCGGCTGGCGCGCGTTGAATTCCCCATCGTCGATAACAACAATTAAAAGAGCAACGACATGAATCAGCAGACCACCCAGCGACTCTGGCTGTCTCTACTTGGCATGCCCCTCGCCGCGACGGCGGCCGAGGGCGGCTTTTTCGACGGCTCCAGCGCCACCTTGCAAGCGCGCAACTATTACTTCAGCCGCGACTTCTCCGATATCGTCGGCGCGAATAAACAGTCCAAGGCCGAAGAGTGGGGCCAGGGTTTTATCCTCACTTACAAATCCGGCTATACCCCGGGGCCCGTCGGCTTTGGCCTGGATGCACTCGGCACCCTGGGCCTCAAGCTCGACAGCAGCCCGGACCGGGTCAATACCGGCTTGTTGCCAGTCAAGGACAATGGCCGCGCGGCAGACGACTACAGCCGCCTGGGCCTGACCTTCAAGGCGCGGCTGTCCAAGACCGAATTGAAGGTCGGCGAATTGCAGCCCAACCTGCCGGTGCTGGCCTTCAGCGATATCCGCCTGCTGCCACCGAGTTATCAAGGGGTGAATATCAGCTCCAGTGAGATCAAAGGCCTCACGCTACAGGCCGGCCACCTGACCACCACCAGCCTGCGCAACGAAGCCGGTGATGAAAAGATGCTCGCCATGCTCGGCCACGTGCCGCAGCGCAGCGCCGACAGCGATGCCTTCGACTATGTGGGCGGCGACTACGCCTTCAACGCCAACCGCACCAGCGTCAGCCTGTGGCGTGGCGAGCTGCAAGACATCTACGCGCAGAACTTCCTCGGCCTCAAGCACAGCCAGCCGTTCGGGAATTGGCTGCTGGGCGCCAACCTCGGTTACTACACGGCGCGGGAAGACGGCGAAAAACGCCTGGGCAAGATCGACAACCAGGCATTTTTCTCGCTGCTGTCAGCCCGGCACGGCGGCCACACAGTGTATGTCGGCTACCAGGCCATGTACGGCGACAGTGCGTTCCCCCGGGTGTTTGCCAACGTCACGCCGTTGGGCAACGAGGTGCCCACCTACGAGTTCGCCTACACCGACGAACGTTCCTGGCAGGCGCGCTATGACTACGACTTCGCCGCACTCGGCGTGCCTGGGTTGATCACCACGCTGCGCTATATCAGCGGTGACAACGTGACCACCGGCGCGGGATTCGAAGGCAAGGACCGCGAGCGCGACCTCGATATCGGCTACGCCGTGCAAAGCGGCGTGTTACGCGGCCTGGGCATTCGCGTGCGTAATGTCATGGCGCGTTCCAACTACCGCAGTGATATCGACGAGAACCGGCTGATCCTCAGCTACACCTGGACCCTGCTTTAAACGCCGCCCTGGCACGTGCCCATCACCAGGTAGTTGACGGTGTGCTGCACGCCCTGGCTGTCGAGATACACCAGGGTGGCCGGCGCCACCTGGCAACCGCCAGGCACGGCGGTGACGGAAACCACACGCTGCACATCCGGCACGCTGTCGGCGGCGAAAGCGCCGCTGGCGGCGAAGAGCAGGATAAGGCTGCAAAACTTGATGTTCATGGGATGACCCTCTGTCAGTAGGCTTCAGTTTAGCCAGCACAGCGCAGGGTTAAAGACAGGAGCGGGTAAATGACTCATACGTTTTACGTAGCAATCGCGGGGCCGCGCTGATGGACCTGCTCCACGGCATGCAGGTGTTTGCACGGGTGGTCGACAGTGGCAGCTTTGCCGCCGCCGCCGAGTGCCTGGACCTGTCCGGCGCGCAAGTGTCGCGGCTGGTCTCCGACCTGGAGAAGCACCTGCAAACGCGCCTGTTGCAACGCACCACGCGACGCCTGTGCCTCACCGAATCCGGCGAGCGCTTTCTGCTGCGTTGCCGCGACATCCTGGAGGACGTCCGCGAGGCCACAGCGGAAGCCCACGGCGACCATCTCAACCCGCGCGGGCGTTTGCGCGTGCATTGCATGAGCGGGCTGGGCGTACTGATCACACCCTTGATTGCGCGTTACAGCGAGCGTTACCCCGACGTGTGCATCGAGCTGAGCCTGTCCCAGCACAACCCGGACCCGCTGGAGGAAGGCCACGACGTGGTGATCTCGATTGCCCGCTCACTGCCCGACTCGGCATTGGTCAGCCAGACGCTTGGCCAGTTGTTCAGCGTGCCCTGCGCCGCGCCCCGGTACCTGCTTCAGCACGGCGTGCCCGAACAGCCGGAGCACCTGATGCAACACCGGCGCCTGCACCTGCAAGACTTCCAGGAAGACGCCTGGCTGTTCAAAGGCCCAGCGGGTGACCTGGCCATTGCCCCGGGCGACACCTTCAGGACCAACGTGGCCGACGCCATGGTCAAGGCCACGCAGGAAGGCATGGGCATCAGCCTGTTGCCGTTGTTCAGTGTGTATCAGGCGTTGCAGGACGGCTCGCTGGTGCGCCTGTTGCCGGATCACCGCTTGCGTGAACGCAGCATCTTCGCGCTGTATCCGTCCCGGCGCTTCCTGGATGCCAAGGTGCGCACCTGGGTGGAGTTCCTGCAAGCGCAACTGCCCTTGCTGCTGGCCCAGCATGTGCGGGTGATTGATGACCCTGAGTATTCGCGACCCACGGGTCAGGCTGGCTTTTCCTCGGTGCTCAGCGATTCGGCGCGGATGTAGCTGCGAAAGACATGGTCCCAGAGCGGGGACGACACCCCGAAGTTTTTCTCGATGCCCTTGCGGTGATGCAGGTCGTGGTTGGCCACCAAACCGGGAATGTAGCGGTAAGCCCAGTGCTCGGGGCGATGCATCACGTAGTGCAGGGAAATGTAGAAGAAGTAACCGGTGACCGCGCCGATAAACACCGAGGTCAGCCCGGTGTACCAGGCAAACAGCAGCAGGGCGGCGAAGGTGGAACTGGTCTTCCAGCTCGACACGCCGATATAGGCCAGCACGTCGACATGGTGGGTCCAGTGTTCGCGGCGGTACAGCGAGTGGAACAGGAAGCGGTGCGTCGAATACTCCACCAGCGTCCAGGCCAGCAGGCCCAGCAGGGCCAGGCCGGCGTCGAACGGCGCGAGGTAAAGGGCCAGGGCGATAAACAGCGGGACGGTGAAAAAGTCGAGGTAATAAGCGACTGATGACATCAGCCATTTATTGGAAGCAGCCATGTGCGCAATATCCTTGTAGTGCCGATGGTTGGGGCGAATCGGCGGCGATTGGAGCACACATTGGCGCTTCCTTGCAGCAACCCTCAACCGGTCTTGCGGCCTTGTTCACCTTTGGCGAGGATCGCGGTGTATTCGCCGGGGTCCACGCCGTTGAGGTAGTAATTGCCGACATGGTGCAAACGCCAGCGGATCGGGTCATGGGTGGTGTGCACCCGCGCATTGCGCCAGAAGCGGTCGAGGTTCCATTTGCTCAGGGCGGAACTGGCGCCGAGCAGGGCGAAGATCTCGCTGGAGATTTTCAGCGAGGCACTGTCGGAGTGGGCGCGCACCGTCGCCACCGCCAGGATCAGCTCGCTTTGCAGAACTGTGTCGTGCTCATCCAGCAGATGCTGGTCGAACAGCCGGGCGGCGTCGCGCAGCAGGGATTCGGCGGCGCGCAGGGCCACGGCGAATTCGCCGATCTGGCGGATCACGTGCGGTTCTTCATAGGCGTGATCGACGCCACTCTCCACCCACGGTCGTGCGTGCTGGCGCAGGTAGTCGACGCCGGCCTGCAACGCGCCGGCGGCGATGCCGGTGTCGATAGCGGCGTGGAGGATTTGCGGGAAGGTCAGGCCGGTGCGCTTCATCGGGCCTTCGCGCAGCAACACGAAGTCGGGGTCGAGGATCACGTCATCGAAGCGCACGGTACCGCTCACCGAATGCTGCTGGCCAAAGGCACGCCAGTCGTCCACCAGGGTCAGGCCGGGGGTGTCGCGGTGTAGCCAGATACCCGCGCCGCCTTGCTCTGAGGCGGCGGCCAGCCAGATCCAGTCGGCCAGGTAGGCGCCGGTCGAATAGAACTTGCTGCCGTTGAGCACCAGTTGCCCGTCGGCGCGCCGCTCGACGCGGGTCTTCAGGGCAAATTTGTTTTTCCCGCCGACTTCGGCCAAGGCGTTGGCCAGGCGCTTGCCGGCCAACACATCGCTGACGATGCGCTGGCGTGCCGTGGCGCTGTAGTCCTCGAGGATGCCGCGCAGCATCACGTAGTGAATCTGCAACAGCTGGCCGACGCCGCCGTCGGCCGTGGAAATGATGCGCACCACCTCCACCTGGGTTTCTACTGAGGCGCCGAGGCCGCCCAAGGCGCTGGGCACGCCAATGGCGGTCAGTCCGTAATCGGACAGCCATTGGGCCTGGCGGCTGGGAAGTTGCTCATTGTTCGCAGGGTCGCGGGCCAGCTCGGCGATGCGCAGGGCGGCCGCGCGGGCGGCGTCCAGGGCCTGGCGTTCGGTGCGTAGGGGCAGGGCGATGTCGCTCATGGGTAAACGTCTCGTTGGGCAGATGAAAAAACACTCACGCCAGCCCTGAGCAAGTTCTGCGCCAGCGCGCATTGGCCCGTGCGCAGGGGCTTTGGCGCGACGCAACCGTGCTGGTTGTGGCATTGGCAGCAGTGGCTGCTGGTGGCCTGCTGCGCTGGCAGCAGTCGGCGCTTCCTGAAACTCCGATATCAAATAAATTCGTTATAAATCAGCCTGATAGCTGGTTGGCATGGTCGTTGCGATGAGCTGCGCATCTACCCGCTAACGGGTCTTTCATTTGTGCTGACCGGAGTTCCCATGCCCATTGCCGCTGCCTTGCCTCCTTCCTCCTTGGACACGTTGTGGTTTACCCGTTGCCCAGTGCCGACCGCCTCGGGTATTGCCTTCAAGCTCGGCTGGCTGGGCGAAGAATTCGCCCGCGACGGTATCCGCGTCGCCACCTTGCAGGACGCCTTGCAACTGGGCCGTCATCATTACGATCACGAACTGCCGGGGCTGTTTCGTGAAGGCGGCAACGTGCCGGCCCTGGCCGCACGCGGCGCCGGCACACCCACGCGCTTGATCGGCCTGACCTGGATCGAGGAATGGCAAACCATCCTCGTGCGTCCCGACTCGGGCATTCGTTCGCCCGCCGACCTGCGCGGCAAGCGCCTGGCCCTGCCGGCCTGGGAAGTCGGCGACCGTCCCGGCAGCATCGCCCGCGCCATGAGCCTGTCCGGCTACAAGGGCGCGCTGTCGTTGGCCGGCCTGGATTTCAGCGATGTGGACCTGGTGGAAGTGGCCCTGCACCCACGTGACGACAGCCTGCCGCCTGAGGAAGGTTTGCAGCGCCTGTGGTCGGGCCTCGATCACCTGGTGCGCGGCGAGGTGGACGCGGTGTACGTCAAAGGCGCCTCGGCCGCCGACGCCGCGCAGCGCCTGGGCTTGGTGGTGGGCATCGACCTCGACCAGGTCGCCACGCCTCGCCAACGCATCAATAACGGCACGCCGCGCCCGATCACCATCCACCAGAACCTGTTGGACGAGCACTACGACGTAGTGGTGCGGTTCCTCGCGCAAACGCTGCGTGCCGCCGATTGGGCCGCGCAGAACCTTGATGCGCTGCGCGGCATCCTCGCCGAAGAAACCCGTGCCGCCAGTGCCGGTGTCGAGGCGGCTTACCGGGGGGATTTCCACACCTCACTGCACCCGGATTTATCGGCCAAGCGCCTGGAGTACCTGGCGCTGCAAAAGAACTTCCTCTACCGCCATGGCTTCCTTGAGCACGATTTCGACCTCGCCCAGTGGGTCGCCCCCCAACCGTTGCAAGACGCCCGCGCATTGCTCAACCGTAGCCAAGGACAGTAAGCCCATGCCCGCACACTTTCGCTTCAACCGCCTGGCCTGGGCCGTTGCCGGTGCCCTGGCGCTGCACGGCCAGCTCGCCGCCGCCGACGAACCGGTGGCCGCAGCTAACGATGCGTTGCCCACGGTGACCGTCACCGCGCAAAAACGTGAAGAGTCTCTGCAGGACGTACCCTCGGCGATCTCCGTGGTCAGCGCCAAGGACATCGAGAGTAACGGCGGCGGTTTCAGTGCCGGCAAAGCCCTGCGCAATGTGCCCAACGCCATCGCGCCGGAGTTTGCCGGCCACCAGCGCCCGCGCTGGTACATCCGAGGCATGGGCTCCGGCGACATGGCCTCGACCACGGTGTACCCGGTGGGCATCTACACCGACGACGTGTACATCGACCCCCACGTGGCCACCGGTTTTCCGCTGTATGACATGGAGCGCGTGGAAGTGCTGCGTGGCCCCCAAGGCACCCTGTGGGGCAAGAACACCACCGGCGGCGCAATCAACTTTGTCTCGCGCAAACCGACCTTCGAAGACCCCGCAGGCTACTTCAAGGCCGATGCTGGCAACTACAACGCCAAGCTGTATGAAGGCGCCTACGGCGGCACCTTGCTCAAGGACAAGCTGGCCGGCCGCGTGGCGTTTATCGACCAGAGCAGCGACGGCCAATTGAAAAACCAGGTGGACGGCCACACGGTTGGCGACATCCACGACCAAGCCCTGCGCCTGCAACTGCTGGCGCAAATCAACGATGACCTGCAAGCCACCCTGCAACTGCATGCCCGCGACTACAAAGGCCAGGGCATCGCCACCCGCGCCTGGGGCGCAGGGGCGGGCGGCAGCACGTTGTTCGGCCCGGCGCCCAAGCCGAACACCGGCCACGCCGCGTTTACCGGCAAGGCCGACGACCGCATCCAGCACAACGGCGTGCAACTGGCGTTGAAGTGGGACCTGGGCGAGCTGCAACTGGATTCGATTACGGCGTTCGACGACATCCAGGAAAAAGCCCAGGGCCCGAACATGAGTATCTACGAGTTCGGCCGCTCCTATTCCGACGACCACTGGAAGCAGGCCTCCCAGGAACTGCGCCTGTCCTCGGCGAAGAACCAGGCGGTGAGCTGGATCGTCGGTACCCACCTGTTCCACGAACACCTGGACAGCGCTTCCAGCAGTGCGTTGCTGCCGGCCGACTACAACCAGGCGTTCGGCGTCGCCGATTACGGCAAGACCTCGATTGACCAGACCACCGACAGTTTCGCAATCTTCGGCAGCACCACCTGGCAGGTCAGCGAGCCCTTGAGCATCACCACCGGCCTGCGCTGGACCCGCGAAACCAAGGACATCGACCTGCAACGCGTGGCCGCACCGGGCAGCGACTCAGTGTCGTTCGCCAGCGCCGACCAGTGGTGGAAGCACTACACCGGGCCGCTGGCGACCACCGTGGTGCAGGACGAAAAACGCACCTGGAACAAACTCACCTACGACATCACCCCCGAGTACCAGCTCAACGACAACGCCCGCGTGTACTTCCGTTATGCCAAGGGCTTCCGCTCCGGAGGCTTCAGCGGCGGCGCGCTGGTGCAGGCCGAAGCGTCGGTGGTGGCGCCGGAAAATGTCGATGCCTACGAGCTGGGGATCAAGAGTGAATGGTTCGATGAACGCCTGACCGCCAACGCCAACGTCTTCTACTACGACTACTCGGACATCCAGGTCAACGCCGTGTCGGTGCGCGACGGCCAGGTGGTGTCGCTGCTGACCAACAGCGGCAAGGGCGTGATTCGCGGCGCCGAGTTCGAACTTGAAGCGCTGCCGTTCACCAACCTGCACCTGAACGCCTCGGCGGGCCTGTTGCACACGGAGTTGCAGGACTTCGAATCCGGCGGCGTTGATTACTCCGGCAACCGCATCGCCCGTTCGCCGTCACGCACCCTGGCCGTGGGCGCTAGCTACCGCATCCCGCTGGACAACGGCAATGCGCTCAACTTCGGCAGCGACTGGCGCTACCAGAGCCGCATCTACTTCCTGCCCACCGCCCAGCAGGACCACAGCGTGTCCCAAGGCGGCTACACCCTGGGCAGCGCCAGCGCCACCTACCACTTTGGCGGGCGCCTGGACCTGGATCTGACCGCCTACGTCAACAACCTCACCGACAAACAATACAAGACCGATAGCGTGCCCTTGCCCTTCGATGTGGCCTGGGACGCGCGGGGCGACCGGCGCACCTTTGGTGTCAGTGCGCTGACCCGTTTCTAAAGCCATGCCCTTGCGTGCATCCCTGACCTTTTTCTGGAGCAACACAGCATGACGATCAAACTCTTGTGGTACCTCACCACCCCCGATGGCCCGTACCCGTGGGAAGCGGCCGGGCGCTGGGTGACCGGTTTCGAACAGCTCAAGCAGATTGCCGTGGTCGCCGACCGCCTGGGTTATTACGGCTCGCTGCTGGGCACCAGCCCCAATTCCAACCTGGCCACGGCCGCTGCCTTGATCGATGCGACCAAACGCCTGCGGTTTTTGATTGCGCAGTACCCCGGTGAACTGTCGCCAGCGGTATTGGCCAAGTGGGCGTTGAGCTTCGACCAGTATTCCGGTGGGCGTTTGTTGCTCAACCTGGTCAATGGCGATGACAGCGGCCTGGCGGCCTTGGGCGTGCATTTTCCCCACGATGAGCGCTACGACTTCAGCCGCGACTACTGGCGGGCCTTTCGCAGCGTGTATGCCGGTGAAACCCAGGGTTTTGCCGGTAAATACATCAACCTGGCGCCGCGCGATCCGGCAGATGCCGAACACCCGCTGGGCGGCTGGCTGGCGCCGACGCAATCCACGCCCATCGAGTTCTGGGGTGCGGGCACGTCCGACGCCGGTGTGGCCCATTCGGCCGACCTGCTCGACGTGTACCTGAGCTTTGCCGACACGCCGCCACGCCTGGGGGACAAATTCCGCCGCGTCGGCTTGGAGGCGGCCAAGCGCGGGCGCAGCCTGCGTTTTGGTACGCGCTTGCAGATTATCGTGCGCGAGACCGAAGAAGAGGCGTGGGCCCACGCCGAGTTGTTGTTGCAGCGCACCTCCCTGCAAACCGCCCTCGACGGCGTGGCCGCGCAGTTGCCCCCGGGCGAAACCCTGGAGACGTACGTCAGCGACGATCCCCAGGTGCAACGCAACCTGCAAACCCTGCGCGAAGGCCGCCTGCCCACGGCGCGGGAACTGGAGATCTACCCCAACGTGTGGGTCGGGCCAAGCCTGTTTGGGTTCGACATCCTGCGTCCGGCGGCCGGTACCTATCTGGTGGGCAGTGCCATCCAGGTGGCCGAGCGCGTGCGTGAGTACCAGGCGCAGGGCGTGTCGGCGTTCATCCTTTCGGGTTATCCGCTGATCGATGAAGCGCAGCGCGTGGCGGATCTGCTGTTCCCATTGCTGGATCTGGATCACGGTTTCGACATTCCGTTGTTGTCGGCGAGGTGAGCCCGATGCTGTGCTTACCTTGGCGTGCCTTGGCCGCCAATCGACAAGTGCGCCAGGGCGCCGGCCTGAGCCTGCTGGTGATCGGCCTGGCACTGGCTGGGCCGTTGCTGGCGCCCCATGGCGCGAGTGAACTGCTCGGCCCGGTGTACGGCGCGCCCAGCGCCAGCGCGCCGCTGGGTTACGACTACCTCGGGCATGACGTGCTGTCACGGGTGCTGGTGGGCGGATGGAGCGTGGTGTGGATGGCGTTGGCGGCCGCCTCGCTGGCGTTGCTGGTGGGCGCGGGCCTGGGGCTGCTGGCGGGTTTTTCCCGTGGGTCACTGGACCGTTTGATCCGCTGGAGCGCCGACCTGTCCCTGGCGTTTCCCGAGTTGATCCTGGTGCTGCTGGTGGTCTCGCTGCTGGGGCGCGAGCCGTGGTTGATCGTGCTGACGGTGGCCTTCGCCTTCCTGCCCGGCATGATCCGGCAGACCCGCGCCAGCACCCAGGCCGTGGTCGAGCAGGAGTTCATCGAAGTGCTGCGAGCCATGGGCCTGCCGCGCCGCCACCTATTGTTGCGCGAAGTGCTGCCGAACATCCTCACCCCCATGCTCGTGCATTTTGGCAGCATGCTGACCTGGGCCATCGGCATCTTGTCGGGGCTGAGCTTTCTCGGCTACGGCATGGCGCCGCCGGCGGCGGATTGGGGCCTGATGATCAGCGAGAACCAGGGCGGGCTGGTCCTGCAACCCTGGGCGGTGCTGGTGCCGGCGCTGCTGATCGGCGTGTTCGCCTATGCCAGCAACATGCTCGCCGAAGGCATCGGCCGGGTGCGCGCCGGGGTGCTGGAGCACACGCCATGACGCCGTTGCGTGTGCAGGACCTGCGGGTGCAACTGGACAGTGGCAAGGCGGTGGTTGCCGATATCCATTTCGAATTGAACCCAGGAGAAATCCTCGGCCTGGTGGGAGAGTCCGGCTCGGGCAAGACCACGCTGGCCACCGCGTTGCTCGGGCATGTGCGCAAGGGCGCGCGGATCAGTGGTGGGCAGGTGCTGGTCGCCGGCACTGATCTGCTCGGCTTGCAGGGCGAAGCCTTGCGCCAGGCCCGGGGTGGTGTGATCGCCTATATCCCCCAGGACCCGGCGATGGCGCTGAACCCGGCGCTGCGCATCCTCGGCCAGTTGCAGGAAACCCTGGCCGCTCATGCGCCACAGCTGTCGCGGGAGGCACGCCAGCAACGCCTGCGCGACACCTTGCAGCAAGTGGGGTTGCCGGATGACCAAGGCTTTCTCAGGCGCTTTGCCCATCAATTATCCGGCGGCCAGCAGCAGCGGGTATTGCTCGCCCTGGCGTTTATCCTGCGTCCGCAAGTGGTAGTGCTCGACGAGCCGACCACCGCGCTGGACGTGACCACCCAGGCGCACTTCCTGGCCGCCTTACGCCAGTTATGCAAAACCCAGGGCGTGGCGGCGGTGTACGTGTCCCACGATCTCGGCGTGGTCGAGTCCCTGGCCGACCGGGTGATGGTCCTTTACGCGGGTAGGGTGGTGGAATGCGCCGAGACCGCGCAGTTGTTTCGCCAGCCGCAACATCCCTACAGCCAGCGCCTGCTGGCAGCAGCGCGGCTGGCGGCGCGACCGCTGGAGGATCTGTCGCAGCAGCCGCTGTTGTTGGAGGTCGATGAACTGGCGGTGAGTTATGCCGGGCGGCGCGTGGTTGCAGGGGTGAACCTGCATGTGCGCCGGGGCGAATGCCTGGCCGTGGTGGGCGCGTCGGGTTCCGGTAAAAGCAGCGTGTCCCGCGCGCTGGTCGGCCTGGCCCAGGAAGCGGCAGGGCGCCTGCGGTTCGCTGGCGCGCTGCTGAGTCTTGCGCTCGGCGCACGCTCATCCGAGCAGCGGCGGCGCATCCAGTACATTTTCCAGAACCCCCTGCGCGCGTTGAACCCGCGCCACACCGTGGCGCAAAGCCTGGCTACGCCACTGCGGCACTTCTTCGGCCTGCGCGGCGCGGCATTGCGCGAGCGTACCGAGCAAGCCTTGATCCGCGTGGCCTTGCCCGTGGCCCTAGCCGATGCCTATCCCGGCAGCTTGTCCGGTGGTGAACGCCAGCGCGTGGCGATTGCCCGGGCACTGGTGTGCGAGCCGAGGTTGCTGATTTGCGATGAGATCACCTCGGCGCTGGATGTGTCGGTGCAGGCGTCGATCCTGGAATTGCTGCGGGGTTTGCAGGCGGAGGGGATGGCGCTGGTGTTTGTCACCCATGATCTGAATGTGGTGCGGGCGATTGCGGATCGGGTCATGACACTCAAGTCTCAATGACACAAAAAAACTGTGGGAGTGGGCAAGCCCACTCCCACAGTTTTGATCCCATGTAGTCAGAGGTGTTGGGTACGCAGTTTGGGCACGCATAGCCGCGCCAGCGCATCCGCCAGCAAATTCACCCCCACCACAAACGCCGCAATCGCACTCACCCCACCCTGAATCACCGGCACATCCCTCAGGCGAATCGCATCGTTGAGCAGGCTGCCCACCCCCGGATACGTAAACGCCATCTCCACCAGCAACGTGCTGCTGAAAAACACGCTGAGGGTCAACGCCAGCCCCTGGATCAGCGGCAGCACGGCATTGGGCAGCGCATGGCCGAGCACCAGCCGCCAGGGTTGCAGGCCACGCAGGCGGGCGGCTTCGAGGTAGTCGCTGTGCAGCGCTTCGATCATCGCCCCACGCACCAGGCGGATCAGGTACGGCGCGCTGGCCAGCACCAGCGCGGCCACGGGCAGCACCAGGTAGCGGCCCTGGGTGAACGCCGAGTGATCCGGGTCGAGCAGCGACACCGCCGGCAGCCAGGTGAACAGGCTGGTGGCGAACAGCATGATCAAGCCGATCGCCAGCACAAACCCCGGCAATGATTTGAACATCACCAGCAGGGGCAGGGTCAGGCGGTCGATCCGGCGGTCGCGGTACAGCGCCAGCAACGTGCCCAGCCCCACGGCCAGGAGCAGGTTGCACAGGGCAACGGGGATGAGCAGCGCCAGGGAGTTGGCGAAGCGTTGGCCGAGGAGCTGGGTCACGGGCACCTGGGAATCCAGGGACAGGCCCAGGTCACCCTGCAGCGCCGCGCCCAGCCAGTGCAGGTATTGCTGCCACAGCGGCAAATGCAAGCCCAGCTGTTCGCGCAGCACCTGCAACGATGCCTCGGGCGCGCCCGGTCCGAGTATCACCCGCGCCGGGTCGGACGGCAGCAGGCGGATGGCGAGGAACACCAGCACGCTGATAAGCAGCACGCTGCCAAGCCCGGATAACAGGCGCCGTGCCAGCCCACTCACACGGGCTCCTTGAGCCACAGGCTGTCGAAGCGCCAGGTGGGGAGCAGGGTTTTTTCCGCCTGGGCGCCACCGACGCGGTGGGCGATGCCGTCGAGCAGGTTGGCGTAACCCCAGATCAGCATGCCGCCTTTGTCATGCTGGATCTGCTGGGCTTCGTGTACCAGCACGCGACGTTTTTCCAGGTCGGGCTGGGCCAGGGCCTCCAGGAACAGTTGGTCGAAGCGCGGGTCGCTGAAGTGGGTCTTGTTGGCCACCGACACCGGCGCGTCGGAGTGCAGCCCGCAGGTGAGGAACGGCGCGCCGATGCTGCCACCGGTACTCAGCGGCCATTCGGTGAGTTGCGGGCCGTTGAAGGTGGCGCTGTCGACCTGGCGCACGCGGATGTCCACGCCGGCGCGCTTGGCCTGTTCGGCGAACACCAGCGCCGAGCCGACGCCGCCGCTGTCCTGGTCGGCCACCAGTTCCACGCTCAAGTGCTCCTGGCCGGCTTCGCGCAACAGGGCTTTGGCGCGTTCCAGGTTGTAGCTGCGCTGCGGGATGCGGTGGTCGAAGGTCGGGTCGTTGGGCGCATACAGGTCGTTGGCCACGCGGCCCTGGCCGTTGAGGGCGCGGGCCACCAGTTCTTCACGGTCGGCCATCAGGCGAAAGGCTTCGCGCACGCGCGGGTCGTTGAACGGTGCCTGGCTGAGGTTCATGTCGAAGGTCAGCCAGTTGCCGGTGACCGAGGTCAGCACCTGCAATTTTGGATTGGCCTGGACCAGGCGCAGGTGTTCGTTGGCCAAGCCGTTGGCCAGGTCGATCTGCCCGGATTGCAAGGCGCCCAGGCGTGACGTCTGGTCCTTGAAGTCGATGATTTCCAATTCATCGGCATAGGGTTTGCCGGCCTTGTAATAGTTCTCGAAGCGGGTGAACAGCGAGCGTTGGCCGGGGCTGAAACTCTTGAATTTGTAGGGGCCGGCGCCCACCGGGTTGGTCACCGGGTGATAGTCCACCGGCACGATGCCGCCGAAGTTGACCCAGGTTTCCGGCAACGGCACGAAGCCGGCGCCGTCCTTGAAGCGCACGCGCAGGGTGCGGTTGTCGAGTTTCTCCAGGTTGTCGCGGTCGATCCAGTGCAGCAACGCCGCGTAGGGCGAGGCCAGGTGTGGGTCGGTGAGGCGGCGGATGGAGAACACCAGGTCATCGGCGTCGATGGTCTTGCCGTGGTGGAACTCCAGGTCCTTGTGCAGGCGCAGGGTCCAGATGCGTGCATCTGCGCTGACTTCGGCCTCCTCGGCCAGGGCCAGGCGCGGCAGCATGTTTTCGTCCCATTCCCACAGTTTGCTGTACAGCGCAAAGCCGCGAATGATGCCGCTGCCCACCGGTTTATGGGCGTCGAGGTTGCCGCTGCGGCTGCCGTCGATCACCCCCAGGCGCAGGCGCCCGCCGTACTGCGGACCGCTTGGTGCGGTGCTGGCCAAGGCCTGCGGTGCTGCGCCGTCGCCACAGGCACTGAGCAGGCTGCTGCCGAGTACCAGGCCAGAACCGAGGGTCAGGCTGTTGCCGAGAAAACGGCGGCGGCTGAAAAACGTCGGGTCCATCACGCCACCTGTTCGCTGGGTTGGGCCGACTGCCGCGCTGCGGGTTGGCGCAGGTGACGGAAGTGCGGAAGGATGTGCTCGCCCAGGCGATAGTTTTCTTCCAGGTGCGGGTAGCCCGCGAGGAAAAACAGCTCGATGCCCACCGCGTTGTATTCGTGAATCCGCTCGATCACCTGGGCGTAGCTGCCCACCAGCGCGACGCCGGGCGGCACGCCGATAT
Source organism: Pseudomonas sp. Marseille-Q1929 (assembly GCF_017316265.1). NCBI lineage: Bacteria > Pseudomonadati > Pseudomonadota > Gammaproteobacteria > Pseudomonadales > Pseudomonadaceae > Pseudomonas > Pseudomonas sp. Marseille-Q1929. The sequence goes on from NZ_JAFLWU010000009.1 coordinate 92,934, forward strand.
AGCCGAAGCCGGACCACACATTGGGGTGGATGAAAAAGTCATCGAACCCAGGCGCCTGTTTTTGCGCGTACTCGTGCTCAAAGCCCAGCTTGCGCGCCGAGCGCAGGCCGTCGTGGGCCGCCAGTTGCTGGACTACGCCCTTGGCCACGCCTTCGTCGAAAAAGCGCCGGGCCTCGGCGCGGGCTTCGTCCTCTGTCGGGCGGGTGACCACATCGACGGACAAGCCAAAACGCAGGTTGCCATTGCCATGGGCCACGGCGCGGCGGCGCACGTCGTCGATCAGCGCGCGGATTTCTTCCGGGCGCTCGGCACGCATCAGGTAGTAATCGGCATGTTTGGCGGCGAATTCGCGGGCGGCTTCGGAAGAACCGGCGGTGCAGATCAGCGGCAGCTCGGCTTTCTTCTGCGGGCCACGCAGGCCGCCGCCTTCGGCGCTGTAGTAGCGCCCGGCGTAGTGGAACTGTTCGTTGTTCCAGTAACCCTTGACTACATCCATGAACTCGCTGGCCCGCGCATATCGGTCGTCGTGGCCGGTGACGTCACCTACCTGGCGCTGCATCACTTCGGAGCCGCCGTTGATGATGTTCCACACCAGGCGGTTGCCACTGGCGCGCTGGTAGGTGGCGGCCATCTGCGCGGCGACGAAGGGCGAGAAATGGAAGGGCTGGAACGCACTGACGAATTTCAGCGTGCGGGTTTCCCGGGCCAGCAGTGAACAGACGGTCCAGGGCTCTTCGCCGCTGGGCGCGTTGACCATCAGCACACCGCTGAAGCGGTTGATCTCGGCGGCACGGGCGATCTGCCCGAGGTAGTCGATGTAGGTGAACGGGTCGCCGACGGCGAAGTCCGAGACGGCACCGCTGTTGTTTTCCGGGGCTTGCCAGTCGCCGCGGTTGCGCGGGTCACCGGGCAGGAATTGGGTTTCGCCATGCAGCGGCAGGCGGGTGAAAAAGTCGATGCTCATCAAGCAGTCTCCTGGAAAAAGTTAGCGGGCACTTTCGACCTGGGCCTTGAGGTTGGGCCACAGGTCGATCAGGTCGAGGTCGCGGATCGCCTGGTCGGTGAAACGGGTGGCCAGGGACTGGCTGAAGTCGGGTTGGCTGCTGATCAACTGGTTGTCGAGGGCGTATTGGGACAGTGCGGCGAAGTGCTTGAGCAACTGCGCATCGGTCTTCGGTGCCCAGCGTTGTACCCACGGCACCGGGTCGCCTTGATCGTCGCGGCGCAGCACGCTTTGCGGGGTGCCGGCCAGGGACGAGAAACGGTAGTAATCATCTGCGTTGTGCTCATCGGCCAACCATTGGCTGGCCTTGACCCAGGCGGTGGCGACCAGTTGGGTCAGTTGCGGCTGGTTGTCGACAAAACGTTCGGTGCCCCACAGGTCCGAGGCCAGGCGCCAGTCGGCGTCGCCTTGCTTGCTGGACCAGAGCACCCGGCCGACCTGCTTGTCTTCCAGCAGATAGGCCTCACTGAGCAGCACGGCGGCATCGACCTTGCCCGCCGACACCGCCGCCGCGCCGACCTGCGGGTTGATATTGGCGATCTTGAAGTCCTTCAGTGCCAAACCCTGGCTGGCGAGGAACTGGCTGAACGGAAACTCCCACGGCCGCCCACGGTGCAGGGCCAGGCGCTTGCCCTTGAGATCACTGATCGACTGCGCCGGCGAATCCTTGGGCACCACCAGGTAGATGTTATTGCCGCTGCCGCCGGGCACCACCAGCTTGCCGGGCACGCCACCGGCCAGGGCGATCACTGAGGGCAAGTCACCGCGCACGGCGAAGTCCAGGCCGTTGTTGGAGAAGCCTTCGTTGATCTGCGGCCCGGCGTTGGCGTGGGGCAGGGCTTGCCACTCCAGGGCGACCCCGCGTTTTTGCAGTTCCTGTTGCAGCCAGCCTTCCTCGATGACGCGTCCGGGAATGCCGCCGAACACCGGCTTGCCGCCCTGGGTGAACGAGACGATGCCGATGCGCACGCTGCTCGGAGTGTCGGCAGCGAAAGCACTGAGTGCGGGGATCAAGGCCAGTGCGGCGATCAGGCGTTTGCAGACGAGTTTCATGGTTGTGCTCCAAAGCCGTTGTTGGCGAGATAGGCCAGGGTTACGCGGGACAGCGCCCGCACGCCAACCGGCAGGGCGTTGTCGTCCACCAGGAACTTGGGGGAATGGTTGGGCCAGGTGTGCGCCGGGTCGATGCCATCGGGCGTCACCCCAAGGCCGAAGAACACGCCGGGGATCTTGCGCGAGTATTCGGCGAAGTCGTCCGCCGCGTAGACGCCGGATTCGATGTCCACCGGCAGCTTGGACGAGGCCTTCAGTTGCGGCAGCAGCGCATCCACCAAGGCGCTGTTGTTGTAGCCCGCCGGGTACGTCGGGGTGACGTCGATGTTGGCGCTGGCGCCGGCACTTTCGGCGATCTTGCTGGCGGTGCGGCGCAGGCGTTCGATCACGTCGTCGCGCTGGGCCTGGCTCAAGGTGCGCACGGTGCCTTCCAGGCGCACTTGCGCGGGGATGATGTTGCTGCGCACACCGGCGTCGATGCGCCCGACAGAAATCACCGGAGCCGGCAGCGCCACCAGGTCCATTTGCCGGCTCGGGATGGTTTGCCAGCCCAGCACGATCTGCGCCGCCAGGGGAATCGGGTCGATCCCGGCCCAGGGGAAGGCGCCGTGGGTTTGTTCGCCGGTCACGGTGGCCACGAAGGTGTCGGCCGCTGCCGTGGTGCGCTCGCGGCTGATGGACAGCGAGCCGGACACGCCGGGCCCCACATGCAGGCCGAAAATCGCCTGGGGCGCCGGCTCGGCCAGCACGCCTTGTTCGATCATCAGGCGCGCGCCGCCTTTCTCGCCCACCGGCACGCCTTCCTCGGCGGGCTGGAAGATGAACTTGACGGTGCCAGGCAGGCTGTCCTTGTGCTTGGCCAGCACTTCGGCCACCCCCAGCACAATCGCGATGTGCGCGTCGTGGCCGCAGGCGTGCATCACGCCGACGGTCTTGCCGGCCTGGCTGAAGTCGTTGCCGCTGTAGGGCACGCTGACGGTGGAGGCGTAGGGCAGGCCGGTTTGCTCGGTGACCGGCAGCGCATCCAGCTCGGAGCGGATTGCGACCACCGGGCCGGGTTTGCCGCCGCGCAGAATCGCCACCACGCCGGTGTGGGCCACTTCGGTCTGCACCGTCAGCCCGAGTTCACGCAAACGCTTGGCCACGCGCTTGGCCGTCTCGAACTCACGGTTGCCCAGCTCGGGATGCTGGTGGATGGCATGACGCAGTTCGATCAACTGCGGGGTGGCGCGCTGGATGTCCTGGTCCAGTTGGCTCAACCGTTGCGGGTCGATTTCAATGGCACTGGCCAGGGGCGCGACCAGCAAGGCGGCGAGCAGCGCGGGGAGGGGGCGGGTCAACTTCATGCAAAAACCTCGGGGTTCAAACGACGGATACCGAGGGACAACGCAGAATGCATGCCAGGCGCCCATATCCCCTGTTCCCTGGGTTTTACGGCGTTTTCGAGGGGGCTTTTGCTGAATCAGCAGCGAGCGATTGCTGATGGATTGCTGCTCCAGCAGCAGTGAATCTCATATGTTTTATTGGAATATTCAAATGCAAATTAATAATTATTTTATCTATGCGGCTTGGTTCACTATGGCGCCCAAGTACTTTGGAAACAGGACCGTAAGATGTCATTGCTCACCCACCCCAACGCCCGTGAACTGAGCAAAACGGTGCGGGCCACCGTACTGGTTTTCAAAGACCCGCGTTCCCAGGAACTGCTCAACCGCATCGAGCGCCTGGCACCCAGCGAAGCCAACGCGCTGATTATCGGCGAGACCGGCACCGGCAAGGAGTTGGTGGCGCGGCAGATCCACAATCTGAGCCGGCGCAGCCAGGCCAACTTTGTCGCGGTGAACTGCGGCGCGTTTCCCGAAACCCTGGTGGAGAGCGAGCTGTTCGGCCATGAGAAGGGCGCCTTCACCGGCGCCACGCAAAACAAGGCCGGTTGGTTTGAAGCGGCCAACGGCGGCACCTTGTTCCTCGACGAGATCGGCGATTTGCCATTGGGCATGCAGGTCAAATTGCTGCGGGTGTTGCAGGAGCGCGAAGTGGTGCGCCTGGGCTCGCGCACGCCGATTCCGATCAACGTGCGGCTGGTGGCGGCGACCAATATCAACCTGGCGGATGCCGTGGTCGCGGGCAATTTCCGCGAGGATCTGTTCTACCGGCTGCACGTCGCCACCATCCGCCTGCCGCCGCTGCGCGAGCGCCCGGGAGACATCCTGCCGCTCACCGAGTTCTTTGTCGCCGAACACTGCCGGCGCCTGGGCTACAGCAGCGCGCAACTGAGCCCCGAGGCCGAGCGCAAGCTGTTGGCGCATAACTGGCCGGGGAATATCCGTGAGCTGGAAAACGCCATTCATCACGCGTTGCTGGTGTGCCGCCAGCAGGTGATCCAACCGGGGGATTTGCACTTGGTGGAGATGAGTGCGGCGGTGCGCCAGGAGATCCAGGCGCTACCTGCGGCAGGCGGTGACCTGGAGTCGGCGTTGATCAGTTTGTTTGAGAAGAACCTCGATAACCTGTTCGATCATATCGAGGAGCAGGTGTTTCGCACGGCGTACCAGTTCTGCCATGGCAACCAGTTGCAGACCGGGCGGTTGCTGGGGATCAGCCGCAATATTGTGCGGGCGCGGTTGGAGAAGATTGGGGAATTGCCGCCGATTGGGGGGTATCCGGTCAAGGTTGAGTGACAGGCGCACGCTTACGGCCTGACTCAACACCATCCCCTGTGGGAGCGGGCTTGCTCGCGAATGCGGAGTATCAGTCACCTATATTTCGACTGATCCACCGCATTCGCGAGCAAGCCCGCTCCCACACAAGCCAGCTCCCACATTTTTGGATGTGTCAGGCCTGATGTTCCCCTAGCAACTCAGCGCGCAACTGCGCTTTCAACGCGTGCAACTCTGGCGACAGATGATCCCTCGGATGCGGCAACCCCACCGCAATCTCCCGCCGAATCCTGCCCGGATGCGCCTGCATCACAATCACCCGGTCCCCCAGGTACAGCGCCTCTTCGATGTCATGGGTGACCATGATCACCGTGCACCGCTGCTTGACCCAGATGCGTTGCAGTTCCTGTTGCAGGTACACCCGGGTCAGGGCATCCAGGGCGCCCAGGGGTTCGTCGAGCAACAGCACCTTGGGCGTGTTGATCAGCGCGCGGGCGATGGCGGCGCGTTGGGCCATGCCGCCGGAGAGTTGGTGCGGGTAGGCGTCGGCAAAGCCTTCGAGGTTGACCTTGGCGATGTGCTCGTCCACCAACTGCTGCTTGGCCTTGGCGCTCAGGCGGTGGTTTTTCAGGGCCAGGGCGATGTTCTGGCTGACGGTCATCCACGGGAATAAACGATGGTCCTGGAACACGATGCCACGGTCGAGGCTGGTGCCGGTCACGGGCTGGCCGTCGAGGAGGATCTGGCCGCTGTAGTCGTTGTCCAGGCCGAGGATCAAGCGCAGCAAGGTGGATTTGCCGCAGCCGCTGGGGCCGACGATGCTGACGAACTCGCCGGGGGCAACCGTCAGGTCGATGCCGTCGAGCACGCGCAGGCGCTGGCCCTTGAGGCTGTAGTCCTTGCTCAGCCCTTTGATTTCAAGGGCGCCGGGCAGGGTGTGGGGTGTCAGGGAAACAATGTGCGGTGCGATTGCAGTCATGTCCAAGCCTTCCAGAATCAGGGGCGCCAGCGCAGCAGGTAGCGGCTCAGGCAGGTGAATAACAGGCTCATGCCGTAGCCCAGGGCCGCGATGCTGACCACGCACAGCAGGATGATCTCCATGCGCGCGCCGGCTTCGGCATTCATCATCAGGTTGCCCAGCCCGGGGCCGGCGGAGAGGAACAGTTCGCTGCCCACCGCCGTGACCCAGGCGAAGGCAATCGCTTGCAGCACACCGGTACACAGGCTGGGCAGTGCCGACGGCAGCAGCACCAGGGCAAAGCGTTGGCGGCGACTGAGGACCAGGGCCTGGGCGACTTCGAGGTGGCGCGCATCCACCTGGCGCAAGCCTTCAAAGGTGTTGAGGGCCATCGGGTAGCTGGCGGCGAGGGCGATGATCAGCACCTTGGAGCTTTCGCCGTTGCCGAACCACAGCGCGATCAAGGGAATCCAGGCCAGCATCGGCACTTGGCGCAGGCTGTGGAACAGCGGTGCAATCAAGCGCTCGCCCCAAGCGGACAACGCCATGCTGGCGCCGATCAGGGTGCCGGCAAGCACGCCAAACAGCAGGCCCTGGCTGGTGCGCAGCAGGCTGGCGAGCAGGTTGGTCAGCAGCTCGCCGTTGCCGACGATCTCCACCAAGCCGGCCACCACCTGCGCCAACGGCACCACGGCGTACGCACCGCTGGCACCCTGGCGCGAGGCATATTCCCAGGCGGCCAGCAACAGCAGGGGCAGCAGCGCGCCACGGGCGTGTCGGAGCAGGCGTTTCATGGCGCCACCCGCGTCGGTTGCCAGCGCTGCAAGCGGCGTTCAAGGCGGCGCAGGGACCAGTCGAGGGCGAAGCCGACCAGACCGGTGACGACGATGCCGACCATCACCACGTCGATGCGCAACATCTGCCGCGCCATCTCGATCATCTGCCCCAGGCCGCTGTCGGCCGCCAGCAGTTCGGCGGCGATCAACACCACCCAGGCGCGGGTCAGGCCGATGCGCAGGCCGGTGACAATCTGCGGCGTCACGGCTGGCAACGCCACGGCCTTGACCAGGCTCAGCCAGGGCAGGCGATACACCGCCGCCACCTCGAAATAGCTGCGGGGAATGCCCTTGACCCCCTGGCTGGTGGCCAACGCCAGCGGGAAAAAAGCTGCTTCGGCGACGATGACGATCTTGAAGATTTCATCGATGCCGAACACCAGCACCAACAGCGGAATCAAGGCCAGGCTGGGGATCTGCCGCAGGCTATGGAACAGCGGCCCGCAATAGGCTTCCACGGTTTTCGACAAACCCATCAGCAAGCCGAACAGCAACCCGCTCACTGCGCCGATGCCCAGGCCCCAGCCCAGGCGGCCGAGGCTGGTAAGCAGGTGGTCCAACAGCTCGCCGTTTTCCAGCAGCAGCGCAAAGGTGCGCCACACCTGGGCGGGCGGCACCAGCAACTGCCGGGGGAATACCCCGGCCGCCGCGACGCCGGCCCACAGGCCAAGCAAGGCCAGCGGCGAAATAAGCCAAGAGAGCCGGGACACAAGCACCGGCAGTGAAGGTTGGGGCATGGGGATACTCTTATCAGTCTGCTTGAAGGCAATAGTGCAGCTTGTATGCCAAGGCCCAAGGCCCGGCAAACACGGGTGAAGGAGGGCAACCGCGCTGCTGCATGGGCAACGCGTTGCTGGTGCACTGCTGCTACAGCAGCAGTCAGGCCGCGACCGGCACGTGGCGGCGTGCCGTATACCAGGTCGCCGCGATCACCAGGATCAGCAGCGCCCAGCACACAAACAGCGGGCCGAGGCCGATCAGGTAACTGATCACACCGCCCGCCATCGCCCCGACAAAACCGCCGGCCATGGAGGCGAGCTGGAACAGCCCCGACACCTTGCTCTTGTCCTGCACCTGCTGGCTGAGTTGGTTCATGTTCAGCAGGTGCAAAGCGGCGGCTGCAAGGCTCAACAACACGCCCGCCAAGGCCAGCCATGCAAAGCCGTGACTCAATCCGATCAGCAGCAGCGCCGCCATGCCGAACGCCAGGCTCAAGCCATAGGCCAGACCCTGGCTGAGGTGGCGCAGTACGTACCCCAGGCCAAACAGCGCCAGCACCGCGCCAACCCCTTCGATCACCACCAACGCCACCGCACGGTCCTGGGACAAGCCCGCCTCCTGTAGCGCATAGAGGATGATGAAGGTGCTGAACACCGAGGTGGTCGCGCTGTTGAGCGCCTCCATGGCGCACGGCTCGCGGATGTCCCGATGCCCCAGCAGCGTGCGGGCTTCGCCGAACATGGCCGCCAGGTTGAGCGCCGGCGCGCGCTCGCTCGGCGGTTCACCTTCCCAGAAGCTCAGGCTGTACACCGCCATCGCGCCAAAGCACAGGCTTATCAGCACAAAGGCCCAATGAAACTGGCCCTCGCCGCTGAACTGGTTGCCCAGCAGCGGCCCCAGCAAGCCCAGGCCCAGGGTCAAGGCGCCGCGATACCAGCCGGCCTTGCTCAGCCCCAGGTGCTTGAGTTCGCGCAGGAAGGCGCTGTTCATCGCGACGATGCGAAACGGAATGAACAAGCCGATCAACCACTGCGCCAGCGCCAGCCACAGCCAACCGCTGAACAGCGGGATCAGCAGGTTGACCAGCATCGGCCCGAGGCTCGACACAAAGTAGATCGGCTTGGCGCCATAGCGGGCGATCACGAAACCCGCCGGCAAGGTGAGAAACACCATGCCCAAGGACTCCATGGCCGAGATGATCCCCACCTGCATGGCGTTTGCCCCCAGCGACAGGGCGTACAAGGTGGTGACGATCTTGGCCATGCCGATGGTGGCGCCGCTGAAGGTGGCCAGCAGCATGAAGTTGACCAGGAAACCCGGGCGCGAGGTGTTCACGGGCATCCTCAGAACTTCGCCGTCACGGTCACGCCGGCGGTGCGCGGATCACCGAACGACGCCCAATACGGCGCGCTGCCACGGTTGAGGGAAATGCCGTGGTTCTGGTACTGCTTGTCGGTGAGGTTATTGACGAAGCCGGTGATGTTGTACTTCTCGTCGGCGGTGGTGTAGCTCAGGTGCGCATTGCTCACGGTGTAGCCGCCCTGGTTGAGCCAGGTCCACTGCGACTGCTGGTACGCCGAGATGAAGTACTCCTTGCTCTGGTAGCGCAGGTCGCCGCCCAGGACCAGGGCGCCTGGAATATCCAGCGGGAAGCGGTAGTCGGCGCCCAGCGCGTAGGTGTGGCGTGGCGCGCGGATAAAGCTGTTGCCCTTCCACAGGTCGCCGGTGAACTCGCTGGAAAACACCGAGGCGGCCAATTGCAGGTGCAGGTTGTCGGTGGCCTGGGCTTCCAGTTCGAACTCCGCGCCGCGCGCCGTGCCTTCGGCGCCGTTGGTGAGCAACGACACCAGGCTGCCGCTGGCGGTGGTGGTGGTCGCGCTGACCTGCATGTCCTGGTAGTCGTAGTAGAAGACGTTGGCGTTGGCGTGCACGCGACCGTTGAGCCATTCGGACTTGAGCCCCAGTTCATAGGAATTGAGGGTCTCCGGCTGCACCGTGCTCAACTGCTCCAGGCTGCTGGACAGCCCGGTGTTGAACGCACCCGAACGGAAGCCCTTGGCATAACGGGCGTACACCCGCAGGTTGTCGTTGATGCGGTATTCCGGGGTCAGGTCGTAGGTCACCGCGCTCCAGGTCTTGTTGCGCTTGGCATTGCCGTTGGTGGTGATGCCGGCACCGGTCACGTCCACCGGGTTTTGCAGGGAGCCTGAATCCCACCAGTCGCCGTTGAAGTTGCTGCCGGTGGTTTGCACCAGGTCCAGGTCGATGGCTTTTTTCTCGCGGGTCCAGCGCAGGCCGCCGGTGACGGTGAACTGGTCGGTGAAGTCGTAGGCCAGGTTGCCGAACAGTGCGTAGCTGGTGTTTTTATGGCTGAACGAGGTGCCGGTGTAGCTGGCCTCGGATGCGCCTTCATCCGGCAAGGCCGAGGTGGCGCCAGCGCTTTGCAGGTCTTCGTGGAAGAAGTGCGTGCCGAGGATCCAGCGCAGGGTCTCACTGGTGGGCGAGGCGACACGGAATTCCTGGGAGTACTGGCGCCAGCGGTTGTTGGTGTAGTTGCGCCCGCTTTCCACCGGCGACAGGTCATCGTCGCTGATGCTGCGTTGCTTGGTTTCGTCGTAGGCGCTGATCGAGGTGAGGCGGTAGTCGCCCAGGTCGTAGTTGAGGGTCAGGGCCGTGCCGGCGTGTTCGATCTTCGATTTATTGTCGACGTTGCTGTCGATGTAACGCCGGTCCGGGTTGCTGCGGTTATAGCCGCCCAGCCAGGGGAAGCTGCCCACCGGCAACAGGCCCGCTGCGGTGCCGCGGGTCTGGCTGTCGTGCAGGGTCCAGAGTGCGGTGAGGTCGGGGTTGAGCTTGGCGAGGAATTGCAGGCGCACGGCTTTGTTGTCGACGCGGTCGTAATCCTTGTCGTCATAGACGTTCTTGATAAAACCGTCGCGTTCCTTGGAATACAGCGACACGCGCGCGGCCAGGCGGTCTTCCACCAGGGTGCCGCCGAGGGCGCCATTGACGATTTTTTCGTTCTTGCTGCCGTAGCCGAGGGTGGCGTAGCCGTCGTTATCAAAGCTCGGCTTTTTGGTCAGGATGTTTACCGCGCCACCGGTGGTGTTCTTGCCATACAGCGTGCCTTGCGGGCCGCGCAGGATCTCGATGCGGTCCAGGTCGAACAGCGGGTCGCCGCCGGCCAGCGGCGCGTTGAGGTACACATCGTCGACGTACACGCCCACCGGGAACACCGTGGCGGCGCCCTGGTCGCCAGTGCCCACGCCGCGAATGTACCAGCGCGGCCGTGCATCGCCGTCCGGGTTGTTGGCCTGGGCGTTGGGCACGAACTTGAGGGCCTTGCCGATGTAGTCGGTGCCGGCCTGGCCGAGGCTTTCGCCGGACACGGCGCTGACGGCGTTGGCGATGTCCTGCACGCTTTCTTCGCGGCGCTGGGCGGTGACCGTCACCGATTTGAGGGTGGGCGCGCTGTCGTCGGCGGCGGGCGTTTGTTCCTGCGCCAATGCGGGCAGGCTGTGCAGCGTGCCGGTCAAGGCGGTGGCCAGCCATAGGCTGTGGGTGATCCTGTTGATGCGGTACATAACCCCTCCGAAAGTAATGGTGCTGGTACTTTTCGGTCTGCTTAAGTTGTCTTTTAAGTGCGCTGCAAACCTTGAAAGCTACAGCGCTATAGCAGGGCCTGTGCCAAGTTTTATGTTGTTGATATATATAGGTTTTATGTGGGCTTGCGCAGGGTGTTGCTGCCCCAGCAGCAGTGGGGCAGCAAGGGGTTGTTTGAATTTGAGCAGGCGGGCTTTTCGGCGGGCGAAAAAAAGGCCGGCAAGCCGGCCAAGGTGCGCGAGATGAAACTATACGGACAAGCGTGAAGTGGCACCGAGGACACTTTCCAGCACGCTGAAATCAATCCAGTCACGCACATCGAAACGCCGTGGGATGAACTGCCAGCGATGGAGGAAATCGGTGAAATCCTGCAACGCCAGGATCGACTGTTCATCAAGCATGGTGCGCAGGCGCCGATGGGCATCTTCGCCGTAGGCGGTGGCCACCCAATACTCGCTGGTGTTGAGTTCGCGGGCGAGGAACTGGCGGGTCTTCTCGGGGTTGGCCCAGGCCCATTGCTCGGCGCGCAGTACGCAGTCGACGATGGTTTTCGCCGCGTCGAAGTGATGCTCGCGCAAATGCCCGTCCACGGTGAGGGTGCGCGGCGTGCCGTTGTTGGAGCGGATCATCGGGTCGGGGTGGGAGCCGGTGTCGATCACCACATGCAAGCCGAACTCGGCAGCCAGTTGCACGGCGTGGGCGCCCTTGAGAAAGATCGCGTCGATGTCGCCGCGCAGCAGGCCGATCAGCTCGTTGTTGCGCCGTTGCGCGCGGTTGAAACCGAACGACACCTGGGCGCCGTGGACGTGGCGCATCTGTTCATCGCTGTAGGTGCCGCCGTAGGGGTAGTCCACCAGGTCCACGTCGCTGACGCTCATGCCTTCCAGCTTCAGCGCGTTTTCCAGGCCGCGAAGGGCCTGGGCGCGGGTGAAGTCGATCTGCACGTTGGCCCACTTGGGGATGCCGAAGCGGCGGTGCTTGAGGTCGCGCACGGTTTTGACCCCGCTTTCGACGGTGGTCAGGATCAACTGCACTTCGTCGCTCCACGACAACCCCAGCAGGCGCGTGTCGACGCCGTTGGCATAGGCCCAGATCGCCGGGATGTTGCCGCCGTGGCGCACGGAATTGGGCAGGTGATGGTCGTAGTGGGCTTCGCGGATGTCGCGTTCGCTGGACTCGCGCAAGGCCTGGATATTGGTGCCCGAGGGCAGGAACGCCTCGGCCAGGCGCCCGGATTCCACGGCGATGCCGAGGCCGGTCGGCACCGGGCTGTGGGTGTACCAGAGGGTATCGAGAGAGGGTTTGCTCATGGTCATCCTGTTCAGCGCGAAGGGCGGTCTTGCACCAGCGGCAATACTTCCTGGCCGATGCGCAGGGCTTCTTCCAGGTGTGGGTTGCTGGCGAGGATAAAGGTCGAGAAGCCCGCGTCGCGGTACTCGGCCAGGCGTTCGGCGACGTTTTCATGGCTGCCCACCAGGCCCACGGTGGGGCCGGGCTTGGCCTTGGCAAAACCGGCCCACAGGTTGGGGCCGATGATCAGGTCTTCAAAGCGGTCGACATTCTGGTGATAGGCGGTCTGGCGTGCGGCGCCCACCGAATCCGAGCCGCCGACAAAGGCCTTGGCCTCGTTGCTGCCGCGATTGCCCACGGCGTCGAACTGGCGACGCAGGTCGCGCCAGGCGGCTTCTTCGGTTTCCCGGGCGAACAGGTCCACGCGCAGGCCGAAGCGCACTTCGCGGCCTTGTTGCGCCGCGCGCTCGCGCACCCGGTCCATGTGCGGCTGGAGTTGGTCCAGCGGCTCGGCCCAGTTCAAGTACACGTCGGCGTGCTTGGCGGCGACGTCCAGCGCAGGCTCGGAGAAGCCAGAAAAGTACACGCCGGGTTTGCGTTCGTTGCGTAGGCCAGGGGGCAGTGAACCGTTCTCCAGCTGGTAGACCTGGCCCTCATAGGAGAACGTCTCGTGCTCCCACAGGCCCTGAATGATGTCGAGAAATTCGCCGGTGCGCCGGTAGCGCTGGTCATGTTCGAGGAAATCGCCCTGGGCGCGCTGGCTGGCCGGGTTGCCGCCGGTGATGATGTTCCAGTCCAGGCGCCCGTGGCTCAGGTGTTGCAGGATCGCGGCCTGTTGCGCGGCGTAGGCGGGCAGGGTCCAGGTGGCCTGGAACGCCACAAGGAAACGGATGCGCCGGGTCTCGCGGGCCAGCGCCGCGGCGACGATCCACGGCTCCGGGCCGGTGGGCAACAACGCCCCCTCGAAACCGGCCAGCTCGGCGGCCTTGGCCACCTGCGCGATGTAGTCGATATAGGTGAAGCCATCCGGCTCGCCGTTGGGCCGATGGCCTGGCGCGATATGCCCGGGGCTGCGGTTGAAGCTGCCGCGATTGTGCAGGTCTGTACTCAGTTGCTGGCCGTCGGTGCCCAGGGGCAACCGCCAGAAAAACTCCGTGCTTATACAGGCTCCCGAAAGAAAATGGAAAACGTTGCAGAGGCTGATAGCAACGCCCATGCCAGTCCCCTAGGGCGCTGGAATTGCGGGCGCGACTCGGCTGCGGGCGGGGCCGGGTGCTGCTGTGGCAGCAGTCGGTCAGCAGTGGTTGCTGGGGAGACAACATCCGCGCGGCGCCCATGCCCCGGATCACGGGCCTGTGGCGGCTGGCACAACTCGTGCTGAGAGGTGGAGTCATCCATTCCATGATTCTGGAGTTCATCAAGTGAGCCAGCCTGCCCCGTTGAGTGAAGCCCTGCTGCACCAGGTCGAACAGACCAAGCGTGATACCGCGAAGATTTTCAAGGTGCTCAAGGACACCCGCACCTTGACCGCCACCAACACCTTCCAGGCCCATGTGCGTGTGCCGGGCAGCGACCTGCTGATCGTCGTGGCCACGCCCGGCCCGTGGGACGACGACCAGAGCATCCGTGCGGTGGTCGCCAGCTACGACGGCGTGGTGCATCTGGATGAATACCTGGCGCCGGGCCAGCCGTTGAGCGCCAGCCGCCAGGGTGGCGGTGGCCGGCGTTATGCGGCGACCTTTCGCGGCGCGCCGCAGGTCAACGTGGTGATCCATGTACACACGCCGTACCTGGGAGGTTATGCGGCGGCGCATCGGGTGTTCCCGCTGAACTACGCGGCGGCGCAACGGGTGACGCTGGCCCGCGAGCTGCCGGTGTACATCGACCGGCGTCAGCCCGAAGCCGAGTTCATTTTGGACGTACTCGCCGCCAACCCGCACACGCCAGCGGTGCTGGAAGCCAATGGCGGCGCGACGTTCTTTGGGCCGGACCTGCTGCAATCGGCTGAATGGATCTTGCTGTTTGAAGAGGGCGCTTACTTCCAGGCACTGGGGGAAAACCTCGGGGGCGTGCGGCCGTTCGGTGAAGGTGTTTTGGAGCAGCAATGGCGCATGACCGGGTTGTGGGAGCAGGGGCGCACGTTGGTTGCACCGGTGCGATGACCTAACGCCTCGGGGTTAACAACAGGGGGTTATCGTCACCGCCGCAGGGTGAACCTAGACTTACCGCACGTTCTTCACTCGACAATTAAGAGTAAAAACATGCGTTTACGAGATCTGGGTATCACCATCGGCGACGGCCAGCCGGGGGCGTTCAACGCCATCACCGACGTCCCCGGCGTGCGCGTCGGCCATCACACCCTCAATGCAGAGCACGCCGACTGCTCCATGCACACCGGCGTGACCGTCATCGAGCCGCGTGCGGTTGCCGCGCACCTGGCGCCGTGTTTTGCCGGTGTGCACGTGCTCAATGGCAACGGCGACGCCACGGGCCTGGAGTGGATTCGCGAAGCCGGCCTGTTGACCACGCCCATCGCCTACACCAATACCCACAGCGTCGGCGTGGTGCGTGATGCGCTGGTCGCCGCCGAGCGTGAGATGGGCCAGCAGCACACCTACTGGTGCATGCCCGTGGTGCTGGAAACCTATGACGGCATCCTCAGTGATATCTGGGACCAGCACGTGACCGCCGAGCATGTCCACGCGGCGCTGCGTGACGCCCGTAGCGGTCCGGTCACGGAAGGTTGCGTGGGCGGTGGCACTGGCATGATCTGCCATGAGTTCAAGGGCGGTATCGGTACCTCGTCACGGGTGCTGAGCGACGAGGAGGGCGGTTGGACTGTTGGCGTGCTGGTGCAGGCCAACTACGGCGCGCGCGGTGCATTGCGGGTGGCGGGCTACCCGGTTGGCAGGGTGTTGAAGGATGTGCCTTCGCCCTACGACGGCCCGGTGAATGTCGGCGTGCCGGGCATGGGCTCCATCGTGATTACCCTGGCGACGGATGCGCCGTTGTTGCCCCACCAATGCACACGCCTGGCCCAGCGGGCGAGCATCGGCTTGGCACGGGTGGGTGGCGGCACCGAAGACGACAGTGGCGATATTTTCATCGCGTTCTCGGTGGGCAACAGCGGGTTGCCGGTGGCCAACCTGGGGCAGCCCGGGCCGCCGACGACGGCGCTGCAGATGGTCAACAACGACTACATCTCGGCGTTGTTTGTCGCGGCGGCGGACGCGGTTGAAGAAGCGATCCTCAACGCCATGCTCGCCGCCAACGACCTGCAAGGCCGGGGCAAGACCGCGCTGGCCCTCAAGCCCGAGCAACTGCTGGCGGCGCTGAAACAGGTCGGCTGGGCGCCTCACTCCTGAGCTTGCAGGAACAACAGGAACAGCTCGGACTGGGACTTGATCCCCAACTTGTTGTACAGGTGGCGGCGGTGCACTTTCACCGTCTCGGCCGAGATCGCCAGCTTGCGGGCGATCTCTTTGTTCGAGCAGCCACTGAGCATCAACTGGGCCACCTCGGTTTCGCGGCTGGTCAGGGTTGAGCTGATGTGCAACCCGGGGGAGTCCACGCGTTCCTGCCAGTCGGTGGCGGCTTCTGGCACGCGCTTGAAGCCCTGTTCAAAGACGCAACGCTGGCGCATCAGCCCGGCGACCCATGGCTGGATCAACCCGAGCAACGCGAAGTGTTCGTGGCTGAAGCGTGTGCTGCTACCCAGGGACAGGCTCAGGGTGCGTTCCGCATCGAGCTGCACATTGAAGTGGATCTCGTCGGCGACGATGTTGAGGCGGAAGTAGCGCTGGTAATAGTCGGTCTGCTCAAAGCATTCCGGGGCGACATCATCCAACTGGAACAAGCCGCTTTGCGGCGCTTCGCGATTGGCCAGGTAAAACGGGTCGAGCAAGTACAAGCCCTTGAGATAGTCCTGGAACAGCGAGTCGCTGGCGCTTTCCTGCGCCGGCGACTCGGCCAGCAACTGCGGGCGTCCTGCGCTGAAGATCAACACCACCCAGTTGTCCATCGGCACATAACGCCCGAGCAGGCGCGTGAGTGACGTCCAGAAATTCGGCCGGTCCAGGGTCTCGATCAACCGGCCGACGGCGTCATGCCAGGCCAGGTCCTGCAAGGTCAGATGCATCTCGCTACCCATTCAGGGTTACCCCATCGAAGTGATTTTGTGCCGTGGGGGTACGGCCCATACTCGTTGCCAGCTTACTGTGCACAAGGATCCACGATGAAGATCGAACTCATGCAACTGGCCGGCCGTGACGGCGACACTGCTTATAACCTGCGACGCGCCCTGGAAGCCATCGCCACGTGTGGCGCAGACACCGACCTGCTGGTGTTTCCCGAGACCCATCTGATGGGCTTCGTCGCCGGCGAACAATTGGCCGAGGTGGCGCAGCCCCTTGACGGCCCGGCGTTGCGTGCCATCGAGCAGGCGGTGCGCGAGCGGGGTGTGTCGGTGGTCATTGGCCTGGTCGAAAGCGATGCCGGCGTGCACTACAACACCTCGGTGCTGGTCACGCCCGAGGGTATCGCGTTGCGTTATCGCAAGACCCACCTTTGGCCTTCCGAGCGCGGCGACATTACTCCGGGCGACCGTTTGGTCACGGCGCTGTGGAAGGGCGTGCGCGTCGGCATCCTGATCTGCTACGACATCGAACTGCCGGAAACCGCCCGCGCCCTGGCCCAGTTGGGGGCCGAGCTGATCATCGTCACCAACGGCAATATGGACCCCTATGGGCCGGTGCATCGCACCGCGATCATGGCCCGCGCCCAGGAAAACCAGCTGTTCAGCGTGATGGTCAACCGCGTCGGCGAGGGCGACGACGGCCTGGTATTTGCCGGGGGCAGCGCCGCCATCGACCCCTTTGGCCGCCCGCTGTTCGAGGCCGGGCGCGACGAAACCCGGCAGGTCGTGACCGTGGATCTGACGCAACTGCACGCCGCCCGCGCGGACTATCACTACCTCAATGATCGTCGCTTGCACCTGAGTGGCGAGAGCGTGCAGCACGCCGATGGGCGCCGCGAACTGCTGCTGCGCTGATCGATCTTCCCCAACCAAAACAATAATCGGGCGGCAACGCCCAGGAGTGCGCGATGAACCTGACTCGATACGTACGATGGGGCCTGGCCTGCTTGATCAGTGGCGCAGTGACCTGCGCCCTGGCAGAAGAACCGAAGGTCAATATCTACAACTGGTACGACTTCATCGCCCCTGACACGCTGAAAACCTTTCAGGCGCAGACCGGCATACATAGCGCGTACGACGTGTTCGACAACAGTGAAGTCATGCAGAGCAAACTCATGGCCGGGCGCAGTGGCTACGACGTGGTAGTGGCCACCGGTGACCTGCTGCCCAACCTGATCAAGGCGGGTGTGCTCAAGGAACTGGATCGCGCGCAGTTGCCCAACGCAACCCACCTTGACCCGGCCATCCTGGCCAAGGTGCAGAGCAACGACCCCGGCAATCGCTACGCGGTGCCGTACCTGTGGGGCACCACGGGCATTGGCTACGACGTGGAAAAAGTCCGCGCCATTCTCGGTGCCGACGCACCGGTAAACTCCTGGGACCTGATCTTCAAAGAGGAAAACCTCGCCAAGCTGGACACCTGCGGCGTGGCCATGCTGGATGCACCGGGCGAAATCATCCCCATCGCCCTGCATTACCTGGGCCTGCCCTACAACAGCCAGAACCCGGACGACTACCAGAAAGCCCAGGCACTGCTACTGAAACTGCGCCCGCACATCCGCTACTTCGACTCATCGCGGTTCATCACCGACCTGGCCAATGGCAACATCTGCGCGGTGGTCGGCTGGGCCGGCGGTGTGATGGACGCCAAGAAAGCCGCCGATGCAGCCAGCAGTGGCCGCCACATCCAATACAGTATTCCCAAGGAAGGCGCGCCGGTGTGGGTCGAAAGCCTGGTGCTACTC
Source organism: Pseudomonas sp. Marseille-Q1929 (assembly GCF_017316265.1). Classification (NCBI taxonomy): domain Bacteria; kingdom Pseudomonadati; phylum Pseudomonadota; class Gammaproteobacteria; order Pseudomonadales; family Pseudomonadaceae; genus Pseudomonas; species Pseudomonas sp. Marseille-Q1929. Next base: position 110,997 of record NZ_JAFLWU010000009.1, read on the forward strand.
AAGGATGCGCCGAACCCTCAGCAGGGGCTGGCGTTCATCGACTATATGCTGCGCCCGCCGGTGATTGCGCAGACGTCCAACTACCTGAGTTACGCCAATGCGAACAAGGACGCCACTGCGTTGTTGGATGAGCGGGTGCGGGATAATCCCGGGGTGTATCCGGCGAAAGTGGTGTTGGACACGCTGTTTCCGTTGGAGCCGTTGCCGCTCAAGTTGGAGCGGGTGCGCACGCGGGTCTGGAGCAAGGTGAAGAGTGGGACTTGAGGGGGCCGCACCACACGCTGTAACCGGAAGTCACGCCGCACCATTCTGGCTACTCTGTCAGAGTGGGAAGCGTGGAGGTTCCCCCTTCCAGCCAATGCATGATATTGGTGATCCTTTCCTCCATTTGCATTTTTTCTTCAAGGTCGGCTCCTTCGAAATAGGCACCCCAATCTTCCTGCGCAAGGTTGCAGTAGGTGTTGGCCCTTGTGTCACTTCCCAGCATGTTCTGCAAGGAGTGAAACGTTCCTGGCTTTGCGCCGCCAAACTGCAGGTAGCAGAGCAGGTGCTCCATGAACAGCGCGACCTGATTAGGCAAGCCGGTGTTGCTGTGGGTCTTGACCAGAATTGGCATAAACCGCGTCGCGTCGTTTTTCCGATAGGTTGTGTAAAGGAACGACTTCTGGTTGATGCAGGCACACGTCAGGTGATCGAAGGGCCTGCCTATTGGGTATGGACCATCTTCATCTTCATCTTCATCTTCATCAGCATCAGCATCAGCATCAGCTTCCTCTTCCTCTTCGAAATCCCATGATTCTTCTGCGTGATGCTCCTTGACGATTTCACACAACGTGTCCTCGGCAGCGTCACTTTCAAAAGCAAAGATACCTTTGAATATAGGCGGGTAACCGCTATCCAGAATGGTAATTTCAGATATCAAAGACAGGCTGTCCCTGAAGGCTTGAGTGGTGAGGTTGGTCTTCACTTCGATGACCGCTCGGACCGCGGACTTCGGCACGACGACAAGATCCGACTCGCGAAACAGGGGTGCGTAATCTATGCGGTCATAGATCAAGATATCGATTTGTCGGTCACAGCCGAATATAAACCCCGTGGCGACGTGATAACGCTCTGGCAGATGCTTTTCCAGCACCGTTCTCAAAATATCTTCTCGATAGGTACCCACTGTTGGGTTGTGAGCGATGATCAGCCTGATTCGCGCGCTCAAGGACTCCAATTCACTTGCCATGGAACCGGCAAAACTTCTTATTTTTTCTCTTTCCAGTCCAGCCTGGCTCAACTGGAGAAACGTTCTTTTTTGGTTGGCTCGACCGGATTCAGACGCGATCAACTGTTTGCTGGCGACGTAGCACTTGAGCATGTTCTCAACGTCACTGGATTTTACATTCGCCAGGTAATCATCATCACTCAAGCGCTTGACGAGTTCTGACACTTCCAGCTTTCCATGAGCGATCAAAGAGCTGGCGCAATCAAGTACGAACTTGCACAGTTTGATGTACGCCGGGCGTTCGGCTCGCAGGCGCGGTGATGAGGGATGCAAAGTGATCGCGGTACCTTTACCGACAGTTCTTTCTTCATGAGTTTCCGAACAGGTCAGACGGATGCCGTTGTGATCTTCACTCAGATAGTAATAGGTTTTCAGTTCGACCCAGGCCTCGTCGGGAATAAAGCAAAAGTCCATCTGTTCCAACGTCATGTAAGTCCCTCACAAGGTATCAAGCAGCGACGGTGCCGGCACCGCGCCAGCGAACACCCATTGATGATGGGCAAAAAGAGCCAGTGATTTTCCATGATGGCCTCATGATGTCAATCTGGCTTTGTGAGGGGTAGGAGGGTGTCACAGCGTGTGGAGAGATCGCATGCTCTGGCGCCTGGGGCGGCAAATGAGTCAGGGTATTGCGCTATGTTTCAAGTCACAGTGACCTGCCGCACCTTACGACTCAATCCCGGTGTTTTGCCCGTAATGCGCTTGAATGCACGACTGAAAGCGGCCTGCGATGTGTAGCCCAAACGCTGCGCCACCTCTTCAATCGGCAGCCTTTCGAGGGTCAGCCACTGGCTCGCCAGCCGCATGCGCAGTTCGGTGACATAGCGCAGCGGGGTCATGCCAATCGTCACTTGGAAGCGGTCGGCGAAGACCGAGCGTGAGGTGTTGCAGTGCGCTGCCAACTGCGCAACGGTCCAGTCGCGGCCCGGTTGCTGATGGAGCGCAAGCAGGGCACCGGCCAAGCGTGGATCGCGCAAGGCGGCGACCAGGCCTGAGGCATTGCCGCAGGCACACTCCACCCAGCCGCGAACGACCATGGCCGCCACCACGTCGGCCAAACGCGCGAGGATACCGGCGTAGCCGATACGTGCGGCGCTGACCTCGCGTTCCATGGTGGTGAGGATCGGTACCAGGCCGGGGTAACGCTGGCCGCCGGCATCAATCAGCATCAGGCCGGGCATCAGCTTGCCCAGGCCATGGATACTGCCCAGTTCAAACTCCATGCAACCACTGAACACAATAGTGCTCGGCGCGGGGCTCGCATCGGCGCCGGTGGCCACTGCGCTGACGGAGTCACCGAGCGGGGCGCCGTCCAGGCGGTTGATGTCCAGAACAGGCGCGTCTGGATGTGAAAGCAGTTGATGGGCTGCGCCATGGGAGATGAACACGGCGTTGCCGGCAGACAGTTCGTAAGTCGTGCCATCCTCCATTCGCAGCACCGCATTGCCGACGGCGATGAAGTGGAACCACGCGTGCCCGGGTTTTTCCGTGAAGCCCAAGCCGAAGGTAGGGCCGGCCTGGATACGCCGGTATTCGACACCGCGCAGGCGCATGCCGCGCAACAGTTCGTTGATGAGGTCCGAGGAGAGAGCAAACTGATCTGCAGGCATCGTTCAGGTGTTTTAGTCAAAAAGTCGAGATTTTCAATCATAGATCATCCGGAATGCGGCGCCTAGACTTCGGTTCGTCATGAAGATTGGGAGATCCGTACGATGACCGACTGTGTCTGTAATGCCGTACCCGAGCGCCATCCTGGCGTCGGCTTGGATGTAGAACCCGCGACCCCCGCGTGGATGGCCGTGTTTTCGTTGGCGATGGGGGTGTTCGGGTTGCTGACCGCCGAGTACCTTCCGGCCAGTTTGCTGACCCTGATGGCGACTGACTTGGGCGTGTCCGAAGCGCTGGCTGGCCAGGCGGTAACGGTGACAGCAGTCGTTGCGCTGTTCGCCGGCTTGTTGGTGCCAGGCCTGACCCGTGGCATCGATCGGCGTTGGGTGTTGTTGGGGTTTTCCACGTTGATGGTGGCTTCCAATCTATTGGTCGCCGTTTCTTCCAGCTTCGCGGTGCTGTTGTTGATGCGCATCTTGCTCGGTATTGCCCTTGGCGGGTTCTGGAGCATGGCGGCGGCGGTCGCGATGCGGTTGGTGCCGAGCGCGCTATTGCCCCGGGCGCTCTCGATCATTTTCAGCGGGATTGCCATCGGTACGGTCGTTGCCGTGCCGCTGGGCAGCTACCTGGGCGGGCTGTACGGCTGGCGCAGCGCGTTTTTTGCAGCGGCGGCGGTCGGCATGGTGACCCTGGCTTTTCAATCGTTCACGCTGCCGCGCCTCGCACCGCGTCGGCCGGCAAGGCTGCGCACTGTTTTAGAGGTGTTGCAGCGCCCAGGGATCGCCATGGGGATGTTCGGTTGTGTGCTGGTGCACAGCGGGCACTTCGCGATGTTCACCTATGTTCGGCCATTCCTTGAAGGGACGACCGGCATTGGCGCGCAAGGGCTGTCACTGATGTTGCTGGGGTTCGGCGTGGCCAACTTCGTAGGCACGCTGTTGGCCGGCAGGCTGCTGGAACGCCATCCCCTGGCCACGCTGGTGTTGATGCCCGCACTGGTCGGCGTTGCCGCACTGGCGTTGGTGCTGTTGCCGGCATCGTTGCCGGGGCAGGCGGTACTTCTGGCGATCTGGGGCCTGGCCTTTGGTGGGGTGCCGGTGGCGTGGTCGAACTGGGTGGCCAGTGCGGTACCCGATCAGGCGGAAAGCGCCGGAGGCATGGTGGTGGCCTCTGTGCAGTCCGCCATCGCAACCGGCGCCGCCGCTGGCGGTGCCGTGTTCAGCGTCGGTGGCAGCGCAGGCGTATTCGTCGCCGCAGCCGTGCTGATGTTGCTGGCCGCGCTGCTGATTGCGCTGCGGGTCCGCGTCCCCTCTGCCCATGGCGTTCGCCAGCCCAAGCCCGCGCTGCACCTTTGATCTTTGATCCCATCCGTCACCAGGAACTGACCCATGAACAATACGACGTCTCACCAAGGACGCCTCAAATCGTTGCGCGCGGCCGGTATCGGCAATGCGCTCGAATGGTTTGACTGGACCCTGTACGCAACCTTTTCGGTGTACCTGGCAAGCAATCTGTTCGACAAGAGCGATGCGCGCTCGGCAATGCTCGCGACCCTGGCGGTGTTTGCCGGTGGCTTTGTCGCACGCCCTATCGGCGGATGGTTGTTTGGCCGACTGAGCGACCGGCTGGGGCGCCGGACCATCATGGTGCTCACCATGTTGCTGCTTGCGCTCAGCAGCCTGGGCATCGCGCTTATTCCTGACTACCAGAGCATCGGCCTGTATGCCTCGGGCGCGCTGCTGTTTTTTCGGCTGATGCAGGGGCTTGCCCATGGTGGCGAAACAGGGGTTTCCTACACCTATGTCGCCGAGATCGCTCCAAGCAAACATCGTGGCTTATGGTCGAGTTCGGTCTATGTGGGGGTGACGCTCGGGGTGATGGCGGCGACGGCCGTGGCGGCGATACTCACCTGGCTGCTGGGCGCGCAGGCCATGGGTGACTATGGCTGGCGGATAGGCTTCGCCCTCGGTGGCGTGCTCGGGATTTACGCGCTGTTCTTGCGCCGCGGTGCGCAGGAATCCCATGTGTTTGTCGCGCAGCAGGGGCAAGCGCGGCCGCCGCGCAAGCTGTCCACGGGGGAGATGCTGCGCGTGGCGCGTAACATCGTCATGCTTGCGGCGGCCGCGAATGTCACTTACTACGCCTGGGTCACGTTCGGCGCGTCGACGGCGATTGCCCAAGGCATGGACCCTACGGGTGCCTATGTCGCCAGTCTTCTCGCGCAGATCCTTTGTGTGTGCTGGTTGCCGGTCTGCGGGATGTTGTCCGATCGGGTCGGCCGCCGCCCCATGGTCATCGCCTGGGGCCTGGGCGTGATCGTACTCACCTATCCCATCTCGATCATGGTGACCACTGAGCCCTACACGCTGTTCCTGGCCCAGGTGCTGGGGCTCGGTGCGTGGTCGTTGATCGCGGCGATTTTCCCAGCGGTGCTCTCCGAGCAGGTGCCCACCCAGGCACGGGCCCAGGGCGTCGGCTTGGTCTCATCGGTGTCAGTGGCGATCTTTGGCGGCACGGCCCCCTATCTGCACAGCTACCTGAGCGCCGCCGACCTTGGCTATCTGTACGTCAGCTATGTCATTGGGTTGGGCGTAGTCACCGTCCTGGCCGGGTTGCTGATCGACGAAACGGCGGGTATCGACCTTGCGCACATCGAGGCGCCTGGCGTTCGAGTCAGCGCCAATACCCTGGCTGGCCGAACCGCCGAATAAAGGAGTACGACTCAATGAATTCCACAGACCTCAAAAAACCCGCTGCACGCGGTGAACGGCCCGGCGCCAGCGTGACCGTCAGCCAGACTTCAGGGCCACGTCAGGCCGCACGCGAGACCTGGGTTGAAGTCCCTTCAGCATCAGGCCCGGCGGCTGCCTGGTGTTATTCGGATCGACGCGCCTATAGCCCGGGTGATTCGGTTTGCCTGTATCTGTCGTCGAACTGCCCGCAAGTGCGGCTCAGGATCTATCGCGATGGCGCCATTGCCCACACGTTGCATACCACCGACAGCCTTGACGCAAGATTCCACCCGCTGCCTGAACGTGCCTATGAGCATGGCTGCCAATGGCCCGCCTTCATGCAATGGACCATCCCGACGGATGCCGAGCAGGGTGGCTATATCGTCGAAGTACAGGACAGCGCTGGCAGCGTCCTCGGGCATCATCTGTTTATCGTCAAGGCGCTGCGCAAGCGTGCCGATGCCTTGGTACTCGTCGCGGCCACCTCGACGTGGGCCGCTTATAACGACTGGGGCGGTGCCAATCATTACTTTGGCCTTCACCCCGGCACGCCGCGTGGCCGCTCACCCTTGCTGTCGGCGCAGCGCCCCTGGGCGCGAGGGCAGGTGTGGCTGCCGGACGATGCGCCACGTTGCGTCAACGCGACCCGGCCCCGCAAGCCAGGGCCGGCGCGCTATGAGTTCATCGAATGGGCTGGCCTTAACGGTTACACCAAGTACTACGCGTTGGCGGGCTGGGCTTCTTTCGAGAGACCCTTTGTGGTCTGGGCCGAACAGCAAGGTTATACGGTGCATATCCTGACCCAGGACGATGTGCATCACGACCCGCACGCGCTGGAAGGCTACGCCTGCGCCGTCTTCGTCGGGCACGACGAGTACTGGACGCGAGAAATGCGCGACCATGTCGACGCCTTTGTCGAGGAGGGCGGCAGGGTCGCGCGATTCGCCGGCAATTTCATGTGGCAGATTCGCCTGGAGGATGAGGGGCGCCGGCAAGTGGCCTACAAGTACGATGCCGGCGCGCTCGATCCTGTGGCGGCTACCGAGCCTCATCGGCTAACGGGAGCCTGGGAAGATCCGCGGGTCAATCACCCCGGGGCATCGACGTTCGGGGTGAATGCGCTGCGCGGGATATACGCCAGCTTTGGCGCAATGGCACCGCGCAACCCGCGTGGATACACGGTCTTCAGGCCTCAGCACTGGGCGTTTATGGGGACAGGCCTTGGCTACGCGGACATGTTCGGCGACGAAGCCAACATCTTTGGCTATGAAGTGGACGGCCTCGACTACACGTTCGTCGACGGCCTTCCAGAACCGCTCGGCACCGACGGGGCGCCCAGCGGATTGCACATTCTCGCCATGGGCTGGGCGACCAATGCCGAGCATGGCCGGCCCGAGGATGCCTATTCATTCATGCTCGGCGACGGCGATGCGCGGTTTCGTGCTTCCATCCTGGCGCCCGACCTTAGCGACGCCAACATCGCGTTGCACAGCCGTGGGGCCGGCATGGTGGTGCACTTTCACAAAGGTCGCGGTGAGGTTTTTACTGCCGCCACGTGCGAATGGGTACATGGGCTCATGCAGGCAGATATTTACACCGTGATGATCACAAAAAATGTACTAGAGCGTTTCTTGGGCAATGCGTAGGTTTGCTGATCGCGTTAAGTAACGGTTGTGTGAAAAACGTTGGATTCCGACGGAACGCCGTAAACGAAAAAAACCGCCAGGAGGCGGGTTTTAAAGGGGTTGGAGTAGGGGGCGAGGGTAGTTACAGGCTATCGGGGTCCTCAAAAAACATTTTTACTTGGCTCTAGGGCGGTATGTTCAGGTCTGAAAAACTGAAATATGCCCCAGTTTCCTCCCCAGTCGCAGCCAATACGCGAGCGATTGCGAATGGCAATTGCTGACAGAAAATAAAGGTGGAGCTGGGTGGTTTTCAGTGTGCGTCCATCCGTCAGCTGGTTGTGCCGCTATAGTTGAGGCGCGCCTGCACATTTCATTTGGCCCCACGATCTGGAGCTTAGCCCTATAAAATAACGGGCCTGGCGGCAAGCACATTGGGCTCAACGCGTTCCCGCGACCATTGGATCAAATCATCGAGTGCGCAAGGCTGGCTCATCAACGATCTGACGTAAGCAGCCTCGATAGTGTTAGGTGCGAGTCCACATCGCTCTAGCGACGACTTCAAAAGTCGTGGCAGCTCGGCTAAGACGCTGTTGCGATTGAACGTTATGTTGTTGATTGATAAGTCTCGAATGATCGAGTTTCTAGCGGCTCGAACAGCTCGACCGCTACGAGTCGAAACGTCGAGCTTCTTCAAATGTAAATCCAGTTGAGTGCGCTTGGATTTCTCTAAACCGCCACTTGCTCTTACCTGAAAAGTTCCGGGCTTTTTATCCGGTATAACGCGTATGACGGGGTGCATCAAAAAACTATCTATGTAGGGGTGAAGTATCCGAAACGGCAAGGCGCGATTGGTTTTCTTTGTCTGCGCGGGCGATGAGTAATAATTTTGCCTAGTGGTGCGAGTAGCGCGAAGTTTGGGCTTGAAGCGTGCAGCTCGTGTAACCAGCTTTTTCTTATGCGTCGCGTAGGAATGACCTTTTTTGCTCTGGCACCCTGAACAGGCTGGGACCAGATTCGATGACAGAATTGAAAACTCAGGAAAAGCTTCGCGCTTTCGCGGCAGGTAGTGATCCAAAGTGATATTCTCCGGGAGGCCGCAGTACGGACAGCCTCCAAGTTTTCCTGCCGCTGTAGATCGAAACTCATCGATATGAGCGAGGCATGTCGCTTTGCTGTCGTACAGAAAGTAAAACGCGTCCGCAGCGTCGGTGCTGTATCGACGCCTCGCTATATGCTGTGAGGGGAATTCAACAGCCTCTAGATAGTTTGCGAACATTACCTGGAGGTTGTGGTACTCCTTGCGGAGAATCTCCCACTTCAGTTGTTTTTCACTGATGAACACTGAGATGGCTTTCAGGTCATCGCAAGGTTGCGTGCGACGTTTAATAAAAGTGGGCATGCTTTGTTAACGCTCCAGTGACCGCACATAAGCTGCAGCATCTGAGCCCAGTGTGGCAAACTGCTTCAAGATCCTATCGCGTGTAACAGGATCTGAGCGACCGGCTAGCAGGGCCTGATCGATCGATTCCTGATACCCCTTACGCACATTCAGATCTTCGAATACGTAATCGGAAATCAATGACACATCCCCGCCCAGAGTCTGCATGCCCGGTCTGAAAAGAGACGGTAGATTTTGGTGGTCGGCCTGCAAGATCACAACACCAGACTTATCTACCTCTCTGACCACAAACGGGGAGTGCGTCGCTACGATGGCTACAGACTCAGTAGCGACCAACACCGAGTGCAATGTTTGCATCAATAGCGAGATGAAATGTGGGTGCAAATGGTTTTCTGGCTCATCGATCAACAGCACAGAGCGCGGACGGCAATGTAATACCAAGTTGAAGCAGAAGCAGATCAAGGCTCTCTGGCCGGAGCTTAGATGGTGCTCAAGTCCAAGTTCGTCGATAAACTTATAGTCCACACTCAGATCTATATGTGCGCATTTCGCAGGATCATGCGCAAGCTCATCCAGTGAGTGCGTGGGATTTTTTGATCCCATGCGCGTCACGTAGAGGTTGCTCGTATTAACGACTTTTCCGAGTATTTTGTTGAGGGTGGCGAGCGAAAAGTTTCCTTCGGGAAGTATGGAGATTTCTTGAGTAATCGCTGGTAGCTTTGCCCAATCAACTTGTGTAATTCCCAATGGCACGTGTTTGAATATGCGTTGTGGCAACCGCGCCCAACTCCGTACCTCATGGGAAAACACGACAATCGGATTGCCGTGATCTCCTTTTTGAGGCTGTTTTGTGTCGGATTTTATCTTGTGTTTATTCTGCATCTCTTTGCCTACGGCCTGCAGTGCTCGTGTTTTGCCCACTCCATTTGCGCCAATAATGACATTAATGGGTAGCGCCAGAGGGGAGGATGCATGGTTAAAGTGGAAATCCAAGCCTAGTGTTCCTGCTACATCATTTCCCATGGTGAACAACGTGGCATGAAGTTCGGAAATAGGCTCGCCGACGACGTTGGCGTCTAATATCAACTTCAAAGAGATGTAAGTGTAGAACTCTTCATCGTTGACGATCAGGCCGTGGAGGGACTGTTCACTTACAAGTTTTTTGTAAAGCTGTCCGTTAGCTCTGTAAGCATTGAGCGCAGAGGCGTCATGGGCATAAAGCAACAACTGTTTCGTCATGCCTGGGCCGGCGAGATCCAGCAGTTCCCTGTATGAGTCACGATTGTCTAACATGCTGGCGTCATAAGTTCCAAACGCTTTAACTAGATTGTTCGGCGAGTCAGGGCTATTAGCGTGGACGCGCGAGGTGACTCTTGTGATGCGGCTATGCCAAGTGCCAAGCACTACATCGTCGCGCATGTAGCAAGCAGTCGCCAAGGTGATACTCGGATCGTAAGTCCCGCGTTGCAACATGTAGATCAAGCAATTATGGAAATGGTGTTGCTCTGATACCAAGCCATTCTCATAGTCATCTAGGGAACAGGTGAGTGCCATATTTTTGTGATGTACTAGTTTACTCATGGCTGTGGCACATTTCCTATGTCGAGATCCACTGGAAATGAATGGAACTCCATGGTTTGTAGAAAAGCAAAATGATCAGATTAAAAGCCAGCCCGCCGAGGCCTAAAGACTCTCAGGGTCCCCAAAAAACATCTGAATCCGTGACCTTAACCACCGCTCCCCCGGGTCATTATCCTGCGACCCACGCCACGCCATATGCAATTCAAACGAGCGCACCGGCAACGGCGGTTCTTCCGCGCGCAAGCCGCCCGCAGCCGTCAGGGCTTCGGCGGCATAGTCGGGCACGATGGCAACGATATCGGTACCCGCGAGCAACGTGCCGAGGCCGTTGAACTGCGGTACGGCCAGTACCACGTGGCGTTTGCGGTCGAGTTTTTCCAGTTCTTCGTCGATAAACCCGCTCAAGTCTCCGGCAAATGACACCAGTGCATGGGGGCGGGCGCAGAAGTCGTCGAGGCTCAGGCTGCCCGGTACGCTGTCGGCGCGCAGCAGTTTCGGTACGCTGCGGCGCAGTAGCTTGCGCTTGGCGTTGGCCGGCAGGTCGGCGGTGTAGCTGACGCCAATGGAGATTTCGCCAGAGGCCAGTAGGCCGGGCATCAGGATGTAGTTGACGCGGCGCACCACCAGCACGATGCCAGGGGCTTCGGCACGCAGGCGTTTGAGCAGTTGGGGCAGCAGGGCGAATTCAACGTCGTCGGATAAGCCGATACGGAATACCGCAGTGCTGGTGGCCGGGTCGAAGTCGGCGGCACGGCTGACGGCGGTGGAAATCGAGTCCAGGGCCGGGGAGAGCAGGGCGAAGATTTCCACGGCGCGAGCGGACGGTTCCATGCTGCGGCCGGTGCGTACGAACAGTGGGTCATCGAACAACCCGCGCAGGCGCGACAGTGCGGCGCTGATCGCCGGCTGGCCGAGGAACAGTTTCTCGGCGGCGCGGGTCACGCTGCGCTCATGCATCAAGGTTTCGAATACGATCAAGAGGTTAAGGTCGACACGACGCAGGTCGTTACGGTTCATCTTGTGTCCTGGATGAGTCAGCGAGCTTGACGAGAGCGGCCATGAAAGAACCCCTTGGATTCGATTAGAAAAGCATGACCGGCATGAATCTTACGGGGAAAGGCTGGTACTCTGCACCGGCTAATTGAGTTTTCCTACGTTAGCCGGGGTCTTTTCCTCGGGAGCGGAATCAATGACAGGCATGTCGACTATTAATGGTGACCTGTGGTCTTACCGGGAAAGCCCAGATAGAGTTCATGGCATTAGAGGTTACTTTGACGAGGTTTGCGATGTCCCGCACGATCCGTTTTCACAAGTTTGGTCCGGCCGAGGTGCTCAAGTGCGAAGAGCATGTAGCCGCGCAGCCCGCACCGGGCGAAGTGCAGGTGCGTGTCGAAGCGATCGGCATCAGTTGGTACGACATTCTGTGGCGCCAGAACCTGGCGTCTTCCCATGCGCGCCTGCCTTCCGGCCTTGGCCATGAGATGGCCGGGGTGGTTGTGGCCCTGGGCGAAGGTGTGGATGACCTGGCAGTGGGCGATAAAGTCGCCAGTTTTCCGGCCGAGAGCCCTAATGATTACCCGGTGTATGGCGAGCTGATCGTCTTGCCCCGTTCGGCCCTGACCCGTTACCCGGACGTCTTGAGCCCGATTGAAGCCAGTGTGCATTACACCCCGTTGTTGATCGCCTATTTTGCGTATGTGGACCTGGCGCGGGTCAAACCCGGCCAGTTTGCCCTGGTGACGGACGCGAGCCACTGTGCTGGCCCGTCCTTTGTGCAACTGGGCAAAGCCCTGGGTGTGCGGGTGATTGCCGCCACCAAGGACAGTGCAGAACGCGAGTATTTACTGTCCCTGGGCGCGGAAAAAGTCATCGTCACCGAAGAGCAGGACCTGCTCATGCAGGTCAACAAATTCACCGACAACCGTGGCGTGGACGTGGTGTTCGATGGTTTGGGCGGCCCGCAGATGTCGTTGCTCGGCGATGTGCTGGCCCCGCGTGGCAGCCTGGTGCTGTATGGCTTGCAGGGCGGCAACCAGACGCCATTCCCGGCGTGTGCAGCGTTCCAGAAGAACATTCAATTCTTTGTGCACTGCATCGGCAACTTCACCGGTAAGCCGGAATTGGGCATCACCCAGGACCACGTGGCCTTGCAGCGCGCTTTGCGTGATATCAACCAGCTCACCGCGGACCGCGTGCTGGTACCGCTGAAAACCACGGTATTTGCGTTCAGCCAGTTTGTCGAAGCGCACCGCTACATGGACGAATGCCCATGTCGTGAGCGTGTTGCGTTGCAGGTTGAAGCTGTTTGAGCTGTAGGAGTATTCGCAAATGAATGCGCTTGCATCCGAATGGATGGGGCAAATACGCCATTTGACAGGGCTTAACCCGTTCCCGGGTTGAGCCGCCGCTCCGGTCTCAAACCCCGCAAACAATACCTTTGTCCCTGACGCCGCACTGAATTTCAGTGCGGCGTCGTTGTGTGGGCGAAAACAAAGTCTTGGCTGCTTTTCATCTGCGCTGGTTTCAGGCGAATTTCTGTATCTGTTAATCATTATTCGACTGCCGATAATTGTGCTCTCACTGTCATCTCAAGGATTGAGCAATGATTGACTATCTGACATTTGCGCTTCGCGCTGCTCGTACTAACCGGGTCGCTACTCTGTGTGCCCGAATGCCTGTTATTGAAAGGGATACCCCTACAAGGGGTTCGCCATTGCGGTTGATTAATATACGTCGGACGCGTCTTTAATTTCCCGGTTAAAAAGGTGTAGGAAGTTGTCGGAGTATTCCTAGGTTCGCTGAGATCTCAAGCCCAGCCCGGCGCTTCAGCCTTTCTGTAGCAGCCTGGCGGCTAAGTGAATGGATGCTCGCCCGCAATGCTTTTGTTGCAAGGTGCTAGTGTTTATTAGTCGAAGTGCCGAGCAATAAACGTCAAGCCTACAGATGTAATGGGTCGAGCAAGTGCCAATTAAGCAATTGCTTGAAACTGATATTTCAACTTGGGTAGTAAAGCTATGAGCGTAATTCACGAACAAGCCATGAACTATGTTTACCAACAAGTTCTGCAGCGTCTGATTGGGCACTTTTCGCGCGTCGAACGTACTGCACTTCAATTATTGATTCAGCGGATTGTGGTGGCGGCGGGCGGAATGGAGCAAGTGGGGGGCTACAAGGTATTGGTCGCCCATGGTGGCGGTGACGTCAGCAGCTACACACTGGCGCTGCTGCGTGCGGCGCAATTGTCGATTGCCGCTCGGGCCCCCAAGACTTTCCAGCTACGGGTCGCGACGCTGCGTCACGTAGGCATGACGCAGGCCACGCTCGATACGCTGCAGCAGGGGTACAGCGCGTTGTTTTTCCATGACGACCCGCGGGTGGAACTGCTGATGGTGGAAAACCAGGAGGTCCAGCCCTTCAATCACCAGCGGCCCCCGTCGAGCGCCGGGCGTGAAGTCAGCCAGCGGGCCATGTTGATGGTCGGGCACCTCACGTCCGGGGATGTTCGCGCAACGCTGTGCAATGACACCTACCTGTCCCTCGGCGATTTCTACCAGCGCATTACCACTTGGAATGGCGGGGTCCATGCGCTGGTCAGTGGTGATTCACCGCGCAAGCAGGGTCAGTACCTGGCATGGCTGAAAAAGAACGCCTTGAAGGCTGGCGTGACCATGCCCCCAGGAAAACCGATTTCGCTCAATGGGCTGTTTGCACGCATGGAAGAGTGGAGCGTGGGTTGTTATCGCGACCTCTATGGCGAGCAGTACGTGGCTAATGAAAGCCCAGGGCGCGGGGGCCACCGGCACCTGGCCTACATTGGCATTGCCGACCTGCTCGGCGAGGTGGACCCTGGTTCGACCCCGCTGCTTAACGAGTTTCTGGCCCGCAAGCCAGATCCCCTTGGCTTCCATTTCAGCCACCCAGACTTTCCCAATCCGTTGCTGATGGCCCATCTGTCCGGGTTGCAGGCTCAGTGCCTGCGCGAACTTTCCTACGAGGATGGTGTGGAAGGGTTTATCCGCCAGGCACAGGACTACATGTGTCATCGAAAAATCCCCGAGCACCTGATTGCCGGGGCGAGCAGTCGGGATGGGCGAATATTGTCGGCTACCTACGCTCAGGAGTTTTTTGGCCTGGAGGAGGGGCAACTGACGTGCCTGCTTTACTCACCCTTTATTCACCACGGCGAGCGACTGGAAGGCTACCTGCGCCAATGCCACCCGGGCATGCTGGTCGCCCTGCCGGAGCTGCACAAGGTGTTGCAAGGCAAGTCGGCGGCGGAGATGTTGCAACAGTGGGTGACCGACACCAGTGGGCTGCCACTGCCGTTGCTTCAGCACCTGTATCGCAAGCGGCTGTTGTCGATCGATCACAGTGCCGGTGCACGCAACCGACGTAGCCTGCGTGCACTGGGCAGCGCCGAAGCGCGCACGTTTCAGTTGTCCGGGCGCTAGGGCATGCTTGGAATACGCCGCGCGGGCGTGTGGCAATGAACTTGCGGGGTGAGCGGCAGGCGGACTTTGCCTATCAGGCGGTGTACCGCTACATGATCAACCTGATCAACGAAATCAGCCTTGAAACCCCCGTCAGGCTGCCGTCCCTGCGCCAGCTGTCGACGCGCTTGAGTGTGTCCATCTCTACGATCCAGTACGCGTATTCGTTGCTGGAGAAGGAAGGTCGGGTCTATTCAGTGGCCAAGTCCGGGTATTTTGCCTGGCCTGTGGCCGGCAACCCGCTGCTGGCATCGACGGGCGATCTGCTGGAACGGCTCTACGCAGCGGCGCGTCGTCCCAGAATGGTCGTGCTCAGTGGCGATGAGCCGGCGTTGCTGGCGACGCTGGATGGCACGCTGCTGATGTTGGAACGCCAACTGGTACGCCGTTACCCGCGTCACCTGCAACCCTGGTCGCAACCCTGCGGCGTCTGGGAGTTGCGGGCGGCGTTGGCGGCACGCTATACCTCATCGCCCTCGCGTTGCTGGCAGGCCGATGAGGTGTATGTCGGCGCCGATCTGCAGGGCGTACTGGAAATCCTGATCGATGTGTTGGGCCTCAAGGGCACCACGTTGCTTGTCGAGTCGCCCTGCGACTGGTTGATCCTGCGCTTGTTGCAGGCCGCCGGCGTGCGCGTGGTCGAATTGCCCTGGCAGGCCGATGGTCGTCTGGACCTGATGACATTCGAGCGACTCCTGCGCGACGAACCGGTGCACGTCGTATTGCTGTCGTCGGTGGTCAGCTTGCCGTCCGGGGCGGCGCTATCAATGCCGGAGCGCTTGCAGGTGGCGCATCTGCTTGACCAGCACGGCTGCTGGCTGCTGGAGAACGACACCTTTGGCGAGCTGGTCTTCGGCCCCCGTTTGCCGGCGCTGCGCAACCTGGTAAATCCGGAGCGGCTGATCGTGTTTTCCTCGTTCGAAAAGACCCTCGGCGCCGAAGCGCCCTTTGGCTATGTGCTGTCCCGCCACTTGAGCAGCGAACTGCAACGTCAATTCTTGCTGCGCTCGTTCCGTCTGTCATCGATTCGCCAGCGCGCCATTGCGCGGCTTTACCAGAGCGGGCGTTTCGACCAACACCTGCGCACGTTGCGCCAGCGTCTTCAGGAACAAGCTGAAGCCATGAGCCAGCGCCTGGATGCGCGCCTTGAAGGGCGTGTGAGCTATCGGATGCCGACCGCCGGCGCGGGCGTTTGGTTGCAATCGGTAGCCCTGGTGGACATGCGCCAAGTGTTTCAGCGCATGGTGGCCCAGCAGGTGGTGATTGCGCCGGGTGAGTTATTCAGCCTTGGCGGCCTGCATCAGCAGCATGTGCGGGTGAGCCACGCCTTCAACGGGCACCCCAACCTGGATGTGGCCTTGGACGCATTGGCCGATGCATTGCTTCAGTCGCAGGTCAACTGAGCTGATGGCAGTGTGAAATTTCTAATCCTGCTGTGGGATAGATACCATCGCGCAGTAGTCCAACACCCAGTAAACTGCCATTTTTCCGAATCCTTCTTTCTGAGGTTTATGCATGACAATCAGTCCTTTTGCGGGCAAGCCGGCGCCAGCCCAGTTGCTGGTGGATATCCCGCGACTGGTCACGGCCTATTACACCGGCCAGCCTGATGCAGCGATCTCCACTCAACGT
The DNA here is from genome assembly GCF_017316265.1 of Pseudomonas sp. Marseille-Q1929. NCBI lineage: Bacteria > Pseudomonadati > Pseudomonadota > Gammaproteobacteria > Pseudomonadales > Pseudomonadaceae > Pseudomonas > Pseudomonas sp. Marseille-Q1929. Next base: position 127,334 of record NZ_JAFLWU010000009.1, read on the forward strand.
GTCGCTTTTGGCACTTCCGGGCACCGTGGCAGCTCCTTCGAGCTGAGCTTCAACGAATGGCACGTGCTCGCTATCAGCCAGGCCATTTGCCTGTACCGTGAAGCACAGGGCATCAACGGCCCGTTGTTCGTTGGCCTCGACACCCACGCGCTATCGACGCCGGCCGGTGCCAGCGCGCTGGAAGTGCTCGCCGCCAACGGCGTCCACGTGATGCTGGCCGAAGGCGATGAGTACACGCCGACGCCGGCGATTTCACACGCCATCATCTGCTACAACCGCGGCCGTACCAGTGGCCTGGCTGACGGCATTGTCATTACGCCGTCCCACAACCCGCCGCAAAGTGGTGGCTACAAGTACAACCCGCCGAACGGCGGCCCGGCCGATACCCATGTGACCAAGTGGATCGAAGCCAAGGCCAACGAACTGCTGGCCAACCAGCTGGCTGGGGTCAAGCGCATCACCCACGCCCAGGCGCTCAAGGCCGATACCACCCATCGCCATGACTACCTCAATAGCTACGTCGCCGACCTGATCAATGTGATCGACATGGACGCCATCCGTAGCGCCGACCTGCGCCTGGGCGTGGATCCGTTGGGCGGAGCAGGGGTGCGCTACTGGTCGGCGATTGCCGAGCACTACCGCTTGAACCTGGACGTGGTGAACACCGAAGTGGATTCCACGTTCCGCTTCATGAGCGTGGACTGGGACGGCCAGATCCGCATGGACCCATCGTCCAGCTACGCCATGCAAGGGTTGATCGGCCTCAAGGAGCGTTTCGACGTAGCCTTCGCCTGCGACCCGGACCACGACCGCCATGGCATCGTCACACCGTCCGGCGGCCTGTTGGCGCCGAACAACTACTTGGCGGTGTCCATCGACTACCTGTTCCAGAACCGTCCCGACTGGCGCGTCGACGCGGCCGTGGGCAAGACCGTGGTCAGCAGCGGTTTGATCGATCGTGTGGCCGCGCGCATTGGCCGTCGCCTGTACGAAGTACCGGTAGGCTTCAAGTGGTTCGCCGATGGCCTGTTTGAAGGTTCGCTGGGTTTTGGCGGTGAAGAAAGTGCGGGGGCCTCGTTCCTGCGTAAAGACGGCAGCGTCTGGAGCACCGACAAGGACGGCCTGATCCCGGCCCTGTTGGCCGCAGAAATGACCTCGCGCAAAGGCCAGGATCCAAGCCAGATCTACCGTGGCCTGACCGACGCCCTGGGCGAGCCCTTCGCCATCCGCGTCGACGCCAAGGCCACCCCGGCGCAGAAAGCCCTGCTGGGCAAGCTGTCACCGGAGCAGGTTACGTCCACGCAACTGGCCGGGGAAAGCATCCAGCAAATCCTCAGCCACGCGCCGGGCAACAACCAGGCGATTGGCGGTTTGAAAGTCATGACGGAAAACGGCTGGTTCGCGGCGCGGCCATCGGGCACCGAGGACATCTACAAGATCTACGCCGAGAGCTTTATTGGCGAAGATCACCTCAAGCAGTTGGTGGAAGAGGCCCAGGTGTTGGTGGACGGCGCTATCTCCCAGTAACACCACAGCCCCTAAGTGTGGGGACAATCATATTTCAATGTGGGAGCGGGCTTGCCCGCGATGGCGATGGATCAGTCAAGAAATCAGTGGCTGACATATTGCTATCGCGGGCAAGCCCGCTCCCACATTGATCCCACATTTTTATGCAGTGCAGTCAGGTATCAAGCCAGATCGACCAACACAATCTCACTGTCCTCAATCGCCGTCACCCGCAACACCGGCTCATCCTCAATCGCAACACCATCCCGAGCTTGTGCCCGCAAGCCATTGATTTCAATCGCACCGGTTGCCGGCACCATATACGCACGGCGTCCGCTATCGAGTCGGTACTCCGCGCTTTCCCCAGCCTTCAGATTGGCCGCCACCAAGCGCGCATCCGCACGAATGCGCAGGCTTTCATTGTCACCGGCCTTGCCGCTGGCCAAAGTCACAAAACCATCGCGACCCTCTTTCGGAAACGGCTTGGCGCCCCACGACGGCGGCAGCCCGGCTTCATTCGGGATAATCCAGATCTGGAAGATCTTGGTCGGCGTAGCCTCCAGGTTGTATTCGCTATGGGCAATCCCGGTGCCCGCGCTCATCACCTGCACATCACCCGCTTCGGTACGGCCTTTGTTGCCAAGGTTGTCGGCATGGCTGATGGCGCCTTCGCGCACATAAGTGATGATTTCCATGTCGCGGTGTGGATGCTGCGGGAAACCCGTGCCGGGCGCGATGATGTCGTCGTTCCACACCCGCAGGTTGCCCCAGTGCATGCGCTGGGGGTCATGGTATTCGGCAAATGAAAAGTGGTGATGGGCGTCAAGCCAGCCATGGTGGGCGCCGCCCAGCGTGTTGAAAGGTCGAAGTTCTAGCATGATCGTCTCCTGTGGATGGCGCCTATGATCCAGCAGCGCATGATCGATAAAAAGCGTAAAAAATGCCTGATTCCTATCGATTTAGCAGATCTATTGCTGGGGTTTTGACTTTCACTTCATCGCCTAACTGCATGACGGCAAAGCAATTGGCTGGAACTGCAGCGCGATTCCGGCGACCATGGTGCATTCGCCAAAACCAACCTCATCGCTGGAGTCCGCGTGCCGCAACACACCCCTGATTTCCCCCCAGAACTGCGCCCACTGGCAGACATGCCCCTGTTCAAGCGCCTCGCCGCGCGCCTGTTTGGCCATGGGTTGACGCGTTTGCGCGCCCAGCACCGGTTTTCCTGGTTGCATGGGCAGGCAGATGGTTTTCGCAGTGGGCACGAGGCAGGTGTCGAGTATGGCTACCGCGAAGGCAAGGCCGATGGCATCGAGGAAGGCCGGCAAGTCCTGCTGATTCGTGACTTTCGCCCCGATGAGCACCGTGCTCCCGGCGTTGACGACAGCCTGTTCGATGATTGGCGCCTGCCGTTGACCGCCGAATTGAAAAAACGCATGAAGGCTGATGTCGCGCGGCTGCTGCCGGCCCATGCCCAGCCGAGCGCGGCGCAATGGAAGATGATTTTCAGCGATACACCGTCCACCTCGGTAATTGCCGGCGCGGGGGCGGGCAAATCCACCTCGCTGGTGCTGCGTATCCTGCTGCTCACCCATTACCTGGGCTTTGAGCTGAGTTCGATGACCGTGGTGACCTTCACCCGGGAGTCTCGCAAAGACTTCATCCATAAGCTCATGGAGATTCTTAGTCTGTGGGGCCGACCCCTTGGCATCAAAGAGGCCCAGGCGGTGGTGCGCACCTTTCACTCGCGCATCCTGCCGATGGTGCGCAGCCTGCCGGGCTTTGAACGCCTGCAAGCGTTCGAGAACCTCAGCACAGGCGTTGAGGAAGCGGACAGCAACCCGTTTGACCTGCGCATCAACGACGCCCAGCGCCAGCAAATGAACGCCTGCTATCACCGGCTGCACGGCCAGCACCCACGGTTTCGTGAGCTGATCGCGCCGCTGGCCCGGCATGGCTTGCAGCTCAAGGAGCTGGAACGCGACCATCCTGACGTGCAAAAACGCGTAGCGGTGACCGAACTGGCGGCCAAGCGCGACGAAGAGCTCTGCGACCTCGTCGAAGACCTGTGGTTTCGCGCCGGGGCCTGGCCGATCAAGGGCATCGAGCCCAACCGGCAGACCGTGGAAATCAATGGCGCGCAGTTCCATTGCCATGGCTATATCCCCGAGTTGGATGCCTGGGTGGTGCTGGGTTTCGATTCCCGTGAAAACCCCCAGATCAGCCGGCCCAATGCAAAGTTGTCGGTACGTGCGGAGTGGGCGGTCAAGCGCACCCTGTTTCAAGCTTTCTGTCGCAAGCCATTGATATGGATTGATAATTATGAATCGTCCAAGCGCCTTTTAAGCAGCCTTGCCGGCGACGCCAGCGCCGGGCCGGGCTTTGATTACAAGGTCAAGGGCGAGCTGGCTTCGGCGCCGCTGCTGGACTGCTTTGTGGTGTCTGCCGGGTTTATCGAGAACCTCGGGCTGGATGTGCCCACGGCGGTCGGCCAAATGAGCTTTGCCAAGGACGACCCGGACCGGTTTTTCTTCGAGGCCCTGAGCATTTTCTGGAAAGCCCTGGAAGATCATCTGCTCGACCAGTCGCCGCCGATCATGACCTACAACCGCATGTTCTCGCTGTTCGGCGAGAACACCCCGGAAAACCTCAAGCTGCTCAGCGATCCGCTGCTGCGGCCCTTGTCCCACCTGATGATCGACGAATTCCAGGATGTGTCGCCACAGATCGTCTCGTGGATTCGCGCCAGCCTGCGGGAGATCCGCAGTCGCGGCCCGGCCATGCACGTCGGGCGGGGCGCCCAGCGTTCTTCGCTGTTGTGCGTGGGCGATGACTGGCAGTCGATCTACGGCTGGCGCGGCAGCTCGCCGAAGTACTTCATGGAGTTCAACAAGGAATTCCCGTCGCCTGCGACCACCCGCGTGATGCTTGGCGAGAACTACCGCAGCCACCAGCACATCATCGACGCGGCGGAGCATATCGTGCGCGCCGCGCCGGCGATCCCCGGTAAAAAGGCCAAGGCCAGCGGAGCGCCCAAGGCATTGGTGCCGGTCCAAGTACTGGAGCGCGACGAAGTGGCTCTGGGGCGGCAGTTGCTGGAACACTACCAACGCGGCGAAACCGTATTAATGCTGTATCGAAAAAGTAGCGATAAGCTATTGATTCAAGAGCATATTCAGTCTGTAGTTAATGTGGATTCTAGCTTGCCGCCTCACGCGCGCCGGCTCAAGCAACTGACCTATCACAGCGCCAAGGGCCTACAGGCCGATGCGGTGTTTCTGCTAGGGGATTGCCAGCATGTCACCAGCTCCCCCTACAAGAACCAGGTCTGCCGCATGGTAGGGCTGGGCAAGGACGGTGACAGCGAACCGTATGACACTGCGCAAAAGGACGAGGTGCTGCGCCTGGCGTATGTGGGGATTACCCGCGCCGTGAGCCATTGCTATTGGTATGTGGAAAAGTCTGAAGGGCAGGCGGGGAATGTGCCCAAGGCGTCGGAGCGGGTGGACGGCAAGAAGGCGTTTTTTGACGATCAGCGCAGTTAACCTGTCAACGCAGTTCCCCTGTGGGAGCGGGCTTGCTCGCGAAAGCGGAGTGTCAGTCACTAAATTTGTTACTGAACCACCGCATTCGCGAGCAAGCCCGCTCCCACACAAGCCCGCTCCCACATTAATAATCAGTGCTTGCCGGCGTCAGGCCCGCAGGGACTGCGGCGGCACAAACGACTCCAGCTCATCCTCCACGGCCTCGATGATCCGCTCCACATCGGCGGCATTCATCACCGTGGCACAGGGAATGCCGGCGATGGCGATCAGCGTCTCGCCGCTGGCGCGGTCGAACAGGCGGGCGACCATGCTGCCGGGCGCGTCCATGCTGCCCTCGAAGCCGATTGGATGGAAATGCCAGCGCATCAGTTGGCAGGCGTTGGGGAATGTCACTTTGTTCATGTTGCCTACCTTGTTCATTGAGCGCTTCCTTTTGCTCGCGGCAGGGGCCAGGACCTTCACTGGTCGTGGCGTCGAAGAGTTTAAAAATAGCATTCGTTCGTAAATGGCAGGTGACTTTTTGCGCGCCGTTCGGCAGTTGTTTTCCTGAAGTTTGACGTAGGTCATGTCCTACTTGTGATTGGGCAATATGCCATTAGTCAAAAACGCCAATTGATCATTGTCGACACCCGCAAAAGTCGGCAATCTCCAGGGTTTACCCGCCGCAGAGCCGCCCATGCCAAACATCGCCGCAGACGATGACGCTTCGCAGACCCGAGCCACTCGCGAGTTGGTGCTACGCCATCACTTATGCTGGCGGCATCGCGACCTTGATGGGGTGATGTCCTACTACCATCCGGACATCCAGTACCACGATTTCTTCCAGAACCGTGTCATCCGTTACACCGAGTTGCGCGAATACCTGCAAGCCAGCATGCCACGGGCGGTGGATGAGGCCATTGAACACACGGACCGCATCCGCGCCGATGGCGACACGGCCTTTATCCAGTACCGCATCACCCTGCGCGGTGGCCAGGGCCTGGTGTCATTTCGCACCAGCGAAGCCATTACCGTGCGCGACGGGCTGATCTGGCGGGTCAACGAATACGCGTCCCTGGTGCACGAACAGCCTGCCCAGGCGCTGCGCCCCACGGTCAGCCGCCTGGGTTTGTCGCCCCAGCAACTGGGGCATATGGCCAATGACTTGCAGCAGTACTTCGAGCGCAAACAACCCTATCTGGACCCCGAGTTGGATTTACAGCGGGTGTCCAAGGAATGCGGCTACAGCCGTAATCAGATTTCCTACTTGCTCAACCAGGTGCTGGGGCAAAGTTTCTACCGCTACGTCAACCAGGCGCGGCTCCAGCATTTGCTCGCGGCATTGGAGACCTCCACGCCGCCCATCAAGGTCGATGACCTCGCGTTCGCCGCCGGTTTCAATTCGCTGTCGGCGTTCTACAGTGCATTCCGTCAGCACACTGGCCAGTCACCCAAGGCCTATGTCAAACAAATTTCCCTGCGTGCACGCGCGCAAGACATGCCGTAACACCGCGCTCTAGGATCAGCCCTATCGAAACGAGGTAGGGGAAGCGGGCATGCCAGCATGGCGCAATATCAGTTTATGGATGGACCAGCTGGACGACCCGCTGGTGGCGCGGCCGTCCCTGGAGCACGACCTGGACGTCAATGTGGTCATCATCGGCGCCGGTTACACCGGGTTGTGGACCGCTTACTACCTGAAGCGCCAGGCACCTGAGCTGAATATCGCGATTGTCGAAGCACAAACCGCCGGCTTCGGCGCGTCGGGCCGCAATGGCGGCTGGCTGATGGGTAACCTGCTGGGCGAAGACCGTTTGCTGGCGGGCCTGGCACCCGCAGCACGGCGCGCGTCCTTTGACCTGTTGCACGCTATTCCCGATGAAGTCGCCCAGGTCCTGGCCCGCGAAGGCATCGACTGCGATTACCGCAAAGGCGGCGCCCTGTACTGCGCCGCGCGTTACCCCGAGCAGGAAGGCAGCCTGCGCCGCTACCTGGACAAACTCTACGCCCAGGGTCTCACCGAATCCGACTATCGCTGGCTCAGCCCGCAGCAGCTCGCCGAACAGATCCGCATCGCCAAGCCTTATGGCGGTATCTATGCGCCCCACGTTGCAACCATCAACCCGGCCAAGCTGGTGCGCGGCCTGGCGCAGGTGGTTGAAAACATGGGCGTGCCGATCTACGAGAACAGCGCGGTCACCCACTGGCAATCCGGCAGCGTGCGCACCGCCAAGGCCAGCATCCGCGCCGCCTGGGTGGTGCCAGCGATCGAGGGTTACGCCAACACCTTGCCGCCCCTGGGGCGTTATCAACTGCCGGTGCAAAGCCTGATCGTCGCCACCGAGCCGCTGCCCGCCAGCACCTGGGACGAAATCGGCCTGAACCACGGCCAGGCGTTTGGCGAAAGCAGCCGCCAGGTCACCTACGGCCAGCGTACGGCGGACAATCGCCTGGTGTTCGGCGCCCGTGGCGGTTACCAGTTCGCCGGCAAACTGCGCCACGACTTCGACTTGACGGACAACGAAGTGGAGCTGCGTCGCTACCTGTTCGGCGAGCTTTTCCCACAACTGAAGAACGTGCGGATTACCCATTCTTGGGGCGGCAACCTCGGCATGTCGCGCAATTTCCGACCGCACATGCTCTGCGACAACAAGACCGGCATCGCGCTGTCCGGTGGTTACGGCGGGGAGGGCGTCGGCGCCACCAACCTGGGCGGGCGCACCCTGGCCGACTTGATCCTCGGCCACGTCACGCCGCTGGTCCAGCAACCCTGGGTGATCCGCGAGCGCGGGCTGGATGCGCTCAAGGCCTGGGAGCCCGAGCCGTGCCGCTGGCTGGGTTACAACGCGATCATTCGCAGTTTTGTCCATGAAGACCAGGTGCTGGCCAACCCCAACACCGCCCCTTGGCGCCGCAAGTTGGCGACCGGCGTGGCCGGTTTCATGGAAGGTTTCATGCACTAAACCGTTCCACTCACACGGGAAACCCCATGAGCATCACTCAATTCAAAGACACGCTGAACGCCCACCTGCCGGACTCGTCGCCGGTGGCCGTGCCCCTGGGCGAACCCATCGCGGTGGCCTCGACGCTGAGCGTTGAACGCAGCGACGGCGTCGAAACCGGCATCTGGGAATGCACCCCCGGTCGCTGGCGGCGCCAGATCAAATCCCAGGAGTTTTGCCATTTCATCCAGGGCCGCTGCACCTTCACCCCGGACAACGGTGACGTCGTCCATATAGAAGCCGGCGATGCATTGATGTTGCCAGCCAATAGCACGGGTATCTGGGATATCCAGGACACCGTGCGCAAGACCTACGTATTGATTCTGTAACGCTTTGATCCTTGATCGCCTGCCATAAAAACAGCCCTAAAACCGCCAGGAAATCGAACCATGAAAGCCATTACCCTGTTGCCCTTGATGTTGGTGGCCTCTATCAGCCAGGCCGCCGAGACGGTGAAGATCTACAACTGGTCCAGCTACATCGCGCCGGACACCACCAAGAACTTCCAGAAGCAGACCGGAATCGGTTTCAGCTACGACGTGTATGACAGCAACGAAACCCTCGACGGCAAGCTGATGACGGGTAACTCCGGGTATGACGTGGTGTTTCCGTCCAACCACTTCATGGCACGGCAGATCCAGGGCGGCGCCTTGAAAAAACTCGACAAGAGCCAGTTGCCCAACTGGAAAAACCTCAACCCGGTGCTGCTCAAGGCCTTGGAAAACAACGACCCGGGCAATGCCCACGGTTTCCCGTACCTATGGGGCAGCACTGGCATCGGCTACAACATCGACAAGGTCAAGGCCGTGTTGGGGGATAACGCCCCGGTGGACTCCTGGGACCTGATCTTCAAGCCCGAGTACATGGAGAAACTCAGCAAATGTGGCGTGGCCATCCTCGACAACGGCCCGGAATTGCTGCCGATTGCCCTCAACTACCTCGGCTTGCCGCCCCACAGCAAGAACCCCGAGGACTACAAAAAAGCCGAAGCGTTGCTGATGAAAGTGCGGCCCTATGTGGCGTACTTTCATTCCTCGAAATACACCGGAGACCTGGCCAATGGCGACATCTGCGTGGCCGTCGGTTTCTCCGGCGACGTGCTGCAGGCCGAAAGCCGCGCCAAGGAAGCCAAGAACGGCGTGAAGATCGGCTACCAGATCCCCAAGGAAGGCGCCGCCATCTGGTTTGACATGGTGGCCATGCCTGCCGACGCCCCGGATGAAAAGGCCGGTTATGCGTTCATGAACTACCTGTTGGAGCCCAAGGTAATGGCCGACATCACCAACTCGGTGCATTACGCCAACGGCAACAGCGCGGCTGACAGCCTGGTGGAGCCGGAGATCAAGGCGGATACCAAGATCTACCCGAGCGAAGAAATGATGGGCAAGTTGTTTGCGTTGGAAGCGATGCCGTTGAATATCGATAGGATTCGGACGCGGGTGTGGAACACTATTCGTATGGGGCGTTAATAACGCTATACAGCCCTGTCCATGTGCTGTTTTGGCAAAATGTTGCTGATTTACAGGAAGTGACCAGCAACAGCGCCTTGAATAAGGTACTGCAATTTATGACGCAGAGTAGTCATCTGCCGATATTGGCGTGCTGGCCTGGCTTGAAGAATGGTGTTTGGCTTTGTGTCGCGGAAACAGTGCGGATATTTTCGAAATAGGATGTTAAAAATCCCGGGTTGATCGCGATATTCTTGCCGTGAGAAGTTTCTCGGTACTTCACATGTCTCCTATCAAGCAAATATATTTCGAGAGGTTATCAATATGTCTTCAGTACAATTTCTTCAGAGCGGCGGTAGCTGGACATACCCTGAAAACAGCCTCCCTGTGTTGCGGGGTACCGACAACCGCGAACGCCTCGAAGCCAAGCCTGGCCAGGACTCGGTGCTGATTGGTGGCGGTGGGGGTGACCACGTGGTGGGTGCCAAAGGCGCCAATACATTCAAGTATGAAAAGGCCAGCGATTCTCTGAGCAATGAGCCTGACACGATCTTCAACTTTAACCCGAAACAGGACGAAATCGATCTGTCCGAAGTGCTGCAAGAGAACGGCATAACGGCCATTCATATTCAGAATGAACTACCCAAAAATGTGGGAGATGTACAAATTACCCATCATGGGTTTGGCGTGAGTACATTGAATATGAAGGTGACACATGAGGGGCCACTATTTTCTGTTCGCGTCGATAACGTAAAGTTGCTGCCTGAGCACATAAACTTCTATAACTCCCATTGATCGGTAGAGTGCCGTCGTTAGGTGGGCTGAATTACCTATAGATGATTTGGCGATAAAAAACTGCATATGTAAGGTGTCATTTCTGACAGGTTTTTTTTGCGGTGCGTGCTGATTCAATACAAGCGCAGCGCTCAAACAAACCAAGAGGAATCCAAGATGGCAAATCAACAGTGGACGCACCTGGACGCGGCGCAGGGTAAGGAAGGCGCCAACGAAATACAGGGCGAAGTGAAAGAGGGCAATGTGAGCACGCCCTTTTCTGCGGACGTCGTGGTTTATCGGGGCTCCCCACAGTTCGAAATAACCGGTGAGCAATACCATTCGTTACCGCAAGACCCTGCTGATGCAACGGGGGTTCTCGTGAGAATTTTGAGGGCAACCCCACCCGACGGCACCTACCGTGTGGGGGAGCAACCGTTTGGCCATGCGGTAATTCTTACACCTGGCGACAAGCTCCACCTTGCAGAGTCAGGGTTCATCACCGTCACAAATAACCCCAATACGCAGGAGGTTTCGGGAGAAATGCATTTTGTCGCGGGAAGTGTAGAAATTGATGCGACTTACAAAGTATCGCCTCAAGCCTTGTGAAGGCTGCCATCCACCGACAGGGTGCCACTGGCTCTGGCGGTGGGTGGCTTCGATACCGTGATCATGGGTGTTCCAGATCATGCCCCAACGACTGGATAAACAACGAAAACAGCTCCGGCTGTGACGAGATATCCAGCTTCGCGTACAGATGTCGCCGGTGCACCTTCACCGTGTCCGGCGAGATATTCAGGCGTTCGGCCATGGCCTTGGACGAGAACCCGCGCAGCACCAGGCGGGCGATTTCCAGCTCACGCTCCGAGAGCACGCCGCTACCGAAGTGGCTCAACGCATCGCGGATCTGGCTGTCCATGGCCGGTGCGCGCTGGGTGCTTTGTTGCCAATGCTGCTGCATCAGCGGCAACACCCAGGCGGCCACCAGGGTCAGCAGCCCCGTCTCTTCAGCGCTGAACCGCCGCTGCATGCCCAGGGACAATGACAAGGTCCCGGCCCCTTGCACTTGCAGGATGAACTGCACCTCATCCTCCAACACGTTGTCGTGGAAGTAGTTGAGGAAGTATTCACTCTGGCGAAAATGGTCCGGCGCCACTTCTTCCAGGCGGTATACACCGCTGCTGAAACCCTCGCGGCAGGCCTGGAAAAACGGGTCGATCAAGTACAAACCATTGAGGTACACCAGCATCGACGCGGGTTTGCTGGTGGGTTGTGCGTCGTATTCCTCCAGCGCCAGGGGCGCGCCATCGGTGGGGTAGAAGATCGCCAGGGCGTTATCGAATGGCAGGCATTGCTGCAGCAACAGTACCAACTGTTTCCAGAAGCGCTCGGTGCCGATGTGCGTGACCGTGCGGCCCAGGCCTGCGTGCAGGCCGACTTCCCCAAACAGGCTCATAGCGCAGGCTCCCATGGCAAAAAGATCGGCCAAGGTTTCGGCTTTTGCCGCGCGACGTCAAGGGGAGTACTCCAATAGGGGAATTGGCTGACAACGGCCCAGGGGATAACGTCGTCTGCATTCAACGGGAAACATATCCCGACACGGCTTCATTTTTCGTTTCTGCCTCACACCAAAAACAACAGCAGAGGATAACGATATGAGTGCTTCTCCCACGCCAGACGGCGTGCTTAAACCCACGCTGAGTGTGTTCGATGTGGTGGCCATCACCGTCTCCGCCGTCACGCCCGCCAGTTCTGTGTTTGTCATCGCGCCGTTTGCCATCCAGCAGGCCGGCAGCGGCGTGTTCCTGGCGTTTGTGATGGCTGCGTTGCTCGCGCTGATGTTCGCCTTTTGCTACGCCGAACTGGGCCGCGCCCACAACAGCGCGGGCGGCGAATATGTGTACGCCAAGCGGGTATTTGGCGGCATGGCCGGTTATGCAACGTTCTTGACGGTGTTGGTGATGCTGCTGTTCATCCCGCCGGTATTGGCCACCGGGGCGGCGACGTACCTGAATAATGCGCTGGGCACAAAATTCGATTCACAAACCGTCGCCCTGGTCATTGTGGTGTGCAGTTACGCCCTGGCCATCCTCAACATCAAGCTCAACGCCTGGATCACCGGCACGTGCCTGCTGTTGGAAGTCGCGGCCTTGCTGGTGATCGTGTTTCTCGGTTTTGGCAACCCTGTGCAGCCGGCCAGCGTGCTGTTCCAGCCGCAGATCGTCGAAAACGGCGTGCTGCACCTGGCGCCCTGGGCCCTGGTGATCGGCGCGGTGGGGATCGGCCTGTTTTCGTTCAATGGCTACGGCCCGGCGGTGTTGCTGGCCGAAGACATGAAGTGCGGCGGCAAGGGCGTGCACAAGGCGGTGTTGTGGTCGCTGGGGCTGGTGGTGGTGATCGAGCTGGTACCCATCACTGCGCTGTTGATCGGCGCGCCGTCGCTGAGTGCGATGATCAGCAGCCCGGACCCCATCGGTTACCTGCTGACCAGCCATGGCAATGAAACCCTGTCGCGCCTGGTCAGTGCGGGGATCTTTCTGTCGGTGTTCAATGCCATCGTCGCCATCGTGATCCAGATCGGCCGCGTGGTGTTCAGCAGTGGCCGTGATGCCCTGTGGACGCCACGTATCAATACATTGTTTACGCGCATTCACCCGCGTTGGGATTCGCCCTGGCTGGCGACGCTGTTCCTGGCGGTGCCGTCGGCGCTGCTCAGTTTCAGCTCCAACCTCGCCGACCTCACCTCGTTCACCGTATTGCTGATTATGCTGGTGTACCTGGTGGTGGCGTTGAGCGCCTTGATGAGCCGGGTGTGGCTGCGCGATCGCGAGCATCCGTATCGCATGCCGCTGTGGCCATTGCCGGCCTTGCTGGCGGTGGTAGGCGCCGGGTATCTGCTGGCGACCCTGGTCGCTGCGGCCTCCGTGCGCGACGTGATGATCATCGCCGGCTTGCTGGCCGTATCGGTGATTTTCTATTGCATCAGTGGCCGGTCGAGTCCGGCGTACCAGAAACTGTAAGGAGTGGTTATGCGAGCACGGCAATTGGGGATTACCTTGGGCCTGGGCACACCCGGCGCGCTGAACGCCATCACCGACGTCCCAGGCGTGCGGGTCGGCCACAGCACGCTCAAGACCCGCATCAATGGCAAACAGGTGCGCACCGGGGTCAGCGTGGTGCAGCCACGTGCCGGTGAGGCGCGGCAACAACCGTGCTTTGCCGGGTACCACGTGCTCAATGGCAACGGCGATGCCACGGGCCTTGAGTGGATCAGCGAAGCGGGGTTGCTGACCACGCCGCTGGCCATCACCAACACCCACAGCATCGGCATTGTGCGCGACACCCTGATCGCCCTGGAGCGCGAGCGCCTGGCAGACCCGGCGGTGTATTGGTGCATGCCGGTGGTGATGGAAACCTACGATGGCCTGCTCAACGATATCTGGGGCCAGCATGTCGGGCCTGAGCATGTGCGCGAAGCGCTGGACAGCGCCGAATCCGGCCCGGTGCAGGAAGGCGCCGTGGGCGGCGGCACCGGGATGATCTGCCATGAGTTCAAGGGGGGCATCGGCACCGCGTCGCGGTGCTTGTCGGCAGAGCAGGGCGGCTGGACCGTCGGCGTGCTGGTGCAGGCCAACCACGGCAAGCGCCAGGAGCTGAGGGTCGATGGTTACCCGGTAGGCCGCCAGCTCCTGGACATTGCCTCGCCGTTCGCCGAGCGGGGCACGCCGGGCATGGGCTCCATCGTGGTGATCATCGCCACCGACGCACCGTTGTTGCCGCACCAATGCACGCGCCTGGCGCAGCGTGCGTCCATCGGCATCGCCCGCACGGGCGGCGGCACCGAGGACTCCAGCGGCGACCTGTTCCTGGCCTTTGCCACCGGCAACCAGGATCTCCCGGCGGCCGATTACGGGCGTAAAGGCCTGCCATTGAGCAGTGCGTTGCAGATGGTCAACAACGACCATATCTCGCCTTTGTTCAGCGCGGCGGCAGAAGCGGTGGAGGAGGCGATCATCAACGCGATCCTCGCCGGCGAAGACATGAGCACCGATGACGGCGTATTGGTGCCAGGCCTGCACGGCGAAACGCTATTGGCGGCTCTGCATAAAACGGGTTGGAGTATGTCCCGGTAATAGGGGGCAACTGCATTTATTAGTGCAGGTAGTGGCTGTTTAATGTTGCCAATGACACCGTGCCAATATATTGGATCCATTAACTAGTGATGCCGCACAAGTTGCACGACTTTAGCGCTATTTAATATTTAAATAAGGGGGTGCTGTTTTTTGTCGGACAAAACCAAGTCCGCCCAACAAATACGGCGCGCAACTTATTTGCGCAAATTGTTTGCCTGTTTTACCTGCAGGAAAGATGTAGACGAAAGATTTCAAGTTGTGTCAGTTTTCTTACGCCTTCAAAAGAGGCGAGTGATAGGACGATCTCGCCCGCGGGGTTCCTATCGATCAAAGACTGATGCACTTGCAAACAAGGAAGTACGTTTATGTCAAAAGTTAAAGACAAGGCTATCGTGTCGGCGGCGCAAGCCAGCACCGCTTACTCGCAAATCGATAGCTTCAGCCATCTGTATGATCGTGGCGGCAACCTCACGGTCAATGGCAAACCGTCCTACACCGTCGACCAGGCAGCCACCCAGCTACTGCGCGACGGCGCGGCCTACCGGGACGTTGACGGCAACGGCAAGATCGATCTGACCTACACCTTCCTGACCTCGGCGTCGTCCAGCACCATGAACAAACATGGCATCTCGGGCTTCAGCCAGTTCAGCGCCCAGCAAAAAGCACAGGCCGCGCTGGCCATGCAATCCTGGGCGGATGTGGCCAACGTCACCTTCACCGAGAAGGCCAGCGGCGGTGACGCCCACATGACCTTCGGCAACTACAGCGGCGGCCAGGACGGCGCGGCGGCGTTTGCCTACCTGCCCGGCACCGGCGCAGGCTACGACGGCACCTCGTGGTACCTGACCAACAGCAGCTACACGCCGAACAAGACCCCGGACCTGAACAACTATGGCCGGCAGACCCTGACCCACGAAATCGGCCACACCCTGGGCCTGGCGCATCCCGGCGACTACAACGCCGGCGAAGGCGCACCGACCTACAACGACGCGTCCTATGGACAGGACACGCGCGGTTACAGCGTCATGAGCTACTGGAGCGAAAGCAACACCAACCAGAACTTCAGTAAAGGCGGGGTCGAAGCCTACGCTTCCGGGCCGCTGATCGACGACATTGCCGCGATCCAGAAGCTCTACGGCGCGAACTACAACACCCGTGCCGGCGACACCACCTACGGGTTCAACTCCAACACCGGGCGCGACTTCCTCAGCGCCACCTCCAATGCCGACAAGCTGGTGTTCTCGGTATGGGACGGCGGTGGTAACGACACCCTGGACTTCTCTGGTTTCACCCAGAACCAGAAGATCAACCTCAATGAAGCCTCGTTCTCCGACGTTGGCGGCCTGGTGGGCAACGTGTCCATCGCCAAGGGCGTGACCGTGGAGAATGCCTTCGGTGGCGCCGGCAACGACCTGATTATCGGCAACAACGCGGCCAACCTGATCAAGGGCGGTGCCGGCAACGACATCATCTACGGCGGCGGCGGAGCCGACCAACTGTGGGGCGGCGCGGGCAACGACACCTTTGTGTTCGGCGCCAGTTCCGACTCCAAGCCTGGGGCTGCGGACAAGATCTTTGACTTCACCTCCGGTTCGGACAAGATCGACCTCAGCGGCATCACCAAAGGCGCAGGCCTCACGTTCGTCAATGCGTTCACCGGGCACGCCGGCGACGCGGTACTGACCTACGCCGCAGGCACCAACCTGGGCACCTTGGCGGTAGACTTCTCTGGGCACGGCGTGGCGGATTTCCTCGTCACCACCGTGGGCCAGGCAGCCGTCAGCGACATCGTGGCGTGATGTAGCAGCGCGGCGTTTCGGCGCCGCGTTTCCCCGATGGAGCGTGAAGATGCAGCGTTTTACCCACTTTATCGCCTGCGTGGTGCAGGTAATGTTCATGTCGGCAGGAGCCCCCGTTATGGCGAGTAGCCTCGTTTTACCCAGCAGCGCCCAATTGGCCGGGCACTGGCAACTGCACCAGCAGGACCAAGTGTGTGCCCTGGACCTGTTGGCCGCCAATGCCGTGCGTGGCGATGTCGCGTGCGCCGAGCAGTGGCTGGGGGACACCCCCAAGACCTGGCTGCCGACGCCAGACGGCATCTGGCTGATGAATGCCGACGGCACGGGCATTACCCATTTGAATCGGCAGAAGAACGGTGAATACACAGGCCGCACACTTTCCGGTACTGAAGTGATATTGCAACGAGCCCCTTAGTTATTGGTTATAAGCCCATAACTTGATTTTATTAGTTGCTCGCTCCGTTGTTCGGGGTGCGGGTAACTATTGCGCGCTATTTGGTTCAAGGAAGATCGCAAGCTATGGCCACGCCGCCTTTATTCAAAGCGCTGGGTGAATACAAGAGTGTCTTGCTCAGCGTTGGCTGTTTCACGGCATTGATTAACCTGCTGATGCTGGTGCCGTCCATCTACATGCTGCAAGTGTATGACCGCGTGCTGTCCTCCCAGAATGAAACCACCCTGGTGATGTTGACGCTGATGGTCGTCGGCTTCTTTGTATTTATTGGCACGCTGGAGGTGATTCGTAGTTTTATCGTGATCCGCATCGGTAGCCAGTTGGAGCGGCGTTTCAACCTGCGCGTCTACAAGGCCGCGTTTGAACGCAACCTGCATCGCGGCCAGGGGCATGCCGGGCAGTCGTTGGGGGATTTGACCCATATCCGCCAGTTCATCACGGGGCCGGCGCTATTCGCGTTTTTTGATGCGCCGTGGTTTCCCATCTACCTGCTGGTGATCTTCCTGTTCAACGTCTGGCTCGGCGTGCTGGCCACCGCTGGCGCATTGCTGCTGATCGGCCTGGCGTGCCTCAACGAATACCTGACGAAAAAACCCTTGGGCGAAGCCAGCGGCTACTCGCAGCAATCCACCCAACTGGCCACCAGCCATTTGCACAATGCCGAGACCATCCAGGCCATGGGCATGCTCGGCGCGCTGCGTCAGCGCTGGTTTGCCGTGCATTCGCAGTTTCTCGGCTTGCAGAACCAGGCCAGCGACACCGGCTCGGTGATCACCGCCCTGAGCAAATCCCTGCGCTTGTGCCTGCAATCGCTGGTGTTGGGCCTGGGCGCGCTGCTGGTGATCAAAGGCGAGATGACCGCCGGCATGATGATTGCCGGTTCGATCCTGATGGGCCGCGTGCTCAGCCCCATCGACCAACTGATTGCGGTGTGGAAACAGTGGAGTTCGGCCAAGTTGGCCTATCAGCGTCTGGACGCGTTGCTGCGCGAAAGCCCAGAGGCCGTGGAGCCGATGAAATTGCCGGCGCCCAAGGGCCAGGTCAGTTTCGAGCAGGTCAGCGCAGGCCCACCGGGGCGTCGCGTGGCGACCCTGCATCACGTCAGTTTCAACCTCGGTGCAGGCGAAGTACTCGGCGTGCTCGGCGCTTCGGGTTCGGGCAAATCCACCCTGGCCCGTGTGCTGGTGGGCGTGTGGCCGACCCTGGCGGGCACCGTGCGCCTGGACGGCGCGGATATCCATCGCTGGGACCGCGACGACCTCGGCCCGCACATCGGCTACCTGCCCCAGGACATCGAACTGTTCAGCGGCAGCATTGCCGACAACATCGCACGGTTTCGCCAGGCCGACCCGCAGCTTGTGGTGCAGGCCGCGCAACAAGCCGGGGTGCACGAGCTGATCCTGCGCCTGCCCCAAGGCTACGACACGCTGCTGGGCGACAACGGCGGCGGCCTGTCTGGCGGGCAGAAACAACGGGTGGCCCTGGCCCGGGCCTTGTACGGCGGGCCCCGGCTGATCGTGCTGGATGAGCCCAACTCCAACCTCGATACACAGGGCGAGGCCGCGCTGGCCAGCGCCATCGTGCAGATGAAAGCCCAGGGCAGCAGCGTGGTGCTGGTCACCCACCGTTCGGCGGCGTTGGCCCAGGCCGACAAGTTGCTGGTGCTCAACGAGGGCCAGTTGCAAGTGTTCGGTCCCAGTCAGGAAGTGCTGCGGGCCTTGTCCGGGCAACGCGAACAACCGCCTCAAGAGAGGATGCCAGCATGATCCACGAACAACACGACGCGCGTTTTTTCGTGCGCATGGGCTGGCTGCTGACGGTGCTCGGTGCCGGTGGGTTTTTCCTCTGGGCCAGCCTGGCGCCGCTGGACCAAGGCATTCCGGTGCAAGGCACGGTGGTGGTGTCGGGCAAGCGCAAGGCCGTGCAAACCCTCAGCCCGGGTGTGGTCAGCGGGATTCTGGTGCGTGAAGGCGAGGCCGTTAAACAGGGTCAGCCGCTGTTTCGTCTTGACCAGACCCAGCACCAGGCCGACGTGCAATCGCTGCAAGCGCAGTACCGCATGGCCTGGGCCAGCGTGGCGCGTTGGCAGAGCGAGCGTGATAACCGTGCCGCTATCACCTTTCCCGCCGAGCTGAGCAGCGACGCCGATCCCGCCCTGGCCCTGGTCCTGGAAGGCCAACGCCAATTGTTCAGCAGCCGCCGCGAAGCCTTTGCCCGTGAACAGGCAGGGATTCGCGCGAATATCGACGGCGCCACCGCGCAACTGGGCGGCATGCGCCGGGCACGCAGCGACCTGACGGCCCAGGCCCAATCCCTGCGCGATCAACTGGGCAACCTGCAACCCTTGGCCGACAACGGCTATATCCCGCGCAACCGCCTGCTGGAGTACCAGCGCCAACTGTCCCAGGTGCAGCAGGACCTGGCGCAGAACACCGGCGAAAGCGGGCGGGTGGAGCAGGGCATCCTCGAATCGCGCCTGAAACTTCAGCAGCACAGCGAGGAATACCAGAAGGAAGTGCGCAGCCAATTGGCCGACGCGCAACTGCGCAGCCTGACCCTGGAACAGCAACTGACCTCGGCCGGGTTCGACCTGCAACACAGCCAGATCAACGCGCCGGCCGATGGCATTGCGGTCAACCTCAGCGTGCACACCGTGGGCGCCGTGGTGCGCGCCGGGGAAACGCTGCTGGAAATCGTGCCCCAGGGCACACGCCTGGAAGTCGAAGGGCGCCTGCCCGTACATCTGGTGGACAAGGTTGGCACCCAACTGCCGGTGGACATCCTCTTCACCGCCTTCAACCAGAGCCGCACGCCACGGGTACCGGGGCAGGTCAGCCTGATTTCGGCTGACCAGATGCTCGATGAAAAGACCGGCGCGCCGTATTACGTGCTGCGCACCACGGTCAGCGACATGGCGCTGGAGAAACTCCACGGCCTGGTGATCAAGCCCGGCATGCCCGCCGAGATGTTTGTGCGCACCGGCGAGCGCTCGTTGCTCAACTATCTGTTCAAGCCGCTGCTGGATCGCGCCGGCTCCGCGTTGACCGAGGAATAAGCATGAAACCGGTGTTTATCGCCTTGCTGTTGAGCTGCACCAGTGCCCACGCCGCCATGGGCCCGTTCGACGTGTACGAGCAAGCCTTGCGCAACGATCCGGTGTTCCTTGGCGCCATCAAGGAGCGCGACGCCGGCCTGGAAAACCGCACCATCGGCCGCGCCGGCCTGCTGCCCAAGCTGTCCTACAACTACAACAAGGGCCGCAACAACTCCCAGGCCACCTTGCCCGACGGCCGTGGCGGCACCTATCACGATGACCGCAACTACAACAGCTACGGCTCGACCTTCAGCCTGCAACAGCCGTTGTTCGACTACGAAGCCTACGCCAACTACCGCAAGGGCGTGGCCCAGGCGCTGTTTGCCGATGAAAGCTTTCGCGACAAGAGTCAGGCGTTGCTGGTGCGGGTGTTGTCCTACTACACCCAGGCATTGTTCGCACAGGACCAGATCGACATTGCCCGCGCCAAGAAGAAAGCATTCGAGCAGCAGTTCCAGCAGAACCGGCACTTGTTCCAGCAGGGCGAGGGCACGCGCACGGACATTCTCGAAGCCGAATCCCGCTACGAGTTGGCCACCGCCGAGGAGATCCAGGCGTTGGATGAGCAGGACGCATCGCTGCGGGAACTGGGCGCGCTGATCGGTGTGCCGAGCGTCAACATCGACGACCTGGCGCCGCTGAACCAGGGCTTTGCCGCCTTCACCTTGACCCCGGCCAACTACGACACCTGGCATGAGCTGGCGATCAGCAACAACCCGACGTTGGCATCCCAGCGCCAGGCCTTGGAAGTGGCGCGGTATGAAGTGGAGCGCAACCGCGCCGGGCATCTGCCGAAAGTCACCGCGTACGCCAGTTCGCGCCAGCAGGAGTCCGACAGTGGCAACACCTACAACCAGCGCTACGACACCAACACCATCGGCGTCGAAGTCAGCCTGCCGTTGTATGCCGGTGGCGGTATTTCCGCGTCCACCCGCCAGGCCAGCCGGGCGATGGAGCAGGCCGAGTACGAGCTGGAGGGCAAGACCCGCGAAACCCTGATCGAACTGCGCCGCCAGTTCAGCGCCTGTTTGTCGGGGGTGAGCAAATTGCGCGCGTATCAGAAGGCGCTGACGTCGGCCGAAGCGCTGGTGGTCTCGACCAAGCAAAGCATCCTCGGCGGCGAGCGCGTCAACCTTGATGCCCTCAACGCCGAGCAGCAGCTCTACAGCACCCGGCGCGACCTGGCCCAGGCGCGTTATGACTACCTGATGGCCTGGACCAAATTGCACTACTACGCCGGCAACCTGCGCGACACCGACCTGGCCAAGGTGGATGAGGCGTTTGGGCCGGAGGCACGCTAGTCCGCTATCTCGACAAGTCCAACAAAAGAGAGGCACTACGATGGGTATTTTTGACTATAAAAACCTCGGGGTAGAGGGTTCCAAGGCGTTGTTCGCCGACGCCATGGCAATCACCTTGTACAGCTATCACAACCTGGATAACGGCTTTGCCGTGGGTTACCAGCACAACGGCCTGGGCTGGGGGCTACCGGCCACACTGGTCGGTGCGCTGCTCGGTGGCACAGATTCCCAAGGGGTTATCCCTGGCATCCCGTGGAACCCGGATTCGGAAAAAGCCGCCCTGGACGCGGTGCAGAAAGCCGGTTGGACGCCCATCAGTGCAAGCACCCTGGGTTACGCCGGCAAGGTCGATGCGCGCGGTACGTTCTTTGGCGAAAAAGCCGGCTACACCAGCGCCCAAGTGGAGGTGCTGGGCAAGTACGATGACGCCGGCAAGTTGCTGGAGATCGGCATCGGCTTTCGCGGCACCTCCGGGCCCCGGGAAAGCCTGATCAGCGATTCCATCGGCGACTTGGTCAGCGACCTCATGGCCGCGCTGGGCCCCAAGGACTATGCGAAGAACTACAGCGGCGAAGCGTTCGGCACCTTGCTCAAACACGTTGCCGACTACGCCGGCGCCCACGGCCTCAGCGGCAAGGACGTGGTGGTCAGCGGCCACAGCCTGGGCGGCTTGGCGGTCAATAGCATGGCCGATCTGAGCGGCAACAAATGGTCGGGCTTCTACCAGGACGCCAACTACGTAGCCTACGCCTCGCCGACCCAGAGCAGCAGCGACAAGGTGCTCAATATCGGCTACGAGAACGACCCGGTGTTTCGTGCGCTGGATGGTTCAGCGTTCAACCTGGCGTCCCTCGGCGTGCATGACACTCCTCATGCCTCCACCACCGACAACATCGTCAGCTTCAACGACCACTACGCCTCGACCCTGTGGAATGTGTTGCCGTTTTCCATTGCCAACCTGCCGACCTGGATCTCCCATCTGCCGACCGGTTATGGCGACGGCCTGACGCGTGTCCTTGAATCGGGCTTCTATGAGCAGATGACCCGCGACTCCACGGTGATTGTCGCCAACCTGTCCGACCCGGCCCGTGCGACGACCTGGGTACAAGACCTCAACCGCAACGCCGAGCCCCACAAAGGCAACACCTTCATCATCGGCAGTGACGGCAACGACCTGATCCAGGGCGGCAAAGGCGCGGACTTTATCGAGGGTGGCAAGGGCAATGACACGATCCGTGACAACAGCGGGCACAACACGTTTCTGTTCAGCGGGCAGTTTGGGCAGGATCGGGTGATTGGCTATCAGCCGACGGACAGGCTGGTGTTCAAGGAGGTGCAGGGCAGTGTGGTGTACCGCGAGCAGGGTGGGGATACGGTGATCAGTGTCGGTTCGGATTCGGTGACGCTGGTCGGCGTGCACGGCTTTACGGGGGAGGGGATTGTGATCAGCTAAATGTTGAAATGCAGTCCAAATGTGGGAGCTGGCTTGCCTGCGATGCAGACGCCTCGGTTTTTCAGTTGAATCGAGGTGATGCCATCGCAGGCAAGCCAGCTCCCACATTTTTGAATTGCACTCGGCGCCAGAGAGTTACTTTTCCTTGATAACCGTGGCCACATCCGCCGCCTTCACGCGCACGCGCTTGCCGGCAATATCAGTGAATTCGTAGAAACCATCGGCGGAGTTGGTTTTCGGCAGGTCCTTGGTCAAATACTGCGTGCCATTTTGCAATGTCACCACCGTTTGCGTCGCGCAACCGGCCAATACCAGAAAAGTGAGTGCAACCAGTGGCAGACCCAAATTCTTCATGCTCATAACCCTTACCTATCAACCCTGAAAAGTCCCGCGCTAAAGGCTGCGGGGCACAAATTTTACGCCATCGGCTCACCCATCAGATCACTTTTATACAAAAAGTTGCGTGCGCCATTTATCTATTACCGATTGCAACAAGCCATCGGCAGCGGCACTCTGTATGCATAACCAGTATTTGACCCCTGTGCGCCATGGCCAACCCCCTCGAAGACCCGCTTTATTACCTACAAAACTTCCGTCAGGTCCTGCAATGGCTGGGGCAACGCTATGCCGACCTGCTCGACCCGGACGAAACGCAGTTCATTCAGCAATTTGACAGCTTGCCGCAAGCGTCCCAGGCCTTGCTGGTGCGCATGGTCATGCGCAAGGGCGTGCATTTCCGTGCGGGCAAACTCAATTACCTGGAAATCGGTTGTACCCGTGCAGCAGCTGAGCCGTTGTTGCGCTTGGGGTGGATCGACGAGCACTGCCCGCTGAGTTTTGACGCGCTGTTCGCCTTGCTGCAAAAAGGCGAGATCCTCGCGGCGTTCAAGCCATGGCTCGACAATCCGAAGGGCAACAAGTCCGATTGGCTGGAAGGCTTGGCGACGCAATTCCCCGACAGCCGCAGTTTTGCCGCCTGGTGCCCGGAACTGCCCGACACGCTGTACAGCCTCAGCGTGATGGACCTGTGCGACCGCCTGCGCCTGATGTTTTTCGGCAACCTGTATCAGGACTGGTCCGAGTTCGTGCTGGCCGACCTGGGCATCTATACCTACGAAAAAGTGAGGATCTGCGCTGAATCCCGGGGGTTACGCAGCCGGGATGACGTGCAGGGGTTTCTGTTCCTGCATGCGTGTCAGCAAGCCTTCGAGGCCGGTGAACCGATTGACGATGTACGGGCGCGCATCGCCACCCTGAGCACCGACAACCCCTGGCTGGAACGGCGCCGGGCCAAGCTCGCGTTCCAGCTCGGGCAGCATTGCGAGCGCCTCGCCGAGTTGACCCTGGCCGCACAGATCTACCGCACCTGCGCCTATCCCGGCGCCCGTGCGCGGCTGATCCGCGTGCTGGAGCGCCAGGAGGACTACGCCCAGGCCATGGAACTGGCGAACGCGGCGCAACAGGCGCCGGAAAGTCCTGCCGAGCTCCAACACCTGCTGCGGGTGCTGCCACGCCTGCGGCGTAAACTGGGGGCGCCGGCGTTGCCCAAGGTCAAGCCGCACGAGGTCAGCCGCCTGGACCTGGCGTTGCCGCAGCCGCTGGAGTCGGTGGAAACCTGTGTGCAGCTGCACCTGAGCACGCCCGAGGCGCCGGTGCATTACGTCGAGAACGGCCTGATCAACTCGTTGTTTGGCCTGCTGTGCTGGGAGGCCATCTTCGCGCCGCTGCCGGGCTCGTTTTTCCACCCGTTCCAACGCGGGCCGGTGGACTTGCACAGCGAAGACTTCCACTCGCGGCGCGCCGCATTGTTCGCTGCCTGTTTCGAACAACTGGCGGATGAACGCTACAAAACCACGATCCGCCAACGCTACGTGGACAAATGGGGCATCCAGTCGCCCTTCGTGTTCTGGAACCTGCTCAGCGAAGACCTGTTGGAGCAGGCGCTCGCCTGCTTGCCCGCCGCCCACCTGCGCCACTGGTTCGACCGGCTGTTGCTGGACATCCGCGCCAACCGCGCCGGCATGCCGGATCTGATCCAGTTCTGGCCCGCGCAAAACACCTACCGCATGATCGAGGTCAAGGGCCCCGGCGACCGCCTGCAGGACAACCAACTGCGCTGGCTGGAATTCTGCGCGCAACACCAGATGCCGGTCACCGTCTGCTACGTGCGCTGGGCGGAGCCTGCGCTTTGAGCTACAGCGTGGCCGTGCGGGCGCTGTGTGAGTTCACGGCCAAGGTCGGCGACCTCGACCTGCGCTTTACCCCGTCGCCCAGTGCCCAGGAAGGTATCGTCGGCCATCGCACCGTTGCCTCGCGGCGCAGTGCGCATTACCAGAATGAAGTGGCCCTGGAGGGTGAGTACCAACAGCTCAAGGTGCGGGGCAGGGCAGACGGCTATGACCCGGATACCAATCGCCTGGAAGAAGTGAAGACCTATCGCGGCGACCTCGACGCCCAGCCCGCCAACCATCGCCAACTGCACTGGGCCCAGGCCAAGGTGTACGGCTGGCTGCTGTGCCAGAAACTCGGGCTGGCCCAGATCAACCTGGCGCTGGTGTACTTCGATATCGTCGGCGAAGGCGAGACCGTGCTCAGCCAAAGTGCCCAGGCGACGGAGCTGGAGGTGTTCTTCAACCAGCAGTGCGCGCTGTTCCTCGGGTGGGCCGAGCGGGAAATGCAGCATCGCGATGGGCGCAACCGCGCGGCGCAAAGCCTGGGTTTCCCCCACGCTGGCTTTCGTACGGGCCAGCGTGCCCTGGCCGAGACGGTGTACAAGGCTGTCACCACCGGCCGCTGCCTGATGGCCCAGGCGCCCACCGGCATCGGCAAGACCATCGGCACGATCTTCCCGCTGCTCAAGGCCCTGGCGCCGCAGCAACTGGACAAGGTGTTCTTCCTCACCGCCAAGACTCCAGGGCGCAAGCTCGCCCTCGACGCCGCCAGCGTGCTGCACCGCAGCAGCCCCGATTTGCCCCTGCGCGTGCTGGAACTGGTGGCCCGCGACAAAGCCTGCGAACACCTGGACAAAGCCTGCCACGGCGACTCGTGCCCGTTGGCCAAAGGCTTCTACGATCGCCTGCCCGCCGCGCGCGCCGCCGCCGCCCAGGTGCGCCTGCTCGACCAGCGCAGCCTGCGCGACGTGGCCCTGGCCCACAGCGTGTGCCCGTATTACCTGAGCCAGGAAATGGCGCGATGGGCCGACCTGGTGGTCGCCGACTACAACTACTACTTCGACTTCGGCGCCATGCTGTTCGGCCTCGCCCAGCTCAACCAGTGGCGTGCGGCCGTGTTGGTGGACGAGGCCCACAACCTGGTGGAGCGCGCCCGCGCGATGTACAGCGCCAGCCTCGACCAGTACAGCCTCAAGACCCTGCGCGACACGGCGCCCGAACCGCTGAAGAAACCCCTGCAACGCCTGAACCGCGAATGGAATGCGCTGCACAAGGATCAGCTCGCGCCCTACCAGGCCTATGCCGCCCGCCCGGAAAAACTCCTGCAAGCCCTCAGCCTGTGCACCAGCGCCCTGGGCGACTACTTCAACGATCACCCCGAAGCCCTTAGCGGCGAGCTGCAAACCTTCTACTTCGAAGCCCTGCAATTTGCCAAGGTCGCCGAGCTGTTCAACGAACACTTCATCTTCGACATCAGCAAGCGCCAGCTCAACGGCAAGCGCAGCAGCTCAACCCTGTGCCTGCGCAATGTGGTGCCAGCCGAATTTATCCGCCCGCGCTTGACCGCCGCCCGCAGTAGCGTGCTGTTTTCCGCGACCCTCAGCCCCCGGCATTACTACGCCGACCTGCTGGGGCTGCCACCCGACACGGCGTGGATCGACGTGGAGTCGCCGTTCCAGGCGGAGCAATTGCAGGTGCGGATTGTCGATGCGATCTCTACGCGATTCGTGCACCGCCAGGCGTCGCTGGAACCCATCGTCGCGTTGATCGCCCAGCAGTTCGCGCAACGGCCAGGCAACTACCTGGCGTTTTTCTCCAGCTTTGATTACCTGCAACAGGTCGCGCAATTGCTCGCCGAGCGCCACCCGCAGATTCCGCTGTGGCAACAATCACGGGGCATGGCCGAGGCCGAGCGCCAGGCCTTTCTTGACCAGTTCACCGAGCACAGCCAAGGCATCGGTTTCGCGGTGCTCGGCGGCGCCTTTGGTGAAGGCATCGACCTGCCCGGGGCGCGGTTGATCGGTGCGTTCATTGCCACCCTGGGCTTGCCGCAACTGAACCCGGTCAACGAGCAGATGAAGCTGCGCATGGCCGCGATCTTTGGCGCCGGCTATGACTACACCTATCTGTATCCGGGGCTGCAAAAAGTCGTGCAGGCCGCCGGCCGGGTGATCCGCAGCCAGCAGGACGAGGGCGTGGTGATGCTGATCGACGACCGCTTCGGCGAGGCGCGGGTGCGGCAACTGTTGCCCCGCTGGTGGGCGGTGGAGTGAGGCATTCCCGGTATCAATGATGCTGGCATCGCCGCTGACAATCCTCCACGCTGGGTGAAAACCTCTACACAGGGCCCGCCCATGCGCCAGCAACTGATCCCCGTCAACGGCATTACGCTGAGTGTGCACATCGCCGGCCCCGAGCACGGCCAGCCGGTCTGGTTGCTGCACGGCTTCCCGGAGTGTTGGCACTCCTGGCGTTTTCAGGTCCCGGCGCTGGTGGCGGCGGGTTATCGGGTGTTTGTTCCGGAAATGCGGGGTTATGGCCAATCCAGTGCGCCCGCCGAAATTGCCGACTATGACTTGCTGACCCTGTGCGCCGATATCCAGCAAGCCATGGACCATTTCGGCCACAGCCAAGTTGTGATGGTCGGCCATGACTGGGGCGCCGTGGTGGCCTGGCACCTGGCGTTGCTCGAGCCTGAGCGCGTGACGCGGCTGATCACGCTGTCGGTGCCGTTCGCCGGCCGCGCGCGGCGGCCGGTGATTGAAATCATGCGCGAGCTGTACGCCGACCGCTTCAATTACATCCTGTATTTCCAGGAACCCGGCGTCGCCGAGCAGGAACTGGACGCCGATATCGAACGCACCCTGCGCCTGTTCATGCAGGATCAGGATGTGTTTTTGCAGCAGAAACCCGCCAACGCCCGCTTGCTTGACGGCGTTGCCGCCCCCGGCGCATTGCCGTCGTGGTGTACCCGCGCGGACCTCGATGTGTACGTGCAAACCTTTGCCGAACAGGGCTTTCGTGGCGCGCTGAACTGGTATCGCAACTTCCCACGCAACTGGCAGCGCAGCGAGTCCCTGGCCGGCCAGCAGGTGCTGCAACCCACGCTGTTCCTGATTGGCGACCGCGACCCGGTCGGCGTGTTTGAAGCCCACACCCTCAAGCGCATGCCGGACGCCGTGCCCGATCTGGAGCAACACGTATTGCCCAATTGCGGTCACTGGATCCAGAACGAGCAAGGGCAACAGGTCAACGGCTTGATGCTTGCCTTTCTAGGGAGAACGTAAACGTCGCGCCGTGCCCAGGGCGCTCCACCAGGCGGATACTGCGCCCATGCAATTGCAGGATGCGGTGCACGATGCGCAGGCCCAGGCCGCCATCGCGGCGCGCGCCGCCAATGGTGAAGGCGCGCAGGAACAAGCCCTCGCGCAACTCGGGATCAATCCCCGGGCCACTGTCGCTGACCGTCACGGCGACACCCTCGGCGCCCGGCGCGAGGATCACTTCGACTTCGCCGTTGAGCGGCGTGTGGCGCAGGGCGTTGTCCAGCAGGTTGGTGAGCACCCGCTCGATCAACCCGAGGTCGGCCAGCACCGTCGGCACCTGCGGTGGCAGGGTGGCCGTGAGGGTAATGGCGCGGGCTTCGGCGCTCAGTTCGAATTTCTGGAACACGTCCTGCACCAGGTCCGGCAGGGAAAACCCTTCGATCACCGGCTGCACAAAACCGTGCTCCAGGCGCACCAGCTCCAGCAGGGATTGGGCGAGGCCGCCGACCTTGCGGCTCTGGTCCAGGGCGATGCCCAGGTAGCGCCGGCGGTCTTCGGGGCTGAGGCTGGCGTCCTTGAGGGACAGGGTTTCCAGATAGCCGTGCAGCGACGCCAGCGGGGTGCGCAGGTCATGGGAGATGTTCGCCACCATGTCCCGGCGTTCCTGGTCCTGGTGGGTGAGGGCACGCCACTGTTCACCGAGGCGGTTCTCCATTTGCACGAAGGCGTGGTCGAGCACGGCGATTTCGTCACCGCTGTGCAGCGGCGCGGTGGCCGGCTCCGGGGTTTTCGGCGCGCCGTTGATATCGAACTGCGCCACTTTGTCGGTCAATTGGCGCAACGGGCGGGTGATCCAGGCAAAGGCGATCAAGCCCGCCATCAGGCACAGCAACGCCACCAGGCCGATGGACCACAGCGCGATCTTCAGCGCCATGCCGGTCGCGTCCTTGGCATCGAACACATCGTGGGCCTCACCCAACAGCACCACATACAGGAAACCGGTCTGCTTGCCATTGGCCTTGAGCGGCGCAGCGCTGAACACCTTGCGTCCCTCGACGCTGCGCGGGTCATCGCCGAGGATCGGCAGCATGGCGCCGCTGAGGAAGCGCCGCACCGGCGCCAGGTCGACGCGGTCGCGCAACAAGTGGCCGCTGGGTGCGGCATTGCCGACCACACGACCGTCGATGTCGAGCAGGTACACCTCGACGCTCGGGTTCACCAGCATCAACTGGCTGAACAGCATGCGCACCGCCTCGGGCTTGAGGCCATCGGCGTCCATCAGTTGCGTGTCACGGGCGATGTGCGCCGCGAGATCGCGGGACAAACCTTGTACGACTTCCAGTTCGTGCATGCGGTTGGAGCGCACTTGCAGCCACGCCGAGGTGCCGCTGCAGATCAGCAGCAACACGGCGAACACCACTGACAGGCGCTGGGTCAGGGTCAGCTTCATGGCGCGGTCTCGGCAAATTTGTAGCCACGGCCCCACACCGTGAGGATGCGCGCCGGGTTGCCCGGGTCGGTCTCGACCTTGGCGCGCAGGCGGTTGATATGGGTGTTCACCGTGTGTTCATAGCCCTCATGGCTGTAGCCCCACACGGCGTTGAGCAAGTCCATGCGCGAAAACACCTTGCCTGGCTGGCGCGCGAAGAAATACAGCAGGTCGAACTCACGCGGCGTGAGGTCCAGGCGCTGGCCTAGCAGGGTCACGTCGCGGGTCAGCGGGTTGATGAACAGCTGGCCGAGGTCGAGGCTGCCGGCGTCCATCTTCAGGTTGCGTGCCATGGCGTCCACCCGGCGCAGCAACGCCTTGACCCGCGCCACCAGCTCCGGCATCGAGAACGGCTTGGCCAGGTAATCGTCCGCGCCCAGCTCCAGGCCGAGGATGCGGTGCAGCTCGCTGGAACGCGCACTGGTGATGATGATCGGCGTGTAGCGCGTCATGGCGCGGGCGCGCCGGCAGATCTCCAGGCCATCCACGCCAGGGAGCATCAGGTCGAGGATCAGCGCATCCCAGCCGCCTTGCTCCAGCAGGCGCAGGCCCTCGTTGCCGTCGGCGCTGTGCACCACGTCAAACTGCTCGTCACGCAGGTGCAGGCAGATCAAGTCGGCGATATGGGCATCGTCCTCGACCACCAGGACACGTTTGGGCTGATCCATGTAAGCGAAACCTTGGCTTGTAGTCGGCGCATTGTGCGGCTTTTGCCTCAGTGTAGTTATCACGAATTGTTTAACTCTGCGTGAGGATTTGGCGACCGGCCGGGGGGCAGGATGGCGTCAACGCTTTTTGAGGAGAACTCCATGTACTCACGCAGACACATCCTGCTGGCCGGCGGTGGCCTGGGTGTCGCCGTGCTCGCCGGTGGCTTGCTGAAGCAGCTCAACCTGGTCAGCGAAGCCGAAGCGGCCGAGACTTTCGACATCAGCCACACCGACGCCGAGTGGCGCAGCCTGCTAAGCGCCGAGCAATACGCCGTGCTGCGCGAGGAGGGCACCGAGCGCCCTTACAGCAGCAAGCTTAACGATGAGCACCGCGTCGGCACCTTTGCCTGCGCCGGTTGCGCGTTGGCGCTGTTCTCGTCCACCACCAAGTTCGACAGCCATACCGGCTGGCCGAGTTTCTGGCAGCCGCTGGACAACGCAGTCGCCAGCCGTACCGACCGTTCTTTCGGCATGGCACGCAACGAAATCCATTGCCGCCGTTGCGGCGGTCACCAAGGGCACGTGTTCGATGACGGCCCACCACCCACTGGCCTGCGCTATTGCATGAATGGCGCGGCCATGACGTTCACGGCGGCGTAAGCCAATGTCTCTTTCTTATAAGGTCTTATCCCATGTGGCTTCTGCTTCTCGCGTATCTGGGCGGCGTGCTGACCATCGTCAGTCCGTGCATCCTGCCGGTTCTGCCTTTTGTCTTCGCTCGCACCGGGCAGCCGTTTTTGCGCAGTGGCTTGCCGCTGTTGGCGGGGATGGCGGTGACATTTGCCCTGGTGGCCACGCTGGCCGCGGTGGGCGGCGGCTGGGTGGTGCAAGTCAATCAATACGGGCGCTGGCTCGCGTTGCTCTGCGTGGCGCTGTTTGGGCTCACGCTGCTGCTGCCGCAACTGTCGGAACGCCTGACGCGGCCGCTGGTGGCCGCCGGCAGTCGCTTGTCGGAAGCCGCCGGGGCCGACGCCAAGCCGCGTGCGGGCGCCTCGTTCCTGATCGGCGTGGCCACCGGGTTGCTCTGGGCGCCGTGCGCCGGGCCAATCCTCGGCCTGCTGCTGACCGGCGCCGCGCTGCAGGGCGCCAATATCGGCACTACCTTGCTGTTGCTGGCCTACGCCGCCGGTGCGGCGACGTCCCTGGCGCTGGCGTTGCTGGTCGGCGGTAAAGTCTTTGGCTTGATGAAGAAGTCCCTGGGCGCCGGTGAGTGGCTGCGTCGCGGCCTTGGCGCACTGATGCTGGCCGGTGTGGCAGCGATTGCCCTGGGCCTCGACACTGGCGTGCTGTCGCGCTTGTCGACAGCGTCCACCGGTGGCCTGGAACAAAGCCTGGTGGACCGCTTGAGTGCCAAACCGCCAGCACAGGGTGGGGCGATGATGATGGCGGCCAACCACAACAGTGATTCGCTGCCGATCGAAGGCGCGCTGCCGCCATTGGACGGCGCCGTGCAATGGCTCAACAGCGCGCCGCTGAGCGCCGAGGCCCTCAAGGGCAAAGTGGTGCTGGTGGATTTCTGGACCTACTCCTGCATCAACTGCCTGCGCACCCTGCCTTACGTCAAAGCCTGGGCCGAGAAATACCGTGACCAGGGCCTGGTGGTGATTGGCGTGCACGCCCCGGAGTTTGCCTTTGAACGGGACGTGGGCAATGTCACCCAGGCCATGAAAGACCTGGGGATTACCTACCCGGTGGCCATCGACAACAACTACAAGATCTGGCACGCCTTCAATAACCAGTACTGGCCGGCGCATTACTTTGCCGATGCCAACGGGCAGATTCGCTATCACCACTTTGGCGAGGGCGACTATGCCGAGTCGGAGCGGGTGATCCAGCAACTGCTACGCGAAGCCGGGGCGCAAAACGTTGCGGGCGGCTTGATCGACGTGAATGCCAAGGGCGTGCAACAGGCGCCGGACCTGAACACCGTGCAGTCGCCGGAAACCTATCTGGGCGCGCAGCGCGCCGAGAACTTCGTCAAGTCCGGCCCGCTGGCGTTGAACAACTGGACCCTGGAAGGCCAATGGAACGTGGGCGGCCAGCAAGTCACCCTGGAGCAGGTCGGCGGGCGCATCGTCTACCGCTTCCACGCCCGTGACTTGCATTTGGTGCTGGCGCCTGGCGCGGATGGCAAGCCGGTGCGCTTCAAGGTCACGGTCGACGGCCAGGCCCCAGGCGACGCCCATGGCACGGATGTGGCGCCGGATGGCACGGGTACGGTGACTGAACAGCGCTTGTACCAACTGGTGCGCCAGCCGGGTGAGGTGCAGGACCGTACTTTCAGCATTGAGTTTCTGGACCCGAATGTGGCGGCGTATGCCTTTACCTTCGGCTGATGTGATAACCCCAATCCCTGTGGGCGCTGGCTTTTGTGGGAGCTGGCTTGCCTGCGATGCAGGCACCTCGGTATGTCAGTGAGACCGAGGCGATGCTATCGCAGGCAAGCCAGCTCCCACAGTTGACCGTGTTCTGGAGTGAGATCTATGAAAATCTTGAGATGTTTACCGGTGTTGGTCTTGGTTGCCTTTATCGGCCAGGCCCAGGCCTTTTCCTTTGGCTCTTCCGACGATGCCGTCGTCATCGCACCACCCGCCCTGGACCTGCCGGCCTCGGCCAACCTGCAAACGGCCGTGTTTGCGGGCGGCTGCTTCTGGGGCGTACAAGGGGTGTTCCAGCATGTGCAGGGCGTCACAAACGCAGTGTCCGGCTATGACGGCGGCGCGGCGGGCACGGCGCAGTACGAGTCTGTCAGTGCGGGCGATACCGGCCATGCTGAGGCGGTTTCCGTCACCTATGACCCGAGCAAAATCAGCTACGGAAAGCTGTTGCAGATCTACTTCTCGGTGGCCCACAACCCCACTGAACTCAACCGCCAGGGCCCGGATACCGGCACGCAGTACCGCTCGGCGATCTTTGCGCAGAATGCCGAGCAGCAAAAAATCGCCCAGGCCTATATCGCGCAACTGGAGGCGGCCAAATCCTTCGACAAGCCCATCGTGACCAGGATCGAGATGGGCACGACGTTCTACCCGGCGGAGTCCTATCATCAGGACTTCCTCACACAGAACCCGTCGTACCCCTACATCGTGATCAACGACTTGCCGAAAGTGGCGCAGTTGCAAAAGCTGTTTGCCGATCAATACCGTGCCGAGCCGGTGCTGGTGAAAAACCAGTAGTCAGCCCTTGGCCTTGGCCAGGTAGGGCGCCAGGCGCCGGCCCATTTCCTCACCCAGGGCTTGCAGCCCGCTCAAGGGGCGGATCATCACTTCAAACTCGATGATCTGCCCTTGTTCATTGAAACGGATCAGGTCGATGCCCTTGAGCTGCTTGTCGCCGACCCGGGCGCTGAATTCCAGTACAACGCTCAGGCCATCGGCACTTGCCAGTTCGCGGTGATAGGCGAAGTCCTCAAAGACGTTGATCACGGTGTTGAGGATCAGCGCCACCACGGGGGCGCCAGGGTAGGGCGTATGGGCCATCGGTGAACGGAACACGGCGTCGGGCGCCAGCAGTTCGGGGAGGGCGGTGAGATCGCGGCTCGCCAGCATCGTGTGCCAGCGTTGCAGGCTGTGGGTGGCAGCCGGGTTGAGGGGCAGTGCGGTCATGGGGAGTACCTCTTCTTATGGTTGGGAAGGCATTTCACCTGCCCAACATAAGAGCGGTACTCCAACAGGGTCAATCACCCTAAGTGACAGATAAGTGGCCGCAGCGCACTTACACCACCTCCAGGTAGGAACTATGAATCGCCCGCGCCAGCTCGCGTACGGTGTCGATGAAGTCGGTCAGCCGGCTGTGTAAACCGTCCTCCAGAATCTCGTCGATCCCGGTATACCGCAGCCGCGCTTCGAACTCCGCTGCCAAGCGTTGCGCGGTACGCCCATAACTGCCGGGCAAGTCGGCGAGGATGTGGCTCAACTCCTCGATACACGCATGCAACGAGCGCGGCACGTCGCTGCGCAACAACAGCAGTTCGGACACGGAGCGCGCATTCAGCGCGTTCGGGTACAGCTCGGTATACGCCTCGAACGACGACAACGCGCGGAGCAGGGCGCTCCACTGGTAGTAGCCACGCGCCGAGACGTCGCTGACTTCCTCCGACTCTTCGCCAAACATTTCGTAGCGTGCATCCAGCAGGCGCAGGGTGTTGTCGGCGCGCTCGACAAAAGTGCCCAGGCGGATAAACCGGTAGGCGTCGTTGCGCATGATGGTCCCCGACGTGGCGCCACGGAACAGGTGCGAGCGTTGCTTGACCCAATCACAGAAGTGGCTGATGCCATGCCGCGCCAGGCCGCCTGCAGCGATGCTGCGCATTTCCAGCCAGGTGGCGTTGAGGTTTTCCCACATGTCGGCGGTGATGCGCCCGCGTACCGCATGGGCATTGCCGCGGGCGGCGCGCAGGCAGTTGTAGATGCTTGCCGGGTTTTCCTCGTCGAGGGCGAAGAAGTGCAGCATACGTTCGGCATCCAGTTGTTTGTGGCGTTCGAGGTAGCTGTCGAGGGTGCCGCTGCTGAGCAGCGACATCGCCAGTTCATCCAGGCCATCGCTGCGCCCGGATTGGGGCATCAGCGACAGCGAATAGCTGACTTCGAGCATGCGCGCGAGGTTCTCGGCGCGCTCCAGGTAACGGGACATCCAGTACAGATCTGCGGCGGTTCTACTCAACATAATCAGCCCTCCACCACCCAGGTGTCCTTGGTTCCGCCGCCTTGCGACGAGTTGACGATCAGCGAGCCTTCACGCAAGGCCACGCGCGTGAGGCCACCGGGCACCAGGCGGGTTTCCTTGCCCGACAACACGAACGGCCGCAGGTCGATATGCCGGGGGGCGATGCCGTTTTCGACAAAGGTCGGGCAGGTGGACAGGCTCAACGTGGGTTGGGCGATATACGCGTGGGGACGGGCCTTGATGCGTTGGCGGAAGTCCTCGATCTCGGCCGCGCTGGATGCCGGGCCCACCAGCATGCCGTAGCCACCGGAGCCCTGGGTTTCCTTGACCACCAGTTCCGGCAGGTGCGCCAGTACGTGGGACAGCTCATCGGGCTTGCGGCACTGGAAGGTCGGTACGTTCTGCAACACCGGTTCTTCGTCGAGGTAGAAGCGGATCATCTCCGGCACATAGGGGTAGATCGACTTGTCGTCGGCCACGCCGGTGCCGATGGCATTGGCCAGCACCACGTTGCCCGCGCAGTAGGCGGCGACCAGGCCGGGCACGCCGAGCATCGATTCGGGGTTGAACGCCTGCGGGTCGAGGAACGCGTCGTCGATGCGCCGGTAGATCACATCCACGGCCTTGGGGCCGTCGGTGGTGCGCATGAACACCTTGAGGTCGTGCACGAACAGGTCGGCGCCTTCCACCAGTTCCACGCCCATTTCCCGGGCGAGGAAGGCGTGTTCAAAGAACGCGCTGTTGAAGCGGCCAGGGGTGAGCACCACGACGTTGGGGTTGTCCAGGCGGCTGGAGCTTTTCAGGGTCTTGAGCAGCAGGTTGGGGTAGTGGTCCACCGGCGCGATGCGCTGCTTGGCAAACACTTCGGGGAACAGGCGCATCATCATCTTGCGGTCTTCGAGCATGTAGCTCACGCCGCTGGGGGTGCGCAGGTTGTCTTCGAGCACGTAATAGGTGCCGTCGCCGTCGCGTACCAGGTCTACGCCGGAGATGTGGGAGTAGATGTCGCGGTGCAGGTCGAGGCCGACCATGGCCTTCTGGTAACCCTCGTTGCCCAGCACCTGCTCGGGGGGAATGATCCCGGCCTTGATGATGCGCTGGTCGTGGTAGATGTCGGCGAGGAACATGTTCAAGGCAGTGACGCGCTGGATGCAGCCGCGTTCGATCACGCTCCACTCACTGGCGGGGATGCTGCGGGGGATGATGTCGAAGGGGATCAGGCGCTCGGTGTCCTGCTCGTCGCCATACAGGGTGAAGGTGATCCCGGCGCGGTGAAACAGCAAGTCGGCTTCGCGGCGACGCTGGGCCAGCAGTTCCGGTGGCGTGTTGGCCAGCCAGCGGGAGAATTCCTGATAATGCGCACGGCACACGCCGTTTGCGTCATTCATTTCATCGAAGAAAGATCGAGCCATTCCAGTACCTTGTCAGTGCCGAGGGACGCTTGGGTGGCACTGCCGCTTTGAAAAACGCATGTTTTTATGAGCCCGTGGCTAAGGGTGCCACTGGGCCTGGTCCTTACTTTCTTATGGGATCGGCTCTGGGTCGGGGGGTAACGAACGCTCCTGTGTGCGGGCAGTGATGAAGGGCTAAAGCAATGCTTGTGCCGAACCCCCCAAACCTGGCGTTCGCAGGCACTCTCGACACAGTTGCACGCGCGTGCTGCTTCAGATTGGTGCATGAACAAACTTGAACTTCACATCCCGCCCCATCTTCTAACCTCACTCGACTCTTCTTGGAGCACCGCCGTGCCCAGAATCATCTCGCCTCAGTCCCCGGAAACGGCCCTGACCGACCACAGTGAACACAACGCCAAGATCTTCGGCTCGCCCAAGGACCGCCTGGACTTCTACCGGCGCGAGATCCAGTACGAAACCACCATCCTGGCCAACCGCACCGACGCCTACCTCACCGCGCAATCCTTCCTGGTCATCGCCTTCGTCTCGGGCATGGGCAACCTCAACCCCGAGTGGGGCAAGCTGTTCACCCTGGTGGTGCCGGTGTTCCTGGTCTTGCTCGGCATCTTCAGCTCGCTGAACGCCTGGCCGGGGATTCGCGCGGCGTACGACATCATCGACCACTGGCACTACAAGCAAAGCGAACTGCTGCGCAGCGAACCCGTGATGGGCCTGGCGTATGACGATTCGCCGCTGTTCTGCGAGACCGAGTCGTCCCATAAGGGCTATCGCAAGTCGCTGCTATTCTCTATGCGTGCGCCGTGGTTATTCATGGTGTTCTGGTTGTTGCTGGGGGCGTATGCGTTTTATATCCAAGTGGATAACCCTGGTTCATAGAGGTGCCGGTCATGTCGGATGAACGCGAGGAAGAACGGGACGAGGAACTCAACGACCCCGGTAACGAAGACCCGGGGTCGTTGATGGATGATGCTCAGGTTCCGCTCAAGGAGGGCGAGCTGCATCAGGAGTCGAGCCAGGAATGCTCGGCGCCAATCTTGACGTTGAACCGGTGATGAAGCGGCAAGTAATGCTCCTTCAGTTTTTCTAGCTGCTTGCCCAGTGTGTCAGGCGGGACGATGCCGCTGCGCAGATAGGACTGGCGCACATCGTTTTCAATGTTGACGATCGGGCCCTGCGGGACGAGTTTTGACCCGACTACCTTGTTCTCTTTGGTCAGCCCGTCAAAGCCCAAGTCGTACATGTCAGGACGCTTGAGCTTGAGGTTGTCGTTGAACAGTGTCGGGCCGACCGTTTCAAAAATCTTGTTTTCGTACGCTTTGAACTCGGGTGTGTACTGCACGACACCGTCGGCGCCCCTGGCCGCGGTCGGTCGGTTCGCCATGAAATAGGCCTTGTTGGCAGCAAAGCGCTTTTTCATCTCGGTGATCATGTCGCTAATCACCGGATTGTTTGCCTGCGTGCCGAAATTGCTGGTGTTGTAGAAAGGCTTGTAGTTGCTGAGGCTATGACCAACCGGCCGGTTGAGCAGCACATCATGGGCGCCCGCATTCACTACCTCGGCGCCGATTTTTGCCTGAATCACATCATCGGTATCCAGATAGATCCCGCCGTATTTATTGGCGATGGGGTAGCGAGCAACATCTGAGGCCGCCGCCAGGTTTTTCCCTTGCCCTTGCCGGAAGTAATCGTACATTCCGTCGTTTTTCAATTGTTTGAAGATGTCATCTTCGTGAAGGTTCCTTACCTCAAGGCCTGGGACCTTGCTTTCCAATTTCTGCTTTATCTGTTGAAACAGGATAGGGGTGTCAGCATCCACGTGCAGGATGGAGGTGTACCCGGGGGCCTGGGCCGCATTGTTGGCGATGTTGTCCGCCAGCTTGGTGGGGATGTCCTGACCCGCCCAAAAATAGTGAAGGTTCTTGGGTATAGGTTTTGCACTGCTCGGGATTTTCACCGCCGACGGCGCTATGACATCCACAAACGCATAGTGATGCGCGTCGGTTTTTTTAGCTTTCAGGAACTCGCTGAACGGTCCGCGCTGCCATTTGCCTTTGCCGGTTCGCCAGAAGTACTGGTGATTGAGCGCATCGACCCCGGTTGAAACATCGGCCGCTTTCCACGCCCCCGCCGTGCTGTCGAAGATGACGTTATGATCCATGCCCTGGTAGTTGAGCTTGAAGGGTGTTGTCGAGTTTTCCACGGTCTTGATGTCGTCCATCGGCACGACATAGGTGCTGTCCCCCAGCTTCCAGCGCGTGGTGGAGTCGCTTGCGCCACCTTGCAGGCGCGGGGACCTGCTCGAAGGCTCCCATCCAGAAGTACCCAGATCCCTGACGGCAATATCAGGGCCGGTGCCCTTGGGGTGTCGGATGATGCGCTGGCCGTCCTTGAGCCGGGACTCATACAACACGCCGTCGATCTTCACATATTCCTTCTGGCTGCGGCCCACGTACACATTGCCTTGCAAACCCTTGGTCGAGAGTTCATCCGGGGCAATGTACTTGGCTTCATAACCCAGCAGTTCCGTGTCCAGGGGCCTGACCTCGCCGCCGACGGCAACCCGGCTAGGCGTGAAGTCTTTCAGGGGCGGGCCGAAGGGTTGCTTCGTGATTGCGTCGTAACGGTGCCAATTGCCCTGGAACATGACGGCGGTGCCTTCGACCGCTTTGTGCCCATCCTTGAACGCACCACTGGCCGCCAGGCCGTGTTGCCGGCTGGCGCTTGCCACTTCATCAGCGCTGCCGATCGCTTGCAAACTGTCGGTAGCGGCGGCACCCGGGGCGTCAGCGACGAAGTTGTCCAGCGCTTTGCCATAGGCCTGCTGGGTGCGTGGGTCCACGGCGTACCACTTGCCTGCCGCCTCGTCGAATTTGGCCAGGGCTTTGCTTTCAGTCGTGGTGTTGATTGCCTTGTAGGTGCCTTCGGCGATGTCCGGCCGTTTGGCCAGCTTAAGCAGATTGCCGCTGTGATGGTACCGCAGAGACTTGATGCCCCTGTACCCCCCCTTGAGCACGTTTGCCGTGCCGGTGAGTGCGCCACGCAACACATCATCCACGCCGCCCACTGGATTCAGCGCGCCCAGCCCGGCGCGCCCGACGATCTTGAGGGTATGCCCGACCTTGGCGAGCGCGGAAGCCCCGGTGGCCGCCGCTTTCGCGCCTTTGAGCCCGGCGCCGAAGCCGACGAGGAAGCCGAATATATCCCATGATAAATCCCCCACCCCCTTGATAATGTCGCCCTTTTGGAAGTTGACGATAGCCGACCTGAATGGAATGAGGTTGAGGCCGAACTCTGCCAACTTTTTATAGGTTGGTACTTCGGTATCAAATGTGGTTTGCCCCTTGGCCGAGGTTTTCACCCCGGGCAGATCCATGTCCTGGAGGATGGCGTCTGCAAGATAGGCGGTTCTCGAGCTGGTGAAGCTGTCAGGGATACCGGCGGCGCCTTTGGACTCCTCGGTCAGTCCGGCGGGGTACTGGCCCTCGGGGGTGATGACCTTGAATTCGTTAAAGGGCCGCGATTCCTTGTAATAAGGCTGCCCGGTCTTGAAGTCGCCCAGGTCCGGACGCTGAGTGATGGTGCCGCGCAGGCGGTCGAGTTGATAGGTATGGACCTGGCCATCGCGCTCGATCTTGATTTGCACGCAACCTTCAGTGGTTTTGTTGCGCTCACTGGCGGTGACACCGCCCCATTCATAATGGACTTCCTTGGCGATTGTGATTTTGCCGAACTCGAAGTTCTGACGATCTGCCAAGGGCAGTTTCGAAACCATGTGCTTTACGTGCGCGG
Organism: Pseudomonas sp. Marseille-Q1929; assembly: GCF_017316265.1. Classification (NCBI taxonomy): domain Bacteria; kingdom Pseudomonadati; phylum Pseudomonadota; class Gammaproteobacteria; order Pseudomonadales; family Pseudomonadaceae; genus Pseudomonas; species Pseudomonas sp. Marseille-Q1929. The sequence goes on from NZ_JAFLWU010000009.1 coordinate 167,327, forward strand.
CAGTTGCCGTCTTGATCGCACGCGAATAAGCCGAAAACGCCGTATTGAACGTCTCGGACAGGCGCGGCAATTGTTCAAGCTTTGGCATGATGGCGTTGATATCCAATGCCGCCGAAGACGAAACCCAGGCACCCGGCCTGCCGTCATCGGGTAAGTCCACCTCTCCAAATGTTAAATGCCGCACCAGGCTTCTGCCCGTTTCTCCCCAGCTGTCCGCAGAATCAGGTGCCTTCGGAATGCCCCGACCGTCGATGTACAAATCCAGTATCGAATAGGGCCCTGGAAAATGCAGGTTGGAGGGCTGGACGCTGATGCATTTTTCTTCGAAGAGCTTCGGGTCCAGGTCCGGCAGCGCCTTTTTCAACTGCTCCAGTGCCATGCCCTTGGCAGTCGGCATCTCTGCCATGGAGTCCAGGGAAGCCCTCTGGAGTTCGTCGACTTGGGCTGAGAATGCCTCGCGCACGTCTTTCAACGCAGCGTCGGTGGTTGGGTACGGCCTGCCATTGGCGACTGCCCACTCCTTGATCGCTGCACTCTGGGCGACAAACTCAATGCGTTGTTCTTCGTCGTTGATGGGCGCGATGCTCGCCTGGAGCATCACTTGGGCGTAGGTCATTGTCGCTGTCGCCCCAGGGGCGAGTGCTTCGATACGGGCGACAGCGGTGGTGAAGCTGACCCAGCTGTGGGTGCCCACGGTCAGATCCTGCGGAATGTCCTTGACCAGAAACTCCGGTGCCCGGCTGGACAGCATTAGCGTGGCTTGAATAGCGGCCTGCTCAGGCGACGAACCCTTGCCGGCCATGGCCAGCTCGGCTGTCAATTCACTCAATACCGTCGTGGCGGTCTTGCCTGCATTCTGTGGGGATACCAACGCGTAACCCGCAATGACGGTTGGCCCGGTTCCCGGGGCGGCCTCTGCCGGTCCGGACGGGTCCAGTGTCAGCGCCGCCAGCAACCAGTCGTTGGCACTGCCTTTGACCGAACGCGCCTCGAATTGCGCCTGAATCGCCTGGCCTAATGCCTGGCCTTTGGGTGACGCGATCAAGCGATCGATCGTACGCCTGCGCTCAGCGGCGCTTGAAGGACGCACTGGTGCGCCATCGAGTAAGTATTCCAACACGCTCGTGGAGGGATGGAGGTCAATCTCGCCGATCTTGCCCCGCAGGATATCGGCGCTCAATTGTTGCGTACTCGCGGTATCCAGCGGCACGGGCCATGCCCGCGCGCCGCCGTAGTTGCCGTTGGCGGGTGCCTTGGGGAAGGGGGTTAGCAACGCGCTGACGAGATTGTCCAATTGATCGAGGGTGCTAGGGAGGTGCCAGCCCTGGTCTTCGATAAATTGCTTCAAGCTCACGCTGTTGTGGTCGCCGGCGTTGGCCAATCGGTAAGTGCCGGCGCTGTCTATATAGACAACACGGGTGTTCAACTCGTGGGGGATGTCGGACTCACTCCGAGTGCCTTCTCTGACAAAGTCTGCCAGGTGCCGTACATCGAAAGCCGCCTGGTAGCGATTGCGGATATCGGCCAGTTGCCCCTGTTGTTCGGCTAACCGTTCCTCACTGTGGCGGTTGTCTTGCGCAGAAAAGAGCGGCGATGCCTTGTAAAAATGTTTCATCAAATTGAACGGAGCGCTATTGGCAGTGGCTGACAACGGCGGGGCAAACGTGATGGCGGTATCGTCGGCCACAATGATGCGGGCGGCCTCCAGGACCGGGCCGCTGACGGCTGCCCAGCCCGGGTCGTCGAGGCCTACCTTATGAATCAGTTGCCCTGGCTCTGATTTGACCGTGAACGCGATCTGGCCTGACGCTGGGTTAAGGGTTATCGAGTCGGGCCTTATGCCTTTGTCTTGCATCCACTGCTGGACATCCGGGGACTGAAACGCTTGCCCCAGTTGCTTCCACCATTGCCCGAAGGTCGAATTGGCGGGGATGGGAGCGCGCGTGGGGTCGGTTTGGGGCGGCGTATCAGCCGCACGCCGCTGCGGGGCGGGCTGTGCCTGAAGTTTGTCGGAGGGGATTGGGTGGTGGGAGGTCGCACGGCTTGAATGGATCATCGTGGTATCGCTCGTCATGTGATTGGCAGGTTGATCACGGAGGCATTGGCCGCCTCTCGGATAAATCTGTGTGTCACATGCGCGTTGGATGATTCCGGTCACGGGCTTCTTTTGGGTTGCCGCTTATATCCGGACCGATTCGAAGCCCCCATCACCGGAGGGGCGTTGGACCCAGAGTCAGCTGGCGCGTCCAGTTAGACGCTGCGCTTTCCCCGAAACCATCGCTCCAGCGCCGCCACCGGCAGCGGCTGGCTGAACAGGTACCCCTGTAGCTGATCGCAGCCAGCCTCTTTCAAAAACGCCAACTGCGCTGGTGTTTCCACCCCTTCGGCCACAGCGCGCAGGCCCAGGCTGTGGGCCAGTTCGATGATGGTCCGGGCAATCGCTGCGTCCTGAGGGTTGCTGGTGACTTCGCGGACAAACGCGATATCGATCTTCAAGGTGTCCAGGGGAAAGCGCCGCAGATAAGCGAGGCTGGAGTAGCCGGTGCCAAAATCATCAATGGCAATCTTCACCCCCATCTCGCGCAGGCGTTGCAGGCTGCTGATGGTGTGCGGGGTGTTTTCCATCAGTGAGCTTTCGGTGAGTTCAACCTCCAGCCAGTGGGGTTCTACCCCGGCTTCGGCCAATAGCTGGCCGATATCGGTGATCAGGTCGCCTTCGATCAATTGATGGCCGGACACATTCACCGACACTTCCAAGGCGCCTATGTCCGAATGTTGCCATTGCGCGATTTGCTTGCACGCCTGTTCGATCACCCAGCGCCCCACGAGGACGATTAACCCCAAGCGTTCCAGGATCGGCACAAATACCCCGGGCGACACTGCACCATAACCGGGGCGCTCCCAGCGCAGCAGCGCCTCCACGCCACTGATCCGGCCGTTGGCCAAATCCAGCTTGGGCTGGTAGTGCAGCGTGAATTCACGCGCAGTCACCGCCTGGCGCAAGGCGTTTTCCAGGTCGAGCAATGCCAGGTCGTGAACGCTCATCTTCGCCGTTTCGCTGCCGCGCTCGCGCAGTTGCTGTTCGAGCATCAGGCTATGGCTTTTCAGCTGGTCGCCATAGGCCTTCAGACGCAGCAGGTTGCGCACCCGCAGCCACAACTCGACGCGCTCCACGGGTTTGCTGATGAACTCTTCGGCACCGGTTTGCAGGCCACTGAGGCGCGCACTGGGTTCGCTCAACGCCGAGAGCATGATGATCGGGATATTGGCCGTGGCCGGGTTGCCCTTGAGTTGGTTGGCCACTTCAAAACCGTCCATGCCGGGCATCATGATGTCCAGCAGGATCAGGTCCGGCGGCTGCTCTGCGACCAGGGCCAGGGCTTCCTCGCCGGAGCCGACGCTGAGGGTGTGGTAGCCCTCGTACTGCAACAGCGTTTCCAACAGCTTGCGCACCTGGGGTTCATCATCGACGATCAGCAGCGTAGCCATAGTGGGGACTCATCTGAGTGGGGGTTGGTTAAGCAGCGCGTCGATCACCTGATACAGCTCTTTGTAGCGCAAGGGCTTGATCACATAGGCGTCGCAGCCGGCCAGGCGGGTTTTTTCGCGGTCTTCCTTCATTGCCATGGCGGTCAGGGCGATCACTGGGATGTGTGCGGTAAGCGGGTCATGCTTGAGCAGGGCGGTGGCGGCCAGGCCGTCCATGCCCGGCAGTTGGATGTCCATCAGGATCAGCGCCGGCTGGTGGTCGCGGGCCAGGGTCAGGCCGCTTTCCGCATCGGCGGCCCAGCGCACGCTGTGTCCGGCGTTGGTCAGCAGCAAGCGCGCCAGGCGCATATTGGCTTCGTTGTCTTCGATGATCAGGATATCGGCCATGGGCCCTCCATGGCGGCGGTGCGCAGCAGCGGCAGCCACACCACAAACCGTGCGCCCAGACCCTCGCGGCTGGCCACGGCGACGCTGCCGCCATGCAGGTCGGCCAGTTGCTTGACCATCGCCAGCCCCAGGCCGGTGCCTTCGAATTTGCGTGCCAGGCTGCTGTCGATCTGGCTGAAGGCCTTGAACAGCTTGCCCATGTCGTCTTCTGCAATGCCCAGCCCCGTGTCGCTGACGTTGAACTGCAAAAACGCCTGATGCTCGCCTGGCGGCACGTCAAAGCCGCGCACCGGCCAATCGCCCGGGACCTTGCCGACTTGATCACGCTTGACCTCGCGCACCGCCAACGTCACGCAACTGCCGTGTTCGCTGAACTTCACCGCATTGGCCAACAGGTTGTAGATGATCTGTTTGGTCTTGCGCAGGTCCAGCGCCAGGGTGCCGAAGTCATCCGGGCTGTCCAGCTTCAACTGGATCTGCTGCAACGCCGCCTTCTCACGCACGATCAGCAAACTGTTGGCCAACAATCCCGACAGCTCTGCCGCTTCCAGTTCCAGCTCCATCATCCCGGCCTCGACCTTGGACAAGTCGAGAATGTCGTTGATCAACGACAGCAAGTGCTGGCCGCTGGTGAAAATATCGCCGATGTATTCGCGCTGTGTCTCGCTCATGTCACCCACCAGCCCGTCCTTGAGCGCCTCGGAAAAGCCGATCACCGCATTCAACGGCGTGCGCAGTTCGTGGGACATGGTGGCGAGAAACTCGGACTTCATGTGGCTGGCGTGTTCCAGTTCCAGGTTCTTTTCTTCCAGGGCGCGTTCAAAGCCTTTGCGCTGGGCTTCTTCCTGCTTGCGTGCGGTGTTGTCGGTGCCGATCAGCAGGTACCCGATGATGGTGTCATGGCGGTTGCGCAGGGCGGTCACCGAGACCATCGCGGACAGGCGGCTGCCGTCTTTGCGGATATAGGTCAGCTCGTAGATGTCTTCGATGCCCCGGGAGGCCTTGAACACCAAGGCTTCGAAGCCTGGGGTGATGGGCGTGTCGAGCTCCTGACTGAGGGCGGCGGCGCGGGTGATCAGTTCTACGGGGTCGGAGATATCGGCCGGGGTGATGCGATTGACCACGTCGGCAGCGGCATAGCCAAGCATGCGTTCGGCGCCGACGTTGAAGATCTGGATCACGCCTTTTTCGTCAGTGGCGATGCTGGAAAAGTACGCGCTGTTGAAGATGGCATCCTGCAAGGCGCCGGCCTTGAGCAGGGTTTTCTGGCGTTTGAACTCGACGATCTTTTCGGCGCGTGATTGCGCGGGGCCGGGTAAAGGTGTGTCCATCGCGGGGGTATTCCATGAGGTTCAGGCCCGCCCTCGTCAGCCGACGAGGGCGCAGAGCATGCTCACAGAAGATCGCGGTGAGGCGACGAGGAGGAGATGAGGTCATTGGACAGTAGCAGAGATTGTGGCGTTTTGATGTCTTGGTTTTTGCGAGATACCTTCAATTGGATAGAAAGGTGGGCAAATTGAATGTGTCGTCATAGTTGCAAGGTGAAACGTTTCATCCCTCGATAAGTTGATCACGCAGGCGCTGCACGACTGAGGGGCTTTATTGGCCTTTCTGCCGTCATCGCAGGCAAGCCAGCTCCCACACTTGATCGGGTTCACATAGTCAAAATGTGGGAGCTGGCTTGCCTGCGATGAGGTCACCTCGATCTGCCTGCCAAACACTCAATCCCCGCCACCCAGCGGCGGCAAGCGCCGTTTCACCGGGGTTTTCTTGACAATGGCCGTGTTGGTCTCGGCATACACATTGAGCCGGTCGAGCAGGGTGTCCAGCTGTTCCATGGTGCGCACATGCAGGCGCGCGATAAAGCAGTCATCGCCGGTGACCTTGTCGCACTCGGTGAACTCAGGGATGGCCTGGATCTGCCGCTCAACCTCCTGCAACTTCCCCGGCAACGGACGAATGCGCACGATGGCTTGCAGCAGGTAGCCGAAGTGTTTGGCGTCGATGTCCACGGTGTAGTGGGTCAGCACGCCGCGCTCTTCGAGGCGACGCAGGCGTTCGCCGACGCTGGGCGATGACAGCCCGGTAATGCCCGCCAGGGCCTTGAGGGACAGACGCGAATCGTCCATCAAGGCGGCGATCAGTTGCTGGTCGATGCTGTCGATCATGGTGTTTGCCTAATAAGAAAAGGTAATACGGGGTTCCGGCCTTTTTTAGTCGCTGGAGGCGCTCCCTAGCAGATTGCCATAATTGAGCCTCACTTGAGGAGCATCAATCGTGGATACATCCATCCGTCGCGGTTCGTGGGAAATGGTCGCCGCCATGCTGATTTCGGGGACCATTGGCTGGTTCGTGCTGGTGTCAGGCGTGTCGGTGATCGAGGTGGTGTTCTGGCGCTGCGTGATCGGCGGGCTGGCCTTGCTGCTGGTGTGCGCCGTGTTGGGTTACCTGCGCGTGGACCTGCTGAGTAGGACCACGCTCGGGCTGGCAATGCTCAGTGGCGTGGCCATTGTCGGTAATTGGCTGCTGCTGTTCGAATCCTATTCCCACGCGTCCATCGCCATCAGCACGGCGGTGTACAACGTGCAGCCGTTCATGTTGGTGATGCTGGCGGCGGTGTTTCTCGGCGAGAAGATCACTGTGCAGAAACTCACGTGGTTGAGCGTGGCGTTTATCGGGATGTTGGCGATTGTGACCGCCCATGGCTCGCAGCAGAGCGGTGGGGATTACCTGGCGGGCATCGCGTTGGCGTTGGGTGCAGCGTTTTTGTACGCGATTGCCGCGCTGATTATCAAACGCTTGAAAGACGTACCGCCCCATCTGATGGCGCTGATCCAGGTGATCACCGGCGCCGTGTTGCTGGCGCCAATGGTGCCATGGGGCAGCGTGCCCGTGGCGCCCACTGCCTGGGCGGCACTGGTCACCCTGGGTGTGGTGCACACCGGTGTGATGTATGTGTTGTTGTACGGCGCGATCCAGAAATTGCCGACCGCATTGACCGGCGCCTTGTCCTTTATCTACCCGATTGCGGCGATCTTCGTCGATTGGATCGCCTTCGGGCATCGCCTGGGCTGGCAACAATGGCTGGGGGTGGTGGCGATTCTGTTGGCCGCGGCGGGGTTGCAGCGGGGCTGGTGGTGGCCCCGCTCCCAGAGGGTCAGTGCGTACCCTGGAAAATGATGTTTTCCGGGTTGAAGTGCTCCACTGCGCTGCCCGGTTGCGGCAGGCCGAGGATATGCCCCTTGATCTTGCCCACCACGTGCATCTCGCAGGGTTTGCAGTCGAACTTCAGGGTCAGCACTTCATCGCCATGGATCAACTGCATCGGCGCGACCTTGGTCTTCACGCCCGTGACACCCTTGGCCTGTTTCGGGCACAGGTTGAACGAGAAACGCAGGCAGTGCTTGGTGATCATCACCGGCACTTCGCCGGTTTCTTCGTGGGCTTCGAAGGCGGCGTCGATCAGCTTCACGCCGTGACGGTAGTAGAAGTCACGGGCCTTCTGGTTGTAGACGTTGGCCAGGAACGACAGATGCGCTTCCGGGTACACCGGCGGCGGCGTGGTTTCGGCTTTACGCCCACCACGCGGGTGCGCGGCGACACGGGCGGCGGTCAGCGCTTCGATCACTTCGCGGCGCAAGGCCTTGAGCTGCGAGTTGGGGATGAAGAACGCCTGCGGCGCATCCAGCTGGATGTCGGTGGCGTGGTATTCGGTGGTGCCCAGTTGGCCGAGCAGGTCGCGCAGGGTGTCGAGCGCCTGTTCCGGCTTGTTGGCCACGCCGAATGGGCCGGGCAGGGTGACGCTGGCGCTGATGCCTTCTTCGCTGGTGGCGGTGACTTCCAGCTGTTCTTCACGCAGGCGTGCGGCCCAGGTCAGGCCGATACGGCGCTCGGATGAGGTCTTGAGCAGCGCCTGTTGCCAGTTGTGGTCGAGGTTGCGGTTCAGCGGATGGTTCGGACGCAGCTGGTGCAGGCCGGCCGGCATTTCGTTCGGCTCGACGCGGTAGCGGTAGCGCTTCTCGCCGTCTTCCTCGAATTCGCCCTTGGGCTCGGCGATGTTGGCGCGGAAACCCACCACTTCGCGTTTCACCAGCACATTGAGGCCGTCGCCGTTGGACAGCGGCTCATGGGTCACCACCTGCAAGTCGCGCTTGCCGGCTTTTTCCACCACACCCACTGGCAGGCCGGTGAAGGTCGGGGTGTCGAAGGCGCCGATATCGACCTTGCGGTCGGTGACGAAATAGTCGGTGCTGCCACGGTGGAAGGTTTTTTCCGGGTCGGGCAGGAAGAAATGCACGGTGCGCCCGCTGGAGGCACGGGCCAGGTCCGGGCGGTCCTCAAGCACGTCGTCGAGGCGCTGGCGGTAGTAGGACGTGATGTTCTTCACGTAGCCCATGTCCTTGTAGCGACCCTCGATCTTGAACGAACGGACGCCGGCTTCGACCAGCGCGCGAATGTTGGCGCTCTGGTTGTTGTCTTTCATCGACAGCAGGTGCTTTTCAAAGGCCACGACGCGGCCCTGGTCATCTTTCAAGGTGTACGGCAGGCGGCAGGCCTGGGAGCAATCGCCACGGTTGGCGCTACGGCCGTTCTGCGCGTGGGAGATATTGCACTGCCCGGAGAACGCCACGCACAGGGCGCCGTGGATAAAGAACTCGATGGCGGCATCGGTTTCGTCGGCGATGGCGCGGATCTCTTGCAGGTTCAGCTCACGGGCCAATACCAACTGGGAGAAACCGGCCTGGTCGAGAAACTTCGCGCGGCCCAGGGTGCGGATGTCGGTCTGGGTGCTGGCGTGCAGCTCGATGGGCGGAATATCCAGCTCCATCACGCCCAGGTCTTGCACGATCAACGCGTCGACACCGGCGTCGTAGAGCTGATGGATCAGCTTGCGCGCGGGTTCCAGTTCATTGTCATGCAGAATGGTGTTGATGGTGGTGAACACTCGGGCGTGGTAACGGCGGGCGAATTCCACCAGTGACGCGATGTCGCTCACGTCGTTGCACGCATTGTGGCGGGCGCCGAAGCTTGGGCCGCCGATGTAGATGGCGTCGGCGCCATGCAGGATCGCCTCGCGCGCGATGGCCACATCGCGGGCAGGGCTGAGCAATTCAAGGTGATGCTTGGGCAAGGACATAGTTTTTTTAGTCAGGCTTGTCACGGTTGAGGCGCGCATTGTAGCTGTGAAACGCTGGGGGGGCACCTACCACAGGGCGCTGGAGCCAATGAGATCCCATGTGGGAGCGGGCTTGCCCGCGATTGCGGTGTGTCAGTCAAAGATATATTCACTGAACCACCGCAATCGCGGGCAAGCCCGCTCCCACATTTTCAGACTGTGTCTGGCTTAGGCTTTTGCGGCCATTGCAGTGACTTCCACGCGCATGCCTTCAACAGCCAGGGAAGCAACGCCCACCGCCGCCCGCACCGGCCACGGCTTGGCAAAGAAGCGCTTATAGACGTCATTGAACGCCGCACGATCAGCCATGTCCGTCAGGTAGATGGTCAAATGCATCACCCGGTCCATGGAGCTGCCGGCCTTTTCCAAGGCGACTTTCAGCGCTTGCAAGGTGCATTCGCTTTGCAGGGTGATGTCGCCCAGTTCCAGGCTACCGTCGGCGCGGGTCGGGATCTGGGTGGAGACCAGGATGCCGTTGAAACCGACAACGTCGGAAGAAATCGAGTCGGCATCCGGATCGGGGGTGTAGGACAGGTCGTGGTTGGCCATGGGCGCCTCTCATTGGCAGGTATAAGAAAGGCGCCCATGGTCCGCGAAAATGACCGCAGGGGCAAACTACAGCAAGGTAAACGGGTAATCGACGATCAGCCGTAGCTCGTTCAACTTGCCATCGCCCTGGTCGGCATTCGACGAGACGATGGCATCACGCACCCGCAGCGACAGGTTCTTCGCCGGGCCGCTCTGGATCACGTATTTGGCTTCCACGTCGGTCTCGTGGTGCGCGCCTTCCGAGCCATAGTCGTTGACGTAGGCGCTGTGCTCCGGCGTGTGTGTGCCATCGATGTCCGAGCCGTTGATGTAGCGGCTCATGAAGCTCAGGCCGGGTACGCCGTAACTGGCCATGTTCAGGTCATATCGAATGCCCCAGGACTGTTCGCCCGGGCCGTTGAAGTCGCCCCACTGCACCGAGTTGGCGAGGAACACCGAGTCGCCGCCTTCGCCCGCGCCGTTGTTGCCGGTGCCGATGTAGTCAAACGGCGTGTCGCCATGCACTTTCTGGAACGACAGCGTCAGCGTGTGGGCCTGCAAGAACGAATAGGCCGCCGCCAGCGAGTAGGTGGTGTTGTTGATCGCCCCGGCCTTGGCGCTGCCGGTGTCGAGGGTGCGGTACAGGTTGCCGTCCAGGGCCAGCGACTGGTCATGGGGCAACGGGATCACGTAGTTGAGGTTGGTATAGTACTGGCGCCAGATATCTTCCAGCTCGCCCGCATACAAGGTGGCACTCAGGTTCGGGGTGAAGGCGTATTTGCCGCCGACAAAACTCGCGCTGTTGGCGGGGACGTTGGCGTAGGTCGCGTAGATATCGTGGTCATGGTTGCTGGTCATGCCGCTGTTGGTGCTGGTGAAGTGCCCGGCTTCCAGGTCGAGGCCGGCGATTTCGCTGCTGGTCAGGTCGAAACCGGTGGCGGTCTGCGGTAGCAGGCGCGTGCCACCGGTGGCGAAGACGGGGGCGGTGGGCTGCATGTCACCGAATTTCAGCTCGGTCTTGGAGATCTTCACCTTCACGGCTGCGCCCACGGAACCGTAGGCGTTTTCCGGGTCGCCATGGCGATCGGTGGGCAAGTTGCCGGTGCCGGCATCGGCGTGGGTGGCGTCCAGCTTCAATCCGCCGTAGGCGTAGGCATCGACACCGAAGCCAATGGTGCCCTGGGTGAAGCCCGAGGCGTAGTTGAGCATGGCGCCTTGGGTCCAGTCGCGGTTATCGGCCTTGCCGCTTTGGCGGTCGCGGTCCATGTAGTAGTTGCGCAACAGCCCGGTAATGCTGCTGCCTTCGATAAACCCCTTGGCATCGGCCTGGTCCGTCACGGACTCGGCAAAGGCCATTTGACTGATACCGGCACACACCGCCAGTGCTAACAGGCTCGATTGCTTAATCATGGTATTCACTTCCCCGGGTAGTAAACGCGCGCACAGAAACACTGCACTTTTTAAATGGCGCAAAACGTATGATCGGCAGAGTTTTACAAGGTGGGCGTTACGGTTTTTTATTGTGGTCGGCGTGGTTGCCGAAGTTGATTCTAAGCCCAGTTTGCGGGGGCTACAGCCAGGCAAAGGATGAAACTCGATTAATTAAACTTCACGTTATTCATGCGTCGCAGGGTGTAGCGTGGGACCTGTCTTAGCCGCTCTGCTTCGACAAAAATCCTTTGGTTGCCGCCGCAGACTCTGCGGCGGTTTTTTTTGTTGGAATAGTTTTAAGTTGAGGAGCTTAGTGCGCCAAGCCGTGTAAGGCGATACCCATCGGGAACGGCGGCTGGCTGGCGGGCGCAGCCTTCATCTGCGTGCGATAACCGAGCGGGCTGGTGCCCAGTTGTTTTTGAAACGCCCGGCGCATGCGTTCTTCTCGACCAAAGCCCACCGTTTCGGCAATCCGCTTGATCGGCTCGTTGGTGGTCGCCAGCACCCGGCAAGCGGCCTCCAGACGCAGGCTCTCCACCGCTTGCGCCGGCGTATCGCCCGTGGCGGCGACGTAGGCCCGGGCAAAGTGGCGGGGGCTCATGCCGAATTGCTCGGCCAAGCGTTCTACCCGCAGATCACCGTTCAAGTTCCCCGCAATCCACGCATGCAAGCGCGCCAGGCGCACATCGGGATCGGTACGCAGGGCCGTGGACTGCGCATTCAGCGAAGCACTCAGCTGCGCCTGTTCACCCGAACGCCACAGGAACACCGTGAAGTAACGCGCCAATGACAGCGCGGCCTCGGCGCCAAGGTCCTGTTCCACCAGCCCGAGGGCCAGGTCGATGCCGGCGGTGGCGCCGCCACAGGTCCACAGGTTGCCGTCGTGCAGGTACAGCACGTCGGTCTGGCAGATCACCTTGGGGTAGCGCGCCTGCAATTCATCGGCAAATTTCCAGTGGGTGACCACCTTGCGCCCATCCAGCAAGCCGGCAGCGGCCAACGCAAACGCTCCGGTGCCGATCGAGCACAGCCGGCGGATCTGTGCTGCGCGCCGCTGCAACCAGGCGCACGCCTGCTCGTTGGCCTCCAGCGCGGCCATGCCGGGGCCGCCTGCGACAATCAAGGTGTCGATCAGCGGCGCCTGCCCGTCGATCTGCGCTAGTGACAGGGTGTTGGCGCTGATCCCCGACACGGACGTAATCGTGCCCCCCTGCGGCGAAGCCAACAGCAGCCGATACGGCGCCGCACCGCCCAACAGGCGCGGAATCGCCGCAAACACCTCCAGCGGGCCCGCCGCGTTCAGCAGCAGCAAGTCATCGAACGCCAGCACGACGACCGTGCGCACGCCGTTGTCCGGTGTGGCAGTAAAGGAGGGGTGTTTGGCATGGAGCGTCACGGCGTGCCTCGACATACTGGGTTCAACGCAAAAATGAGGGCACGACAATGACGCTAAAACCTGACGCTGCCAAGCATCCCGTACTGCGCCGCCTGGCTGGGTTGGCGTGCCTGGCGACGCTGTTCATGGTGCAGCCGGTGTCGGCGGCGCTAAAGGTCGGTGACCAGAGCGGTCTGATCCAGGCCATGCTGCATGCGTCCGGGGAAGACAAGGACCTGCCGGCCGCGCTGGTGTGGCATCCGTTCAACGCCGGCACCACGCTGCTGGAGGCGCTGAGCGCGGGTGCCATTGATATCGGCGTGGTTGGCAATGCGCCGCCGGTGTTTGCCCAGGCCGGTGGTTTTGATGTGCGCATCATTGGCGTGGCGAGCGGGGCGCAGAACAACAATGCGCTGTTGCTGCCGCAAGGTTCCACCGTGCAGCGTGTCGCCGACCTCAAGGGCCAGCGCGTGGCCGTGGCCAAAGGCACCAGCGGGCATTACCTGTTGTTGGCGGCGTTGCACCAGGCCGGGTTGACGACGCGGGATGTGAACATTGCCTACGTCAGCCCGCTCGACGCGCAAACCGCGTTTGCCAGCGGCCGGCTCGACGCCTGGTCGGTGTGGTACCCCTTTGTCGGCCAGGCCACCTCCCGGGGCGCCCGCGTATTGGTAGACGGCGGCGCCTGGCCGGAAACCGGGCAGAACTTCACCCTGGCGAGCCTCAAGGCGCTGGCCGACCCACAGCGCGCCGCCGAAGCCGGCGATTTGCTCGCCAGGCTTGCCCGCGCGCAAGCCTGGGCCACGGCCAACCCGGATGCGTGGGCCGAGGTGTTCGCGCAGACCACACGGCTGCCGCTCGCCTTGGTCCGCGACATGCTTGCTCACCAGAACTTGCGTTACGTGCCGATTGATCCAGCGGTCATCGCCTTGCAGCAGCGACTGGCCGACCTATTCGCCGTCGAACGGGTGATCCCGCGCCCGCTGGACGTCGGGCAGATCTTCGACACGCGCTTCAACACCTTCCTACCACCTAACTGATCCCTACGTTTGACCTTGCCGGTGTGCCGCCGGCAGGGGTTCCTGCACCCGGAGAAAAGCCATGCACAGCACCACCCTCAAGCGCCAGAAGACCGGCCTGATCGCCGTCGACCACGCCCGCAGCGCCGGCGGCTACACCTTGTTCGCGCCGCAAACGGCCGACGGCAACGTGTTCCTGGTCGACCTCGATGGCGAGGTCGTCCACCGCTGGAAGCTGCCCCAACGCCCGGGCCGCGACGCGGTGATCCTGGCCAACGGTAACCTCGGCTACAACGGCAACCACCCGGACTCCCCGGAGCTGTTCCCCGGCTGGTCGGTTTGGCACGGCGGTGCGTTCAGCGAAGTGACTCCCGAAGGTGAAGTGGTGTGGCAGCACACCGACCTGCTGCACCACCACGATGCCCAATGGCTGGACAACGGCAACCTGCTGTACACCACCGTCGAGCCCCTCAGCGCGGCACTGGCCAGCCGTGTGGTCGGCGGCATTCCCGGCAGCGAGGCGGCCGGTGGGGTGATCTATGCCGATGTAGTCAAGGAAGTCGACCGCCAGGGCCAGGTGGTGTGGGAGTGGCGCAGCTGGGAACACCTGCTGCCTGAGGATTACCCCCTGCACGCGACGTTCGAGCGTTACCACTGGCCGATGACCAACGCCGTCTCGCCGGGCCGCGACGGCAAAGTCATCCTCAGCCTGCGCAGCGTGTCGTCGGTGATTGCCGTCCAGCGTGGCAGCGGCGAGGTGCTATGGCGCCTCGGGCACGACCTGGTGGCGCAGCAGCACTGCCCGAGCGAGCTGGAGAACGGCAACATCCTGGTGTTCGACAACGGCATTTCCCGCCCGCACATCAGCATGCCGCACTCGCGCATCCTCGAAATCGACCCGCAGCAACAGCGCATCGTGTGGCAATACGCCGACACGCCGGGCTACGCCTTCTTCACGCCGTTCATGGGCGGCGCCCAGCGCCTGCACAACGGCAATACCCTGGTGACCGAGGCCAACTTCGGCCGTTTGTTCGAAGTCACTCCGGCCGGTGACGTGGTGTGGGAGTACGTCAACCCGCACTTCGCCACCTATCCCGATGCAGCCTCGCGCCGCTACTTGCCGGGGGAAAACAACGCGATCTTCCGCGCGCACCGTTACCAGCGCCAGGACATCCCCTGGCTGCGCGACTGACCCAACCCCGCAACGATCACGCTCACGCAGGCCACGCGCAGCGAAGTATCGACTCATCCCAGCAATAAGGAACCACCGATGATTCTGCTTTATTCGCGCCCTTTGCGCGTGGCTGCACTGGGCGTTTGCGCGCTGATCCAAGGCCTGCCGGCAGCGGCCGAGACGTTACCTGAACCCGCCGATACCGTGCTGCAAGCGGTGACGGTGGAGTCGCGCCGGCGCAGCGAAGACGCCCAGCACGTCCCCGTGGCCATGAGCGTGCTCGGCGCGCAAACCCTGGAGGAGCAACGCCTGTATCGCTTGCAGGATGTGCAGCAGGCGATGCCCAGCATCAACGTGGCGTTTATGCATGCGCGCCAATCCAGCCTGTCGATTCGCGGGCTGGGCAACAACCCGGCCAGCGACGGCCTGGAGGGCAGCGCCGGGATCTACCTCGACAACGTATATCTCGGTCGCCCAGGCATGGCGGTGTTCGACCTGCTGGATGTCGAGCAGATCGAACTGCTGCGCGGGCCCCAAGGCACCTTGTTTGGCAAGAACACTACGGCGGGTGTGCTGAACATCACCACGCGGCGCCCCACGTTTACCCCGCAGGGCAGCCTCGCCACTTCACTGGGCGAGGACGGTTACGTGCAAACCCAGGCGAGTCTTTCCGGCCCGCTCAACGACACCTTGGCCGGGCGGATTGCGCTGTATCGCACCCATGAAAACGGCTACGTCGAGAACCAATACAACGGCCACACCCTCGGCGGCGGACAACGCCAGGGTTTTCGCACACAGTTGCTGTTCCAGCCCAACACGGATTTCAACCTGCGCTGGATCGCCGACTACCACGAAGAAGACTCCAGCGCCGGCACCCGTTCGCTGTTCAGCACCGGGCCGACGATCAACGGCGTCAACCGCTACGAGCAGCGCGCCGCCGCCGTGGGCGCGACCTTGGTGAGCGGGCGCCGCGTCAATCTGGACGCCGGCCAGAGCGTCAAGGTGTTCCAGGGCGGCACCTCGCTGGAAGCCAACTGGACCTTGCCCAGCGACTACACGCTGACCTCCATCAGCGCCTATCGCTGGTGGGATTTTACCCCGCGCAACGATGACGAACTGAACGTCGAGGTCATGCACAACGTCGGTCAATCCGCCCGCGACAAGCAATACTCCCAGGAACTGCGCCTGGCCTCGCCGGTGGGCGAACACTTTGACTATGTGCTGGGCGCGTATTACTTCCGCCAAGAGATGCGCAACACCGTGTTCACTGATTACGGCCCGCTGGCCGACACCTGGAACGGCACCGCCCAAGGCGCGCTGAACGATGTCAGCAGCGTGGGGCATGGCACGGTGGATACCGACAGCTTTGCCACGTTTGCCCAAGGCACCTGGCATTTGACGCCCGCGCTGGACTTCATCCTCGGCGTGCGCGGCACCTATGAACGCAAGTTGGCGCAGGTGACGCGCAACGCGCCGGTGGGCGGTGCTGCGGTCACGGGGGCTGCGGCGGGGGCCAGGGCCGGGCGGCTCGGCGCGTATGACTCCGGGGACTTGAGCCTCTACAGCTTCAGCCCCTCGGCGCTGGCCAGTCTCGCCTGGCAGGTAGACGAGAACGTACTGGCGTACGCGTCGTTGTCCCACGGCGAGAAGTCCGGTGGGGTCAACCTCAGTGTGGCCAGTGCACCGGTCGCTGGGGCCGACTCGTTGTTGATCGGCAGCGAACGCGCCAACGATGCCGAGCTGGGGGTCAAGACCACCTTGCTCGACCAGCGCCTGTTGCTCAACGCCAACCTGTTCTGGACGGTGGTGCACGGCTACCAGACCAATGCCTACGACGACGCCAACCTCACCAGCTACCTGACCAACGCGGGCACCGTGCGCAGCCGTGGCCTGGAGCTGGAAAGCAATTGGCGGCCGCTGCGGGGCCTGACGGTCAGCGTGAATGGTTCATGGAATGACGTGCGCTACCTGTCTTACGAGGACGCGCCGTGCCCGGCCGAAGTCGCCCTGCGCCCGGGAGCGCCCGCTGCCTGTGATTTGAGTGGGCACGCGGTGGTCGGGGCGTCGAAATGGATCTACAACACCAGCGCCAGTTATCAATGGCAGATGAATAACGGTTTGCAGCCGTATGTGAACGGCAACTATGCGTGGCGCTCCCATGCGGTGGGTACGGTGGACGATTCGCGCGAAGCCCAATTGCCGGGTTACGGGTTGGTCAACCTGTCCACGGGAGTGCGGGGGAATTGGGGGGATGGGCAATGGGACCTGTCGCTGTGGCTGAAAAATGCCTTCGACAAGACCTACTACACCACACTGTGGAACTCGCCAAACGGCGCTTATACCGGGGTGCTGGGCACTCCGCGGACGCTGGGCGCAACGGCGCGTTATGACTTTTAAGAGGGGGGAAGCGGGGTAACTGACGCCATGCCAACGGTGGCGGTGAGCCCAAGGCAGTAGGAGGGCATTCACCGCTTACCTGGCAGGTAAGGACTACTCTTTTACATCCATGAACTCTTTCGCCCACGCCACGTAGTTCTCGGGCAACGTGTAGGTGTGCGTCAGTTCGGTAGCGCTGAGGTTGGAAGTGCTGTGGGTCAGCTGGCGCTGGGCGCGCAGGCTGTCGTAGGTGGCTTTGATCGCCGCGAAGTAGGCACCGTGACCGGCCACCACTACACGTACGCCAAGGCTGGCCAAGCGTGCAGCGTCGTTCAGTTTCGGGTTGCCGTAGGTCACCAGCATCAACGGCACGGTGAGGTGTTCGGCGATCTTTTCCAGGTGTTCGAAGTCGCTGACGCCAACCATGCAGATCCCATCCGCACCGGCTTTTTGATAGGCCAGGGTGCGTTCGATCACCGCTTCGGTGGGCAACACGCCGGCGTTGGTACGGGCAATGATCGACAGCTCAGGGTCAACCCGTGCTTCCAGGGCGGCGCGCACTTTGCCGATGCCTTCCTCGATGGAAATCAGGTCGGTGGATTTGCGCCCGAATTGCGCCGGCAGCAAGGTGTCTTCAATCGTCAACGCGGCCACGCCGGCACGCTCAAGTTCTTCGACGGTACGCATCACGTTGAGGGCGTTACCGTAGCCGTGGTCGGCGTCGGCAATGAACGGCAGTTGGGCGACGCGGCCGATGCGGGTGGCCTGCTCGACGAATTCACTCAGGGTGATCAGGGCAAAGTCGGGGGCTGCCAATACTTGCAGGGAGGCGACGGAACCGCCCAGGATGCCGACTTCGAAGCCCAGGTCGGCGGCGATGCGGGCAGACATCGGGTCAAAGACAGAAGCGGTTTCAACGCACGCAGGCGTTGCCAGCAGTTCACGGAAATTACGGCGCAGGGCTGTGTGGGACTTTTTCGGCATGATCTTTCCTGGTGGGGCCATTGACTGCATACGATCAATGCCTGTGGGTGGACGTGGCAGATTACCATGTAGGAAAAGGTAGGATTATGACGTTTAAGAATGGCCCATGCGCAATTCACATAGGGTGCTGCACCGATTCAGCAGCGTGGGCGTGAGTGGCGCCGATAAACATATACATCGCCGGCACCATAAACAGGGTGAGCAAGGTGCCGATCGACAGCCCGCTGAAGATCACCAGGCCCATGTCATGCCGCCCCGCAGCCCCGGCGCCCGAGGCCCAGACCAGCGGCGCCACGCCCAGCACCATCGCGGCGGTGGTCATCAGGATCGGGCGCAAACGTACCGCCGCCGCCTCTTCAATCGCTTCACGTTTGCTGCGGCCGGCCCGTTGCAGTTCGTTGGCGAATTGCACGATCAAGATACCGTGCTTGGTAATCAAGCCCAGCAGTGTCACCAGGCCGACCTGGGTGTACACGTTGATCGAGGCGAAGCCCATGGTGATAAACGCCAGCGCACCAAACAGCGCGGGCGGCACGGAAAAGAGGATCACCACCGGGTCGCGAAAGCTCTCGAACTGGAAGGCCAGCGCCAGGTAGACGATCAGGATCGAGAACAGCAACAGGCCGACGAAGCCACCGGATTCCTGGATGAACTGCCGGGATTCGCCGGCGAAATCCGAGGTGTAGCCCGACGGCGCGATGTTGTTGAGGATCGCGTTCAGCTTGCCCAGCAGTTCGCCCTGGGCCACGCCACTCACGCCCGCCAGGGTCGCCGAGTTGAGTTGCTGGAAGTGGTTGATCGACTCCGGTTGCGTCGAGGTTTCGATATGCGCCACGGTGCGCGCCGGGATCATCGCGCCGCCAGGTGTGCGGATGTAGTAGTCGAGAATCTGCTCCGGGTTGAGGCGGTCCACCTGCAACACCTGGGGGATGACTTTGTACGAGCGCCCGGCGGTGGAGAAGTAGTTCACGTAGTTGCCGCCCAAGGCGGCGGACAGTGCGGCGCCGACGTCGGCCTGGGTCATGCCGAGGGCGGCGATTTTTTCCCGGTCGACCACCAGCCGCGCTTGGGGTTTGTCCAGTTTGAGGTCCATGTCGGCGAACCAGAACAGCTGTTGTTTCTGCGCCTCGGCCATCACCGCCTCGGCGACTTCGTTGAGGTTTTCCACGGAGTCGGTGGTGGTGATCACGAACTGCACCGGCAGACCCTGGGCGCCCGGCAGCGACGGCAAGGGGAACGCCGCGATGGTCGCGCCCGGCACCTGGTTCCATTTTTGCTGCAAGTCCAGGATCAGCTCGGCCTGGGAACGTGTACGGTCGCCCCAGGACTTGAGCAGCACGCCGCCGAGGCCCTGGTTGAGCGCAGGCAGGCCGGTGAGCTGGAACATTTGCGCGTACTCGGCCTCTTTGTTGGCGATCTGGAAAGCCTGGTCGGCAATGCGCTCCATCTGCTGCGGCGAGGCGGTCGGCGGGCCCTTGATCTGCATGAACACCAGCCCCTGGTCCTCGGTGGGCGACAGTTCACTCTTGGCCGTCATGCCGCTGGCGGCCACCAGCAGGAACAGCACAAAGCCAAAGGTCACCAGCACCGGCCAGATATCCAGGCCGCCGGACAAGATGCGGTGATAGCGCCCGCGCAGCCAGTCAAAATAGCCGTCGAGGCGGCGGGCGAAGCGGCCTTCTTCCTGGCCGGGCTTGAACAGGCGCGAGGTCATCATCGGCGACAGGGTCAGCGCCACCACGGCGGACACGGTCACCGCGCCCGCCAGGGAGAAACAGAACTCCTTGAACAACGCCCCGGTCAGGCCGCTGCGCAGGCCGATGGGCACGTAGGCGGCCACCAGCACCACGGTCATCGCCAGGATCGGCCCGCCCAGCTCCCGCGCCGCCACCAGCGCAGCCTCCAGCACGCCTTTGCCTTCCTCCTTGATATGCCGGTCGACGTTTTCCACCACGATAATCGCGTCATCCACCACCAGCCCGATCGCCAGCACCAGGGCGAGCAGGGTCAGCAGGTTGATGGAGTAACCCAGCAGGTACATCACAAAGAACGTCCCGACCAACGACAGCGGGATCGCCACCAGCGGCACAATCACTGCGCGGAAGGAGCCGAGGAACAGGTAGATCACCACCGAGACAATCACCATGGCTTCGGCCAGGGTCTTCACCACTTCCACAATCGAGGTGTTGATGAAGGCGGTGGAGTCATACACGATCTCGCCGCGCACGCCGGCGGGCAGTTGGGCTTGCAGCTCGGGGAAGGCCTCGCGCACGCTGTCGGCGACGGTCAGGATATTCGCACTGGGCGCCACCTTGATGCCGATGAACACCGAGCGCTTGCCGGAAAACGCCACGCTGCTGTCGTAGCTTTCGGCGCCGAGGGTGACGTTGGCCACGTCCTCAAGGTGCACCAGGGCATCGCCTTTTTGCTTGATCACCAGTTGCTTGAATTCATCCACCGTGTGCAGGTCAGTGCCGGCCGTCAGGTCCACCGTGACCGTTTGCCCACGGGTGGAACCCACGGCCGACAGGTAGTTGTTGTTGGCCAGGGCGGTGGCCACATCCTGCGCGGTGACGTTATGCGCCGCCAGTTTGTCCGGGTCCAGCCAGGCGCGCAGGGCGAATTGGCGCCCGCCAAGGATCTCGGCGGTTTGCACGCCCTGCACCGAGTCCAGCTTGGGCTTGACCACGCGCACCAGGTAATCGGTGATGTTGTTGGTGGGCAGCGTGTCGCTGTAGAAGCCCAGGTACATGGCGTCGGTGGTTTGCCCGACCGCCACGGTGAGTACCGGTTCCTGGGCCTGCGCCGGCAACTGGTTCTTCACCGAGTTGACCTGGGTGTTGATCTCGGTGAGCGCCTTGCTGGCGTCGTAGTTCAGCCGCAGGGTCGCGGTGATGGTGGACACGCCGGTGATACTGGATGACGACAGGTAGTCGATGCCCTGGGCTTGGGCAATCGCCGATTCCAGCGGCTGGGTGATAAACCCGGCGACGGTAGACGCGTCGGCGCCGTAGTAGGCGGTGGTGATGGTGACCACGGTGTTTTCCGTGCGCGGCCATTGGTTGACCGGCAATTCAAAGATCGAGCGCAGCCCCAGGATCAGGATGAACAGCGAGACCACCACGGCCCAGACCGGTCGATAGATAAAGGTGTCGGTGAATTTCATGGCGCACCCTTAGTGTTCTTGGGGAGTCGGGGCGGGGTCGTTCAAGGGCGCGGCGCTGTTGTCGATCTTCACGGGCGAGCCATTTTTCAGCTTCATCTGGCCGCTGGTGATCAACAGGTCGCCTTCCTTCACTCCGGACACAATCGCCACTTGGTCGCCACGGGTCGGGCCGGTCTTGATAAAGGTCTGTTGCGCCGTGAGCACTTCTTCACCTTTGTCGTTCTTGCTCGCGGTGGCGATGAACACGGTGGTGCCGTAGGGGTTGTAGGTCACCGAGGTCTGCGGCACGGTGAGGTAGCGCTGCGGGCTGCCGGCGTTGACCACGGCGCGGGCAAACATCCCCGGCACCAGGCTTTGCTTGGGGTTGGCGACGGTGGCTTCGACGGTGACGTTGCGCGTGGTGGCGTCGAACTGGGTGTCGAGGGTCGTGATGCGCCCGGTGAAGGTTTGATTGGACAGGCCGTCCGCCGTCACGGCGACGGTTTGCCCGATGGCGATGGCTTCCAGTTGGGTCTGCGGCACGGTGAAGTCGATGTAGATGGGGTCAAAGGTTTGCAGCGTGGCGATCTTGTCACCGGGGTTGAGGTACTGGCCGGGGTTGACGCCGGTAATGCCGATACGCCCGGCAAACGGCGCGCGGATGGACTTTTTCTCCACCAGGGCGCGTTGTTGTTCGGCGGCGGCGAGCTTGGCCTTCAGGTCGGCGGTGTCGCTGTCCACCAGGGCCTGGGACACCGCGTTCACCGCCAGTTGCGCCTTGTCGCGCTTGAGCACGATGGCGGCCAGGTCGGCGGTGGCTTCCAGCGCGTGCAGCTGGGCGATGTCCGAGTCGGCATTCAATTGCACGAGCAGCGCCTGGGCCGCCACTTCCTGCCCGGGCTTGAAGCCGAGGGTGCGTACGATGCCGCCCACCTCGGTGGTCACATCCACGCCGCGCACGGCCTTGATCGAGCCGACGGCGGTGACGCTGGGCTGCCAGTCTTCGAACGGCACGTGCAGCGCCGTGACCACGGCGGCGGGCATGGGCTGTTTGGACTGGGCGATCAGCGCGGAGATCTGCACGAATTTCACCCCGGCAATGATCGCGACAATCACCAATACCACCACGACCATGATCAGCATGGGCCGCCACAACCGCCGCTTGCGCGGGGCCGGGGGCAGGGGAGAGGCAGTCTGGACGTCGGCCATGGAGGTTCTCGCTGTATCAATGAGTCGGTTCAGTCGCCGCCGTGTGGGGCGGCCGGAGTTCTTGCCAGGTGGGCAGGCCGAAGCGGTCCGGGCGGCCTGCGGTGCCGGGGTCTACGTCGCTGCGGTTCCACCAGCCGCCGCCCAGGGCCTGGAACAGCGCCGTGGTGTCGCTGTACCGCGCCGCCTGCGCGCGAACCCGCGCCAGCACGGTGTTCTGGTAGGTTTGCTGGGCCGTGAGCAGGTTGATATAGGCCACGGCGCCGAGCTTGAACTGGGCTTGCACCAGGTCCAGGTTGGCTTGCGCCGAACGCTCGGCCAGCACCTGCTGGTTGAGCGCGTCGGCATCGGCTTGCAGCGCGCGCAGAGCGTTGGCCACATCCTGGAACGCGATAAGCACGGTGCCGCGATAGCGCGCGGCCGACTCGTCATAGGCGGCGACGGCGGCGCGCTTGCGGTGTTCCAGTGCGCCGGCATCAAAAATCGGCTGGGCAATCGCCCCGGCCAGGCTCCACACGCCGGTGCCGGCCGAAAACAGCTTGGTGCCGCTGGCCACCGTGGAACCCAGCGACCCGGTAATGCTGAACTGCGGCAGTTGGTTGGCCACGGCCACGCCAATATTGGCGCTGGCCTGATGCAACTGCGCTTGCGCCGATTGCACATCAGGCCGTTGGGCGACGAGGGCCGAGGGCAGGCTGACAGGTAGTTCTTGCGGCAGGTGCAGGGACGCGAGGTTGAACGCCTCGCCACTGTCCTGGTTGGGAAACCGGCCCAGGTACGCCATCAGCTGGTTGCGGGTTTGTGCCAACTGCTTTTGCAGCGGTGGCAACGTCGCGCGGGTTTGCGCCAGAGTGGTTTGCTGGGTGAGCACGTCGGTATTGCCGATGGCGCCGAGTTGACGCTGGGCCTGCAACAGATCGAGCTGGTCGCTTTGCAGGCGGATGATTGCTTCGGTGGCGGCGACCTGGTCGCGGATGGAGGCCAGGTTGATCGCGGTATTGACCACATTGGCGGTCAACGTCAGGTACGTCGCCTCCAGCTGGAAGCGCTCGTACTCGGCTTGCGCCGTGGTGGACTCGATTTGCCGGCGGGTGCCGCCGAACACATCCGGGGCGTAGGACACACTCAATGACGCCGAGTTGACCGTGAGAATCGGTGACGACGGGCTGCCGGTCTGTACCCCGGAGAGCTTCTCGCGGGTTTTCGACGCATTGGCGCTGACGGAAGGAAACAGCGACGCCTGGTCGGCGTAGACCAACTCGTTGGCTTGGCGCAACGCGGCCTGGGCGGCGCTGACATCCGGGTTGGCGCGCAAGGCTTCTTTAACCAGCGCATTGAGCGCGGGCGAGCGGAACAGCGTCCACCATTGCCCGGGGATGTCCATTCCTTCGACCAGCTGTTGTGCGGAGCCACCGGGGTCGATATCGGCATGGTCGGTGCGGGTCAGGTTTTCTTTTGTATAGCCCGCGCCTGCGGGCACCTCGGGGCGCTGGAAGTCAGGGCCGACGGTGCAGGCGGCGAGGGCGAGACACAACAGGCTCAAGGGGGCCAGGCGAGAGGCTTGTCGAGGGAGGCCGATCTGCATCAGGCGGGCTCGCTGAAAAGGACACGGGGAAAACCGGGTTCAAATCAGTGTAGGTGGTGCCGGGCACTGCGCAATGTGCCGTGGGGTGCACCGATGATGAAAATGCATCTAACGCATTATTATAGAATTAGGTTATGCATTATAGGTATTTTACACGGCGCGATCCTGGCCTCATCGTAGTCCACCTTGTGAATACTGCCGAGACCGCGCGCGCGGATCGACCTGACCTGCCTGAGAAGGCATCTGGAGATTGATGTGCGTTACCTGACAACACTGGCGGCGGCCCTGGCTGGCGCGATGCTCAGCCTGACGGCCCAGGCGCAGACCCTGACCGTCGGCGACCAAAGCTACAACGCTCAGGCTGTCATGGAGGCAGCGGGGGTATTGGATAACCTGCCCTATACCCTGGAGTGGAAACAATTTACCGCTGGTTCACCGGTGGCCGAGGCGCTGAACGCCAACAGCCTGGACATCGGCTTGCTCGGCGATGCGCCGGTGCTGTTCCTCGGCGCCTTGGGCGCGCCGATCAAGGTGATTGCCGTCACCCGGCAAAACCTCGACGGCGTGGCCATTCTGGTGAAAAAGGAATCCTCGATCCATAGCCTCGCGGACCTTGCCGGCAAGCGCGCAGCGATCTGGAAAGGCTCCTGGAGCCAGCAATTGCTGCTGACCGCACTCGACAAGGCCGGCGTTGCTCGGGATTCGCTGGAGTTCCGTTACCTCAGTGCGTTGGATGCTTCCCATGCGCTGGAAGGCGGTTCGGTGGACGTCATCGCCACCTGGGAACCCTACGTCACCCAGCAGGAACGCCAAGGTGCGCGGGTGCTGGCAACGGCTGACGGCTTGATCCCGGCCCAGAGCTACATCGCGGCCAATACCAAAGCCGTGGACACCAAACGCGCGCAGATCAGTGATTTCCTCCAACGCCTGAAAAAAGCCCGCGACTGGACACGCCTGAACCCGGCCAACGCCGACGCGTATGCGGATGCCTGGGCCAAACGCACCCGCGCCGACGCCGACATCGCCCGCGCCTGGTTTGCCCGCGCCCGCACGACGGTTGAGCCGGTCACCGCCCAGTCGCCGGTAGACGCGCAGAAGACCGTGGACTTTTTCGCCAGCGAAGGCCTGGTCAAGTCCTACGCCGCCGCCAGCCTGTTCGACGCCTCCTTTGCCGGCGCCTTACAGCCCGCCGTCGCCAAAACCCAGCCCTGAACGCCGCAAGGAACACCGCACACATGAGCAAACGACAGCTGAAACTCGGCGCCCTGACCATGGGCTGCGGCGGGCCGGGCCGCCACAACCTGTGGCTTGACCCGCAATTGCCGGCCGATGCCAGCGTGAACGTCGACTGGTACATCGACATCGCCCGCCAGGCCGAGGCGGCACTGTTCGACTTGATGTTTATCGTCGACAGCCAGTTCATCACCCCGGGCTCGCCGTCCCACTACCTCAACCGCCTGGAGCCGCTGACGCTGCTGTCCGCGCTGGCGGTGAGCACCCGGCATTTGGGCCTGGTGGGAACACTGACGACCTCCTACAACTCACCCTACAACGTCGCACGGCGACTGGCCTCCCTCGACCTGATCAGCAAAGGCCGCGCCGGCTGGAACGTGGTCACCAGCGGCGATGCCGGCACGGCGGGCAACTACAGCCGTGACGAGCACTACGACTACGACACACGCTACGGCCGCGCGGCCGAACACGTGCAAGTGGTGCAAGGGCTGTGGAACTCCTACGAAGACGATGCCTTCGTGCGCGACCGCGCCACCGGCCAGTTCCTCGACCCGAGCAAACTGCACAGCCTGGATCACAAAGGCGAGCATTTTTCCGTGGTCGGCCCGCTGAACATCCAACGCTCGCCCCAAGGCCAACCGGTGATCTTCCAGGCCGGCGACTCAGAACAAGGCCGCGACCTCGGCGCCGCCACGGCGGACGTGATCTTCACCCACGCCGCGAGCATCGAACAGGGCCAGGCGTTTTACCAGGATGTAAAGGGCAGGGCGCTGCAACACGGCCGCGATCCATCACAGTTATTGGTGATGCCCGGCGCTGAAATCTATGTGGGTGACAGCGATGCCCACGCCCGGGAAATCGAGCAGCATTACCATCAGGTCGACCACAGCTTTGAACTGGCTCTTAAGGAGTTTGGGCGTAATTTTGGCTGGCATGATTTCAGCCAATACGACCTGGATGCACCGTTTCCCCAGGAGAGCCTGGAGGCCGCGCGCAGCAGCTTCTTCACCGCCGCCAAACGCATTGCCGACCAGGCGCGGGAGAAAGGCTTCACCCTACGCCAAGCGGTGGAATTCGGCCGACAGCTGCGCCCTGGGGCGTTCGTAGGCTCGGCGGATACCGTCGCGCAGAAAATCGCCGATTGGTTCGAAGCGCGCGCGGTGGATGGGTTCAACATCTATATAGGGCACCCGGAGCAATTCACGCGGTTCACCCAGGAAGTCATCCCGTTGCTGCAAGAGCGCGGGGTGTATCGCACGGCGTATGAAGGCACGACCTTGCGCGAGAGCCTGGGGTTGGCGATTCCACGGTTCGGCTAGGCAGAAATCGGGGTAGAGTGGTCGCCAATTTTTTTATCGTTGTTTGAAGCATGAATCGTCCGCTGTTTGTTGCGCTTGATGGGCCCAAGGGGGCCGGGAAAACCACGTTGTTGGAGGCCGTTACCCGAGAACTGCGGGCCCAGGGCAAGAAGGTCATCCGCCTGTGTGAGAAAAAGAGTGATCCCTTTAGGGGGGAAACCATGGCCCTCGTCAACAAACTCGCCAGAGATCCCTGCCGGGAGTTGGAATGGGCGGTGTGTGAGCGCCTGGCGGATAGCCGGGCTTGGATCTCGCAGCATGTGTTGGTCAAGCAGCCGGCTGACAGCATTATCTTGATTGATCGTTGGTATCCGTCGGATGCGGCGTTTCGCAGGATGGTGCCGTTTGCGCAGATTTTGCAGTTGAATCTGGATCGAGGGGTACGGGTGCCGGATTTGCATGTGGGGGT